>CAZOYV010000065.1:28095-32840 GCA_964584075.1 uncultured Rickettsiales bacterium | reverse complement strand
CGGGGGCCGGCACCCCGTCCACCGCGGCCAGGTGCCGCCGCGCCAGCCCGGGCTCCCCCGCCACCAGCGCGCAGCGGCACGCCAGCAGGGCGGCGCCGACTCGCTCGTCGGGCTCGTCCGCCGCCGCCGACGCGTCGGCGAAGGCCCGGGCGGCCTGCTCCGGGACGTCGCCGAGCATCGCGGCGAACCCGCGCACCACGGCGGTCCAGCCGTCCCCGGGGCGGGTCTGCTCCGCCTCGTCGAGGGCCACCGCCGCGGCCCCGTGGCGGCCGGCGCGCAGGTCGCGCAGGGCCTGGACCAGCTTGCGCGCGCGCTGCAGCCGGCGCCGCTGGTCCTCGTCGCGATCCACGGTCTCGAGGACCTCGATCTCGCGATCGCAGGCCCGGGAGACCCGCACCACCGGCGCCATCCCGCGCCCGGCCACGGCGAGGCGCAGCGACTCCTCGTCCTCCCGGGACAGCTGCGGCACCGGCTCCCGCACGGCGGTCCAGGTGGCGTCCTCGATCGCCCAGCGGCAGGTGGACGCCAGGTGCTCGCCCTCGCAGATCGGACAGGTGGAGATCATCCCCGCGGCGCCTCCTCGTCCAGCAGGGTATCGAGGAACGCCGCGGTGCGCAGCCGCCGGCCGAGGTGGTACTCGGCGAAGCGCACCAGCGGCCCCCGCAGACCGCGGCCCACCGGTGGTGCGGACGCGGGATCGGAGAGATCGGCGCGGGCCAGCCGCCGCAGGCGCTCGTGGTCCGATCGCGACAGCCGCGTGCCGTCCGGCTCGCCGCCGGCGTGATCGGCGCACAGCACTCCCCCCGCGCCCGGGGAGAACCCCGCGGGGTAGCGCTCCAGCACCTCCCCGCAGGCGCAGCAGCGCTCGCTGGCGACCGCCAGCCCCAGCTCCCGCAGCACCGCCAGCTGCAGGGCCCGCAGCCAGCCCTCCCCCGGCGGCTCGGGGCTGCCGTCGAGCACCTCGAGCGCGCGCACCGCCAGTCCGAACAGGGTCGGGCAGGGCTCCTCCTCGCGGGTCGCGACGCGGAGCAGCTCGACGAGGTGGTCGGCCATCGCGGTGCGCAGCAGGTCGTCGCGGATCCCGAGGAACGGGCGCAGCAGGTCCACCTCCCCCATCGCCGCCCGGCGGATGGCCGCCCCGTCCCTCCGGACCCGGAGCTGGGCCCGCACCAGCGCGTAGCGATCCAGCCGCCCGCCATAGCGCTTGCGGCTCTTGCGGGCCCCCCGCGCGCGGGCCGTGACCCGGCCCCGCTCGCGGGTCAGCAGGTGGACCAGCCGGTCGGCCTCGCCGAGGTCCACCGACCCCAGCACCACCGCGGTCACCGTCTCGTCGATCAAAGGGACAGCACCACCGTGGCGATCACGAAGTAGACCAGGATCCCGATCACGTCGATGAAGGTGGTCATGATCGGGCCCGTGGCCACCGCGGGGTCGACGTGGATCTTGCGGAACAGCAGCGGGACCAGGCTGCCCAGCAGCGCGGCGAGGCACATGTTGCACAGGATCGCGCCGCCGACGACCAGCCCCAGCAGCGGATCGAACTTGCCCAGCAGGAACGCCGCGGCGCCGACCCCCAGCGACCCGACCACCGCCAGCAGCAGCCCGGTGCGGAACTCCTTGAACAGCATCTTCCAGCGGCCGCGGATGTCGACGCGCCCGGTGGCGATCCCGCGGACCATGATCGTCGCCGACTGGATCCCCACGTTGCCGCCCATGCCCATCACCACCGGGATGAACGCGGCGAGCAGCACCACCTCCTCGAGCTTGGCCTCGAAGCCGGTGATCAGCGCCGCGCCGGCGATCCCGCCCAGGGCCGCCAGCCCCATCCACGGGGCGCGCATCCCCACCGAGCGCAGGATCGACGTCTCCATGATGTCCTGGTCGCCGGCGCCGACCATCTTGAGGAAGTCCTCGGTGGCCTCGTCGCGGACCACGTCGATCACGTCGTCGACCGTGACGATCCCGAGCATCTTGTTGAACTCGTCGACCACCGGGATCGCCAGCAGGTCGTAGCGCGCCACCAGCCGCGCGACCTTCTCCTGGTCCTCGTCGGGGGAGACCTTGATCGTCTCGGCGTTCATGATCGCCCGCAGCGGCGTGTCCGGCGGGTGGGTCAGCAGGTCGCGCAGGGACAGGGTCCCGACCAGGTGCCCCTCCTCGTTGAGGCAGTAGATGTAGAACACCATCTCGGCGTCCTCGGCCTCGTGCAGCGCGGCGATCGCCTCGCGGGCGGACACGTCGCGGTTGAGGCTGAAGAACTCGGTGTTCATGATCCCGCCGGCCGTCTTGGGGCCGTAGCGCAGCAGCTCCTCGACGTCGGCGGCCTCGTCGCCCTTCATCCGCGCCAGGATCTGCTGGGCGAGCTCCTCGGGGAACGCCTGCAGCAGGTCGGCGGCGTCGTCCGACGCCAGCTTCGTGAACACCCTGACCAGCGTGTCCTGGTCCAGCAGCGGCAGCAGCTGCGCGGCGGTGGTCTCCTCGAGGTTGGAGATCACCTCGGCGGCACGCTCCTCGTCCAGCGCGATGACCTTGAGGAAGAACCGCGCGTCGTGCTCGGAGAGGTGCGGCAGGATGTGGGCCACGTCGGCGGGCTGGGTCTTCTCCACGACCCGGTCGAGGTGGCTGTGCGCGTTGCGCCGGATCAGCCGCCGGACGGTGTCGAGCAGGCGCGTCCGCGACAGGATGTCCATCGGCTCCTCCGCTCTGCTCGTCTCATCCGCCGGTCCCGGTCAGGTCCCGGAGCGGCCGCCCTGCAGCTCGGCCACCAGCCCCTCGGCCTCGGCGCCCAGCGGGCCGCCCTCGTCGTGGGCGATCACGAAGTCCAGATACTCGATCGCATCGTCGGGGCGGTCAAGGCGGATGTACAGCTCGCCCAGCGCCATCCACGTCTTGAGATCGGTGCCGCTGCACGACAGCGCGCGCTGGTAGTGCTGCTCGGCCTCGTCGAGCTTGCCCTCGGCCTCGGCGACCATCCCCAGGTTGTGGACGCTGGGGCAGAACATCGGGGTGATCTCGAGGACGCCCTCGTAGCACGCCCGCGCCTCCTCGTAGCGACCGAGCTGGTACAGCGCCCAGCCCTTGTTGTGGCGCGCCCGGCCCGCCTCGCGGTAGGTCGGATCGTCCAGCGCCGCGTCGAACTTGGCGATGGCGCCCTCCCAGTCCTCCTGGACCAGCAGCAGCGCCCCCCAGTTGACGTACGCGTCCGGGAACGACGACCGCAGCCGGGTCGCGATGCCGTACTCCCGGGCGGCGTCGTCGTAGCGCTTCAGCGAGAAGAAGCAGTTGGCCAGCAGGTGGTGCGTCTCCGGGATGTGCGGGTTCAGCCGGATCGACTCCTGGAGCTGGGCCACCGCGTCGGGGATGTTGTTCTCGTCGAAGTACACCTGCGCCAGCTGCTGGTGTCCCAGCGCCTTCTCGGCGCGGGCGCGGGTGACGCAGCCCGAGAGCAGGCAGGACGCCAGCGCGACGAGGGCGAGGACGGCCAGGGAACGGCTCACCGCAGGTACCTCCCGATGATCGGCGCGAGGGCGTCCCGGCGCTCGACCGGGATCAGCTCGGGGTCGGTCAGGATCGTCCCGGCCAGCGCGTCGTGGGCCGCGGGGTCCGGCTCGGCCGGGACCCGCGGCGCGGCGCGGGCCACCACCCGGCGGGCCATCGCGGTGTTGGCCCGCAGCGTGGCGAGGATCTCCTCGGTGCCCACCGCCTCCTCGCTCTCGCGCCACGAGTCGTAGTCGGTCACCAGCGCCAGCGTGGCGTAGGCGATCTCGGCCTCGCGGGCGAGCTTGGCCTCGGGCACGTTGGTCATCCCGATCACCGTCCCGCCCAGGTTGCGGTACATCAGGCTCTCGGCGCGCGTGGAGAACGCCGGCCCCTCCATGCACACGTAGGTGCCGCCGCGGTGGACCGTGGCGCCCTCCTCGCGGGCGGCGGCCTCGAGCACGTCGGCCAGCGGCGTGCTGATCGGGTCCCCGAAGCTGATGTGGGCCACGATCCCGTCGCCGAAGAACGTGCTCGGGACGCGGAACCGCGTGCGGTCGAGGAACTGGTCGACGACCACGAGGTGCCCGGGCGCCAGGTCCTCGCGCAGCGAGCCCACCGCCGAGATCGACAGGATCCACTCGACCCCGACCCGCTTCATCGCCCACAGGTTGGCCAGGAACGGGATCTCGGTGGGCAGCAGCCGGTGTCCCCGGCCGTGACGCGGCAGGAACACCATCCTGACGTCGTCGAGATCGCCGCAGATCAGGGCGTCCGAGGGGTCCCCGAACGGGGTCTCGACCCGGATCTCCTCGACGTTCGCCAGGCCCTCGATGTCGTACAGCCCGGTGCCGCCGATCACGCCCACCGTCGTCCGCGCCATGCTCGCCTCCTGCTCGCAGCTGGAGTGTACGAAAACCCTGTGATCTCCAGGGCATCCGCGGCCTATCGTACGGGGTGCGCGGATCCTGTCAAGCGCGGGCGCGCGGGGTCCCCGGGGGGGGGCGGCCCGGCGGGCTCCTAGCGCCGGGCGCGGCGGAGGGCCAGCAGGGCCAGGACCCCCAGCGCCCACGCGGGGTGCGCCCAGCCGGCGCGCGCCTGGTCGCCCTGGCACTGGCAGTCCGACGGCGGCTCGGCGCCCGCGTCGTCGTCGTCCTCGGCGCCGTCGTCGTCCCCGGCCGTGTCGTCGTCGCCCGTGGCGTCGTCGTCCCCGGCCGTGTCGTCGTCGCCCGCCGTGTCGTCGTCCCCGGCCGTGTCGTCGTCGCCCG
>CAZOYV010000065.1:0-27995 GCA_964584075.1 uncultured Rickettsiales bacterium | reverse complement strand
GCCGTGTCGTCGTCGCCCGCCGTGTCGTCGTCCCCGGCCGTGTCGTCGTCGCCCGGCGTGAAGCACTCCTCGTTGTCGTCACCCCAGGTGCCCAGATCGGCGCCCGGGGTCATCGCGATCGTCGCCTCGCACCAGTTCGCCGGGTCGTCGTTGTCCAGTTCGTCGTACGAGTCGACGTCGAGCTGCATCGCGGCGCCCTGGCCGTAGGGGAAGGCGTTGTCGTAGCGCACCGCGTCGATCTCGACGCCGTTGAGCTCCAGCACGATCTCGTCGCCGTTGTTGTTGGCCAGCGCCATGTCGCCGCCGTACTCGTAGTCGAGGGTCACGCCGCCGTTCTGGCCGGGGTTGGCGTTGCGCCCCAGCACCAGGTAGCCGCCGGCGGGGATGACCAGCGGCGGGGAGCGGTCCAGCACGTGGGAGTCGGTGCCGTCGTCGCGCAGGATCCACTCCTGCAGGTAGATCGCGTCGCCGGTGATGTTGAACAGCTCGATCCACTCGCCGGCGGTGTCGGCGACCAGGTCCGGGTTGACCATCACCTCGGTGATCACCACGTCGCCGACGTCCACGGCGTCCTCGTCGACCAGCCCGTCGCAGTCGTTGTCCACGCCGTCGGAGTCGTCCACCGCCCCGGGGTAGATCGAGGCGTCGTTGTCGTCGCAGTCGCCGCCGCAGGAGGAGACGCCGTCCCCGTCGTTGTCCATCCCGTCGTCGACGGTGCCGTTGCAGTCGTTGTCCAGCCCGTCGCAGACCTCGGGGTTGCCGTCGTAGACCGCGGGCTCGGTGTCGTCGCAGTCGCCGGCGCACTCGCTCATCCCGTCGCCGTCGTCGTCCACCTCGGTGTCCTGCAGGTCGAAACCGCAGTCGCCGTCGATGCCGTCGTCGCAGACCTCGGGCCCGCCCGGGTAGGCGTTGGGATCGAAGTCGTCGCAGTCGCCGTCGGTGGTCAGGTAGCCGTCGCCGTCCTGGTCGTAGTCGTAGCCGCTGACCGGGCCGCCGAGGGGGTCGGTGTCCCAGAAGAACCCGTCGAGCACCACGGCGGAGTCGAAGACCCCGTCGCCCACGTCCTCGATCTGCAGGTGGAGCTGCACGGCGTCCCCGGGCTGGGTGCCGCACCCGACCCACACCCAGTCGGTGTACCCGTGGCCCTCGAACAGGGTCCCGGCCAGATCCGCCGAGACGTCCATGAACACCGCCGCGTTGATCTCCAGCGGGTTGCCCAGCGGGTCCTCGGAGATCGACCCGTTGCAGACCGCCGAGACCGCGTCCATCGTCAGCACGTCGTTGAACTGCGAGCCGATGTAGTCCGGGTACTCGCGGGACAGGAAGTTGACCGCGAAGTAGAAGCTGTACATCCCCGGCGGGGCGGTCAGCTCCAGGTCCAGCGTGGCGAAGTCCGTGTCCGGCAGCCCGTCGCTGTCGATGTCGGTGTCCAGCTGCAGCGGGATGTTGCCCACGTCGCCGGTGAACAGCAGCGCCATGTCGCCGCCGACCAGCGGCGGCATCGTGCCCAGCGTGGCGATCACGTCGTTGGTCGCCGGGTCGCCGGAGACGACGGCCGACGAGATGTCGGCGGGATCGATGTCCATCGCCGCGGCGAGCTGGTCGGCGGTGGCCGCGGTGGCCAGGTGGGGCAAGGCAAAGGTCGAGATCAACAGCACGGACAGACGTCGCATCGGAGCCCTCCCGGGGTGCGGTTCGGGGGCACAACCCCGCAGCGTGTGCGATTATGCCGTCCCGACTCCCGCGACGACTTATAGCAGGGAACGCCGCGAGAGGGAGAGACGATGGCCGCCACCACACTGACCTTCGCCAACGACGACGGCCTGGCGCTGGACGCCTGGCTGGAGCTCCCCGACGCGGGCGACCCGCGCGCCTTCGCCCTGTTCGCCCACTGCTTCACCTGCAACAAGGACTACAAGGCCCCGGTCTACATCAGCCGCGTGCTGGCCGATCACGGCGTCGCCACGCTGCGCTTCGACTTCCCCGGCCTCGGCGGCTCCGAGGGCGACTTCGCCGCCACCACGTTCACCCGCAACGTCGCCGACGTCGCCGCCGCCGCCCGGTTCCTCGAGCGCGAGTACGCCGCCCCCGCGATCGCGATCGGCCACTCCCTCGGCGGGGCCGCGACCCTCGTCGCCGCCTCGACCCTGCCCTCGGTGCGGCTCGTGTCGGTGCTCGCCGCCCCCGCCAACCCGGTGGAGCTGTCCGCACCGCTGAAGGCCGCCGAGCAGCAGGCCCTGCGCGACGGCCGCGGCACGATCCAGACCAGCGCCGGGGAGTTCCCGATCGACCGGGCGTTCTTCGACGACATCCGCGAGCTCGACCTGCCCGCCACCGTCGCGTCCCTGGGCAAGCCGCTGCTGATCTTCCAGTCCCCGGTGGACCTGCTGGTCCCGGCCCGCAACAGCGAGGAGATCTTCGCCGCCGCGCAGCAGCCCAAGAGCTACGTCGCCGTCGACGGCGCGGGGCACCTGTTCAACCGGGAGGCGGACGCGCGCTACGTCGCCGAGGTGATCGCGGCGTGGGCGGAGCGCTGGCTGTGAGCCCCTCCCCCGCCCGAGAACGGTCAGGGGGAGGCCATCCGGGACTGCCAGGCCTCGACCTTCTGCCGGTCGCTCGCGGTGCGGTGGCCGGAGGCGAGCAGCACGTCGCAGGCCTGCTCGACCGAGACGCCGATGTCGTCGGCCCGGTCCAGCGCGCGGTAGCGCTCCAGCGCCGTGGCGGCGAGCTCGTGCTGCAGGTCCGCGACGTCGGTCTCGCCCACCGGGCCCTCGTGCCGGGCGGTGATGTCCGGGCTGGTCACGGACGGCTTCCCGGGGAGCGAGATGCCGTTGCGCACCACGCCGACGCCGAAGCAGCGGTCGTCGGAGGCGTGGACCTCGTGCAGCGCCAGCTCCGCGGTCCAGTCCGGTTCCTCCACCACCCACGACAGCGCCGACGGCTGGCCGGTCACCGACAACCCGCCGATCGCGAGGCTCGCGACGACCACGACCGCGACCACCACCAGGTGGCCCGGCCACACCACCGGGTACTCCGCCACCGGCTCGCCGCCCCGCACCCGGACCACGTGGGTCCCACAGATCAGGTCGTGGACGCCCTGGCCCGTGCCCCGGTTGAAGACCATCGTGTGCAGCAGGGACCCGCCGAGCCCGAACACGGCCACCGCCGGGACGATGCTCAGGACGGGCACCTCCTGGAACAGGGACAGGTGCCACCCGTTGAACAGAGCCGGCACGGTCAACAGCGCCGCCCGCGCCAGCGCGATCCCCCAGCCGACCGGCTCCCCCAGCTCGTTCCGCACCGCGATGCCCAGCGCCAGCTTGCCCACGGTCTGGCCCTGCCCGGCCGCGTAGCTCACCGTCAGGTACACCAGCAGGATCGCCCAGCCCACCAGCCGCCCCCACGGCCCCAGCCCGAAGAACACCGACGACAGCGACCACCCCAGCGCCTGACCGACCGCGCCGAGCACCACGGTGTCCACCAGGAACGCCGCGAGGCGCCGCCAGAAGCCGCTGATCGGGGGTAGCGCGGGGGGCTCTCCGGCGTCGTCGAGCTGCGGGGGTTCCACCGGCGTCGCCTCCGCCGCGCCCGGGTCCACCACGTCCTGCATCTCGCGCCCCTCCCTCGCTGCCCGTCCCCGGATCTCCGTGGAACACAGCGATGGCTCCCAGAGGCCGGCGCAGACCGGCACCCCGTGGCCCCTCACCCAACCGCGTTCCACAATCTGACGTGATTCGCGCCAGAAAGTCGAACTCGGTCCTTCCCCTAAGCCGTAGCTCACGGAGGAATCCGGTTGACCGTGCCAACCACGGATGGCTACAACCGCGCCGAGCCGCTCGACTGGGGGACCCACCGATGTCAAGTCTCGCAATGCAAGCCCGGTTCTGGATCGCAGGCTTGCTGGCATTCCTTTGCATCCATTCGGTCGGCTGTACCGAGGGCCAACATCTCGATGACGACGACACGACCTCGGACGCTGCCGACGACGACGAACCCAACTACGGCGGCTTCATCGAGGGCCCGGACTCCATCGACTTCGAGTACGTCGACGTCGTCACCGAGGAGACGACCCAGATCCGGCTCCGAAACAAGGATACCTACCCGATGCAGATCCTCGCGATCACCGTCACCGGGATCGAGTTCGGCATCTTCGAGGTCGACCACGGCGCGCCGGCAGAGCTCCCCCCACAAGCCATTGACATCTACTTTCCCATCGACCTCACCTTCGACCCCGAGGAGCCTGGCCTCCACGAGGCCCATCTCGAGATCTACTCCACGGACTACCGCTACGAGGCCGGTACGCCCCACGTCATCCCGTTGCAGGGGACCGGCGTCGTCGATGCTGACGGCGACGGCTTCTGGTCGGACGAGCACTACCTCGAGATCGACGCGGACTGCGACGACACGGACCCAGCCGTGAACCCCGATGCGACGGAAACGTGCAACGGCGTCGACGACGACTGCGTCGACGGCCCGATGCCGGACGAGATCGACTTCGACTTCGATGGATACATGATCTGCGAAGGGGACTGCGAGGATTCCGAACCGACGGTCCATCCCGGTGCA
This sequence comes from uncultured Rickettsiales bacterium, assembly GCA_964584075.1. Lineage (GTDB taxonomy): Bacteria > Myxococcota_A > UBA796 > UBA9615 > CAYRNR01 > CAZOYV01. Next base: position 23,429 of record CAZOYV010000065.1, on the reverse strand, counting down.
GAGGAGATCTGTGACCGTTTCGACACGAACTGCGACGGCGTTCTCCCCATCGACGAGCTGGACTCGGACGTGGACGGCCTCACCACCTGCGAGGGGGACTGCGACGACGCCGACGGGTCGCTCAACTGGCTGGATCTGGACGCAGACGGCTACGCCACCTGCGAGGGGGACTGCGACGACGCGGACGCTTCGCTGGATTCAGAGGACGCGGACGCGGATGGCTACAGCACCTGCGACGGGGATTGTGACGACTCCCGCCCCGAGGTCTACCCCGGAGCGCCCGAGATCTGCGATGGGCTCGACGACGACTGTGATGGGATCGTCCCGGGCGACGAGTTGGATGCCGACGGTGACACCTACGCCGAGTGCGAAGGAGACTGCAACGATCAGGACCTGACCTTGAACCCGATGGATGCCGACTTCGACGGATACTCGAGCTGCGACGGCGATTGCGACGACGCGGACCCGAGCCGGTATCCGACCGCGCCGGAGCAGTGCAATCGAGTCGATGACGACTGCGACGGAGTCGTCCCGGCCGCGGAGATCGATGTCGATGGCGATGGCCTGACGGTGTGTGAAGGAGACTGCGATGATGGAAATCCGCAGGTCTTTCCCGGCGCACCGGAGATCTGCGATCTGCTGGACAGTGACTGTGACGGGTTGATCCCCAGCGGTGAGATCGACGCCGACGGGGACGGAACGCCGGATTGCGCTGGCGACTGCGATGACGACGATCCGGTCATGAATCTGTTGGACGAGGACGGCGACGGGTTGTCGAGCTGCGATGGCGACTGTGACGACCACGATCCGCTTCGTCGCGGCGGCCTACCAGAGTCATGCGACGGTATCGACAATGACTGCGACGATTTCATCCCGCTCGACGAACGTGACCTCGACCTCGACGGCTTCTCCCCCTGTGAAGGAGACTGTGACGACGACGATGCCTCCATGAATCCTTCCGCGCAGGAAGTCTGCGGAGATGGCATCGACAACGACTGCAACGGTCACGCCGTCGGCTGTGGCATCCAGGGGGCTGTTCCGCTCTCGGCCGTGCAGTCCAAGCTGTCGGGCGAGGGGGAAGATGACCTGGCCGGCAGCGCGGTCAGCCCGGCTGGTGACTTCGACGGCGACGGGAATCCGGATCTCCTGATCGGAGCACCTGGATATGCTGGAGGGAGAGGCTGCACGTACGTGGTGCTCGCGACGGTTTTCGGGCCTCTGAGTCTGGCATCCTCGGATCTACGTCTGGTAGGCGAAGTCCCGCTTCCCGCCAATCCAGAACCTCAGGCCGGATTCTCGTTGGCCGGTGGAAAGGACCTCGACTCCGACGGCATCTCCGATTTCGTCATCGGGGCGCCGCGCCAGGAGGACGGGGGAGCCGTCTACGTGATCCACGGACCGCTCTCGGGAGATCACTCGGTCTCGGTCGCGGAGGCAAAGATCGCGGGTTCTCCAGGGGACGACCTGGGGCGCTCGGTGGTCCTCGCTGGCGACGTCGACGGCGACACCATCGAAGACATCCTCATTGCGGCGATGGGAGACAATACTCAGGGACCCAACGCCGGCGCGGCTCACCTCTTCTTCGGACCCATCGCTGGTGAACTGACCACTGCGGACGCCGATGCGTCGTTTCTCGGGGAACAGAGCTTCCAGTACGCCGCAAACCACATCTCTGCGGGCGAGGACCTGGATGGCGACGGGTATTCGGACATCCTGATCGGAGCCGGGATGACAGTCTCCACAGGAGAAACGCACCTGTTCTTTGGCCCAGTCTCAGGCTCACACCTCTTGAGCGCGTCCGATGCCACCATCACAGGAGCGAGCAACGACGACCTCGCGAAGGTGGGGTGTCTCGCGGGAGACCTGGACGGGGACGGCTCCGGAGACGTGATCATCGGCGCGGTCGGTTCCGACGCCGCTCTCCCCAACGCAGGTGCCGTGTTTCGGATGTCGCTCCCCATCGCCGGAGCCGTTTCCTTGGCGGACGTGTCCGATCTGGTCACCGGCGAGACTACGGGTGACAACGCCGGCATCCCCATCCCCGCAGGGGACTTGACGGGAGACGGGTGGGACGACCTGTTGGTTTCGGTCTGCTACGAGTCGACCGGAGGAGGCCACTCGGGTGCTGTCTACCTGGTCCCGGGTCCTTTGACCGGGCAGAGCAGCCTGTCCTCGGCTTGGGCGAAGATCACGGGCGAGAACGCTTCTGACCTCGCCTGCCAGGCTGCGGTCGTGGGCGATGTGGACGGAGATGGTTTCATGGATCTACTCGTCGGAGCTCCCGAGAACGACTCGACGGCAGCGAACGCCGGCGCCGCATACCTCGTCTTTGGCGGGCCGGGGATGTAGCGATCAGTTCACCGTCAGGACACCGAGGTTGTTGATATCGAAGGGCGGCAATCCCGGGTCGTAGTCGCAGTACATGAAGGTGTAGCCATCGTCGTTGGAGAAGCGGTACGTGTAGCTGTACGTCCCTGCGGTGTAGAGGGTGAGTGACGCGTAGTACTCATCGTCGTTGCCGTACTGCATGTGCCAGTAGGCGTCGTGCCACCGCCAGCCGGGTTCGTCCCGCGGGTCGACGCCGATCGGGCCATACCCGACTTGCCCGATGAATCCTGGCGCGGTGGGCGCGCCCGCCGCCAGCGTCACCCCGGGCTCGTACACCCGCCCGAAGATCAGCTCCGTGGGGACGCCGACGTTGATCGTCTCGGTGGGCGGGAACTGGAGATCACACCATGCGAGCAGGTCGTCTTCGAAGCTCGTGTAGCGAAACGCGCCGTACAGCGTGGACGTGTCGACGCCGTCGGAGACCGACACGTCGTAGTCGCCCCAACTCATCGGCGGCACGGAACAGGTGATCTCGTTGTCGCTGACGTGAGCGATGGGGGTACAGGGCTGCCCCCCGACGGTCGCCGAGGTGACCCCGGTCAGCCCGGAGCCCACCAATGTGATGACCTCGAGCCCGGCTTCCGTCGTCTCCGTCGGGTCGACCGAGACGATCGCCGGACCACCGGCGCAGGTCGGGTTGATGGTCCCCGGCGTACCGAAGTTGTTCAGGTGGAACTCGTAGGTCCCGCTGCACCAGTTCCCGCCGTCGTCGTTTTCTGTGTCGTCGTAGGAGAGCGGATCGAGCGACAGGGATCGGCCGTTGGTGTTGGGGAACTCCGTGCCGTACCAGACCTCGTCGATGGTGTCGGCACCGAGGGAGAGGAAGATCTCGTCGTCGGAATTGGCGAGCTGGAATCCCAGGTAGATGTACTCGTAGTCGCAGTCCACCGCGCCGGGCGTCATCGTGTCCGCGCAGAACACCAGCGTCCCCCCCGGGTTGACGATCAGGCCCCCGACATCGGGTAGGTCGTACGTCTGGTTGCCGTCGTCGCTGAACGTCCACGTCGCGAGGTTCACAGGGAGGGTCCAGACGTTCGTGACCTCGAACCACTCGCCCTCGTCGATGTTCGTCGTACCGGCGTCGTCCAGCGGGCTGACCGGGTTCTTCAGGATCTCTGTGACGACGACGGCGCCGGTGGGGATAAGCCCCTCGTCGACCAGGCCCCCCGCGCAGTCGTTGGCCTGCAGGTCGTAGATCTCCGGCGCTCCGGGATACACGTAGGGGTCCCAGTCGTCGCAGTCGTCACCCCCACACAGCGGGTCGTCGTCGACATACCCGTCCCCGTCCATGTCGCGGTCGTCGTAGGTCCCGGAGCAGTCCTCGTCGTCGAGGTCTCCGCAGGTCTCCTCCATGTCCGGGTTGATCCAGAAGTCGCTGTCGTCACAGTCCAGCCCACCGCAGAGCGGGTGGTCGTCGAGGTAGCCGTCGAAGTCCAGGTCCTTGTCGTCGACCAGGCCGTTGCAGTCGTTGTCCTTGCCGTCGCAGGCCTCGGGATTCCCCAGGAAGACGTCACTGTCCCCGTCGTCGCAGTCCCCCTGGCTCTCCGTCTGCCCGTCCCCGTCGTCGTCGTACAGCACCGTCCCCTCGTCCACCGTCCCGTCGCAGTCGTTGTCCCGTGTATCAGGTAACTCCGGAGCGTTGGGGTACGTGTTGGGGTCCAGGTCGTCGCAGTCGTCGAAGCCGCAGGCCAGGTCGAAGAACCCGTCGCCGTCGATGTCGCGGTCGTCGTCGGTGCCGTTGCAGTCCTCGTCCACGTTGTCGCAGTGCTCCAGCGCGCCGGGGTGGATCGTGTAGTCGCCGTCGTCGCAGTCGCCGCCGTCCTCGGTGTAGCCGTCGCCGTCGTCGTCGAAGTCGTCGGTGCCCTCGTCGGTGACGCCGTCGCAGTCGTCGTCGACCCCGTTGCCCTGGTCGTTGCCCAGCCCGCCGTCCTCGGGGGCGCCGGGGTAGGTGGTGTCCACGGCGTCGTCGCAGTCGCCCTGGGCCTCGGTGAAGCCGTCGCCGTCGTCGTCGCTGAGGATCGTGTCCTCGTCCACGTCGCCGTCGCAGTCGTTGTCCTTGGAGTCGGCCAGCTCGACGGCGCTCGGGTGGATCGTGGGGTCGTAGTCGTTGCAGTCGTCGCCGCCGCAGACCGGGTCGTCGTCGAGGTAGCCGTCGCCGTCCACGTCGCGGTCGTCGATCGTGCCGTTGCAGTCGTCGTCGGCCCCGTCGCAGACCTCGAGGGCGCCGGGGAACGCGGTGAAGTCGGCGTCGTCGCAGTCCCCCTGGTTCTCGGTGTAGCCGTCGCCGTCGTCGTCGAAGTCGTCGGTGCCCTCGTCGATCGCCCCGTCGCAGTCGTCGTCGATCCCGTTGCCCTGGCCGTTGCCCAGCCCGCCGTCCTCGGGGGCCCCGGGGTGGATGTCGGGATCGGCGTCGTCGCAGTCGCCCTGGGCCTCGCTGTAGCCGTCGTTGTCGTCGTCGCTGACGTAGGTGTCCTCGTCGACGTCGCCGTCGCAGTCGTTGTCCAGCGTGTCGGCGATCTCGGGGGCCCCGGGGTTGACCGTGGCGTTGAGGTCGTCGCAGTCGTCGCCGGTGCACAGCCCGATGCCGGAGAGGTAGCCGTCGTGGTCGAGATCGCGGTCGTCGACGATCCCGTTGCAGTCGTTGTCCTCGAAGTCGCACAGCTCGGTGGCGCCGGGGAACACGGTGGCATCGGTGTCGTCGCAGTCCGCGCCGTTCTCGGTGACCCCGTCGCCGTCGTCGTCGAAGTCGTCGGTGCCCTCGTCCACCACGCCGTCGCAGTCGTCGTCGATCCCGTTGCCCTGGTCGTTGCCCAGCCCGCCGTCCTCGGGGGCCCCGGGGTGGATGTCCGCGTTCCCGTCGTCGCAGTCGCCGGCGGCCTCGGCGTAGCCGTCGCCGTCGTCGTCGCTGAGGATCGTGCCCTCGTCGACGTCGCCGTCGCAGTCGTTGTCCTGGCTGTCGGCCAGCTCCGCGGCGCCGGGGTAGACGGTGGGATCGAGGTCGTCGCAGTCGTCGCCGCCGCAGTTCGCCTGCTCGACGTGGCCGTCGTGGTCGATGTCGCGGTCGTCCACCGTCCCGTTGCAGTCGTCGTCGACCCCGTTGCAGCTCTCCAGCGCGCCGGGGTGGACGTACGGGTCGAGGTCGTCGCAGTCGGCGCCCCCGCAGGCCTGGTCGACGTAGCCGTCGAAGTCCTCGTCGGCGTCGTCCGGCACCCCGCTGCAGTCGTCGTCGACGTTGTCGCCGCAGACCTCCTGGGCGGCGGGGTTGATCAGCGGGTCGCCGTCGTCGCAGTCGGCGCCGCCACAGGCCGGCGCGTCGAAGCCGTCCCCGTCGGCGTCGAGGTCGTCGGCCACCCCGTTGCAGTCGTCGTCGGCGCCGTTGCCGCAGACCTCCGCCGCCAGCGGGTTGATCGCCGCGTCGCCGTCGTCGCAGTCGTTGCCCCCGCACGCCGCGTCGCGGAACCCGTCCCCGTCGGCGTCGAGGTCGTCGAGCAGCCCCGAGCAGTCCTCGTCGACGCCGTTGTTGCACACCTCCTGCGCCCCCGGGTGCACCGCCGCGTCGCCGTCGTCGCAGTCCAGCCCGCCGCACGCCGCGGCGTCGTAGCCGTCCCCGTCGGCGTCCACGTTGTCGGTGCTGCCGTCGCAGTCGTTGTCCAGCCCGTCGCAGACCTCGGTCCCTCCCGGGTAGGCGTCGGCGCTGGCGTCGTTGCAGTCGCCCCCGCCGCAGAACGGCGAGAGGAACCCGTCGCCGTCGGCGTCGAGGTCGTCGGGCACGCCGTTGCAGTCGTTGTCGGTGCCGTTGCCGCAGATCTCCTGGGCGCCGAGGTAGCTGTAGGGATCGAGGTCGTCGCAGTCGTCCCCGCCGCAGGCGGTGTCCACGTGGCCGTCGAGGTCCAGGTCGCGGTCGTCGGGCACCCCGTCGCAGTCGTTGTCGACCCCGTCGCACAGCTCCACCGCCAGCGGGTGGGTCTGCGGATCGGCGTCGTCGCAGTCCCCGTCCAGCTCGCTGTACCCGTCGCCGTCGTCGTCGTACTCGTCGGTGCCGTTGTCGACGATCCCGTCGCAGTCGTCGTCGACCCCGTTGCCCATCCCGGTGCCCGTCCCGCCGTCCTCGGGGGCGCCGGGGTAGGTCGTGTCCACGGTGTCGTCGCAGTCCCCCGGGATCGTGCCGTCGCTGCAGCTCAGCGGGCCCTCGCAGTAGCCGTCGCCGTCGTCGTCGTAGAACACCGTGCCCTCGTCGACGACCCCGTCGCAGTCGTTGTCCTCCAGGTCGGGCAGCTCGGGGGCGTCCGGGTAGGTGTCGGGGTCGGTGTCGTCGCAGTCCCCGTCGCAGTTGGTCACGCCGTCGCCGTCGGCGTCCTCGCAGGGGTCGACCGAGATCAGCACGAAGCACACGTCCTGCTGCCCGATGCCGTCGGTCACCGTCAGCGTCACCATGTGGTCGCCGACGCTCAGCCCGTCGGTGTCGAAGCCGGTCGCCCCGGCCCCGTCGGGCGGCCCCTCGTCGAGCACGCCGTCCTCGTCGCTCTCCCACACCACGCCGAGGCTGTCCGCGGACTGATCGGCGTCGGCCACGGTGCCGCGGAACAGCACCGCCGTGCCCTCCAGCACGATCGAGCCGTCCAGCGGCTCGTCGATCGTGCACCCGGGCGGGTCGTCGGGCCGCTCCAGCACCTCGATGTCCACCGCCGCGAAGTCGTCCTGCCCGCGGCTGTCGATCACCTTGAAGGTCAGCACCTGGGCCCCGACCGACAGCCCCTCGAGGGTCATCCCGACCCCGTCGCCGCCCTCGCAGCCGCCCACCGGGCCGTCGTCGTGGGTGCTGGACCACAGCAGCCCGTCGACGTCGCTGGCCAGGCTCATCGACAGCAACCCCAGCTCGTCCTCGTGGTCCGTGGCCACGCCGCAGAACTCGAGGGCCTCGTCGCTGTACAGCTCGGTGCCCGTCACCGGCACGACGATCGAGGCCTGGGGCGCCTCGTTGTTCGCCGAGACGCGCTGATCGTTGCAGGCCAGGGACGACGAGACGCAGAACAGGCCGAGCAGCACCTGCCAGGGAGCGAGGACGCGCATGTTCCCTCCGGGATCGCCGCGCGGGGGGACGAGGCCCGCGCGAAGGTCGACAGCGGAAACGATACTCAAGTACGGTTTCGATCCAAGTTCGAAATGGTGATCAACGAATGATCTTCGAGAACGAGCAGGAGCTCCGCGATCGGATCCGGGAGCTCGCCGGCCGCAAGGTCCACGGCCGGCTGCCGATCTCCGACGACACCTCCGACTACATGAAGATCTGGGGCGGGATGGTGCTGCGCCTCGAGGACACCGACTACTTCGTCCTCGGCGACGCCACCGAGGGGCGGTTCGGCATCGGCGACCAGCCCAAGTTCTGGGTCAAGAACGCCGTCGACCTGACCGACGGGGGCCGCAAGATCATCAAGCTGACGTTCCACGAGCAGTTCACCACGCGCCTCGGGATCTTCACCGTCCGCTGCCACCGCAGCCCGGAGAAGGAGAGCGCGGTGCTGGACCTCGTCCGCGGCGACGGCCGCTTCATGCAGGGCCGCACGGTCCACGACGTCCGCGGCAACGAGGCGCGGGTGATCGACTTCATCCGCGGCCAGAGCTTCTTCAACCACGTCGCCTCGCTGCAGCAGAGCCACGAGGAGTACTACCACCGGACCCTGCCCGGGATCCTCGGCAAGCTGGTCGGCGCCATCGGCGCGATGGACTTCCTGCACCGCCGCGGCCTCGAGCACGGCGACATCCGCAACGACCACATCCTCGTCGAGGCCGGCACCGGCGAGTACCGCTGGATCGACTTCGACTACCACGTCAACTACTCGGACTACGACGTGTTCAGCATGGGCAACGTGCTGACCTACGCCATCGGCAAGGGCATCGTGACCTGCAAGAGCCTGGTCGAGGGCGGCCAGCTCCACCCCGTGCGCTGCGAGAAGATGACGCCCGACGACTCGCTGCTGTTCTACAACTACCGCCTGGCCAACCTGCGCAAGGCGTTCCCCTACGTCGACCCGGTGCTCAACGAGCTGCTGATGCGGTTCTCGGCGGGGGCCCGGGAGATGTTCACCGACTTCGAGCAGATGGCGCGCCACCTGCGGGCCGCGATGGGCAGCGCGTGGGGCGGCGCCGCCCGCCGCGGCTCCGGCGACCGCGCCAGCCGGGGCGACTGAGCGACCTCACGCGTCGTCGGCGGCACAGCGCTTGAGCAGCCGCAGCTCCTCGTCCAGGCGGGTCGGGATGATCCGCACCAGCCAGGTCTCGGCGGTGATCGCGGCGGGCAGCGCCAGCGCGTCGCCGTGGACCTCGACCACCTGGCCCGACAGCGGCATGAACGCGTTGTGCGCCTCGCCGCCGGTGGTGGTCAGCCGGAAGTGCACGTAGCCCTGCTCGACCAGGTCGCCGCTGGTGGGGCCGTCCAGCGCCGCGATCTCGCCGATCGCGCGCAGGAATGAGTCCTCGATGCCGACGTCCATCGAGCCGTCCTGGCGGAAGCGCGCCCAGCTGTGCTCCTTGAGCACGAAGCAGTCGCCCGGCAGCAGGTCGACCCTGGGGGCCTGGATCCCCTCCCCGTCCGGTCCGAGCTCGATGCTCGGCGGCCCGGTGACGCGCTCCTCGCCGGTGCGCCGCAGCGCGCGGTTGACCGGGCCCATCAGCTCCTGGCGGGTGAACGGCTTGGCCTGGTAGTCCACCGCCCCGAGCCGCAGCGCCTGCACCGCCGTGCGGATCGTCGGGTACCCGGTGATCATCACCACCGGCACGCCGATGCCGTCCCGCTTGAACCGCTCGAGCAGCTCGATGCCGTTCATCTCCGGCATCATCAGGTCGGTGATCACCAGGTCGTAGTCCTGCTCGCAGAGCCGCTCGATCCCCTCGGCGGCGCTGAGCACGGCGTCCACCGTGTGCCCGTGGCGGCCGAGGATCTTGCGCACGCTGTGGTGGATGATCTCCTCGTCGTCGATCACCAGGATCCGAGCGGGCTCGATCGGGTCCAGCTCCTGGGAGTCCTCGCTCACGTCTACCCTCCTACGCCTCGGGGAACCGCAGCCGCACCGTGGTCCCCTGCCCCACCGCGCTGTCCACCTCGATGCGGCCGCCGTGCTGGTCCATCACGCTGCGCACCGCGGGCAGCCCCAGCCCGTTGCCGTGGTCTCCCTTGGTCGAGAAGAACGGCTCGAAGATGCGCTCCAGATCCTCCGGCGCGATGCCTCGGCCGGTGTCCGCGACCGAGACCACCACCCCCCCCGCGTCCCGGTCCCGCCGGCTCCGGACGGTCAGCGTCCCGCGCCGCTCCATCGCGTCGCGGGCGTTGATCACGAGGTTGAGGATCGCCTGCTGGATCTGGGTCGGATCGATGCGCACGCGGGGCAGATCCTCGTCCAGCTCCATCCAGATCCGCACGTCGTGGAACGACGCCTGGCGCTCCACCATCGACACCGTCTTGAGCACCACCGGGTTGAGGTCCATCGGCTCCATGCGCGGCGCCTTCTGGCGCGAGAAGTCCAGCAGGTCGCGGACGATCCGCCGGCAGCGGAGCGTCTCCTGCACGATGATCTCGAAGTCCCCGCGGTTGGGGTCGTCCTCGGCGGCGTCGAGCAGCAGGTCCTCGGCGAAGGTCAGGATCCCGGTCAGCGGGTTGTTCAGCTCGTGGGCCACCCCGGCGGCGAGCTTGCCCACCGCCGCGAGCCGCTCCTGCTGCAGCATCTCCTGGCGCATCTCCCGCTGCCGCGTGTCGTCGCGGGCCACGCAGCACAGCCCCAGCACGTCGCCCTTGTAGTCGGTCAGCGGGAACCGCTCCGAGATCAGCACCCGGTCCCCGCCGTGCAGCGGGACGACCTCCTCGGAGACGTAGTGCTCGCGGGCCTCGAGCGCGGCGGCGTCGTGGGCCTCGATCACCTCGGCGACCTCGCAGGGGAACGCCTCGGCCGCGGTGCGGCCGATGATGTCGGCGGGCTCGACCCCGAACAGGTGCAGCGCCCGCGGGTTGACCAGCTGGTAGCGGCCGTCGGTGTCCTTGATCGTGATCGCCCCGTGGACCGCCCCGACGATCTGGATGAACCGCCGGGCCGACTCCTCGGTCTCGCGCTTGAGCAGCACCTGCTCGGTGATCTCGCGGGTCGTCTCCACCACGCGCACGATCTCGCCGGCGTCGTCGAACACCGGGCTGGCGGTGATCTGGAAGTGCTGCTCGCTGCCGTCGGCGTGGCGCTCGGTGTGCACGATCTCGACGGTCCGGCCGGTCTGGATCACCTTCATGTAGGGGCAGCCGTCCTCGAGGCAGTCGCTGAGGTACGGGTTGTGGCACGCGGTCTCGTGGCAGAAGTGCCCGTGGGCCTCCTCGCGGGGGGTGCCGGCCAGCTCCTCGAAGCGGCGGTTGACCCGCACGACGCGCATCTCGGGGTCGAGCACCATCACCACGTCGGGCAGCGTGTCGAGGATCTCCTGCAGCCGCGCGCGGTCGGCCTCCACCGCGGCCTCGAGCCGGCGCGTGGCCTCCAGCTGCTCGCGGAGGTTCTCGGTGACCTTGTCCAGGTCCCAGAACACCCGGGCCACGACGTGGTCCATCAGGCGCACGCCGGGGGGCAGCAGGAAGTAGATGTCGTCGAGCACGTCCTCGTCGCCGGTGAGCTCGATCACCAGCTCGAGGCCGTCCAGCGCCAGCGCCTCGTCCAGCCGCTCGAAGGTCGCCCAGCCGCGCTCCACGGCGTAGCGCAAGCCCGGCGCCTCGGGGTTGCTGTCGCACACCGCCGCGACCTCGAGGTCGAACGCCTCGAGGCGCCCCTGCTCCACGAGCTCGAGCACGTCGCGGCACCCCTGGCCGGCGCCGATGAAGGCGGTCTTCATGGGGGGCTACCCCTCTCTCGACGGATCCTTTCCGATCCGCGGGGAGGTGGCAAGCGGGGCGGGTCTCTAGTCCTTGTCCCGCATCGACGAGCGGTAGAACATCCACATCCCGCCGATGCTGATCACGCCGATCGCGCCGAGCATGATCCAGATGGTCCACGGGTCGTAGGCGTCCCACAGCACCCTGGTCGCCTCGTAGCCGTCCGCGGCGCCGAGCTGGGTGACGAGGGTCGGCATCACCTCGGTGGTCTCGAGCTTCTCGACGGCGTCGGCGGACATCCCGATCTGGTCGACGAGGTAGCGGCGCGCCAGGTTCTCCTTGGACGAGAACGTGTCGTACAGCGGCCCCGAGACGATGTTGCCCACGGCCCAGCCGATGGCGAACGGGATGTTGGAGTACCCCATGTAGATCGCCTTCTTGTCCGGCGGGGCGGTCATCCCGACGTACTCGGTGAACTTGGGGCTGCAGATGATCTCGCCGATCGCGAAGACGAAGATCATCAGCGCCACGATCCAGCCGGTCTGGAACATCCCGGCGCCGACGAACCCGAGGGTCGCGACCACCATCCCGAGGATCAGCGACACGATCATCCGGTACTTGCCGAAGAACCACGACAGCACGAACACCAGCAGCAGGATCGTCAGCGCGTCGATGTTGATCAGCAGCTCGGGCTTGGCCCCCCCGTTGGCGTCGAGGAACTTCTCGGCGAGCCACGCGTTGTGGCCGATCACGGCCCCGACGTCGCGGGCGTCGACCCACTCGTCGATGAAGTTGGGCAGCAGGTCCCACAGCTGCATGAACATGAACCAGAACCCGGACACGACGAGCAGGAAGCGCAGCATCGGCTGGTCGCGCCACAGGGTCATCATCGTCTCGGTGAAGACCTCGATCGGCTTCTTCTTGCGGGCCTCGGCGTCGATCTCGGGCTCGCGGAACAGGAACGTGGCCGGCAGGAAGTTGATCGCGGTGACGATCGCCGCGCCGTAGAACACGTGGTTCCAGGTGGGGTTCAGCTCGTTGCCGCGCACGGCCGAGGCCAGCATCGGCGCGAAGAACCCGCCGACGTTGACCATCCAGTAGAAGATCCCGAAGCCCAGCCCCGAGTTGCCGGGGTTGAGCGACTTGGCCACCGAGCCCTGGACCGGGGGCTTGAAGATCGCGGTCCCGGTGCCCACCAGGCACGCCGCCGCCAGCATCGGCCAGAACCCGTGGGCGTTGGCCATCAGGCAGTAGCCGCCGATGTTGATCGCGAACGCGACGTACATGCTCTTGCGGTAGCCGTAGGCGTCGGTGTAGCCGCCGGAGACCATCGGCAGGAGGCACTGGATCAGCGCCCAGATGAAGTAGATCACGCCCTTCTGGGTGTAGGACAGCCCGATGCCGCCGGCCTCGACGTTGATCATGTAGATCGGCAGCACCGCGCGCACGCCGAAGAACGCCAGCCGCTCGAAGCTCTCGATCAGGTTGGCGATCCAGAAGTTCCACTTCATCTCGCGGATCTGCTGGCCAATCGGGACGCGTTCGGTGGGCTTCTGTTCCGACATCGGCGGGCACTCCGTCCTGGGCGGCCCGTCCCACCGCGGTCATCCCCCCCGGGTGGGACCGGTTCGCCGCACTTTTTACGGTGTCTTGACGGTCAGTTGCAAGCGGAACCGCGATTGCGGTGCCCGACCAGCTGCCCGCAGGCGGCCTCGATGTCGGTCCCCCGGGACGCCCGCACCGCGCAGTGGATGTGGCTCCTCATCAGCCGCTCGCGGTAGGCCTGGACCGCGTCGGGGTCGGGCGCCGCGAACTCGCTGCCAGGGTGCGGGTTGAACGGGATCAGGTTGACCTTGGCGCGGACGCCGTGGAGCAGCCGGATCAGCCGCCGCGCGTCGCCGAGGTCGTCGTTGATCCCCCCGAACAGGATGTACTCGAAGGTGATCAGCTTGCGGTGCGGCAGCGGGAACCGCCGGCACGCCTCGATCAGCGCGTCCAGCGGCAGCTTGCGCGCGGCCACCGGCATCAGCGCCTCGCGCGCCTGCTGGGTCGTGGCGTGCAGCGAGACCGCCAGGTTGATCTCGCTGCGCCGGCCGAGCTCGTCGAGCTGGGGCAGCAGCCCCACCGTCGACAGCGTGATCCGGCGGTGGCTGAAGTTGAGCCCCTCGTCGACCATCGCGATGTCGCTGGCGCGCAGCACCGCGTCGAGGTTGAGCAGCGGCTCGCCCATCCCCATCAGCACCAGGTTGCTGATCTTGCGCTCCGGGCTGTCCAGCTGGGCCTGCACGATCTGGCTGAGGATCTCCGACGCGGTCAGGTTGCGCACGTAGCCGTGCTGGCCGGTGGCGCAGAACCGGCAGCCCAGCGGGCAGCCGACCTGGGTCGAGATGCACAGCGTCAGCCGGTCGGGCTCGGGGATCAGCACGCTCTCGACGCGGGTCCCGTCGTGCAGCCCCCAGGCGTACTTGACGGTCCCGTCGGCGCTCTGCCGGCGGTCGGCGACCTCGAGCCAGCCGACCGTCGCGACGCGATCCAGGTCGCGGCGGAACGCCTTGGCCAGGTTCGTCATCTCGTCGAACGAGCGGATCGGCCGGCGATACAGCCAGCCCATGATCTGCCGGGCGCGGTACGGCGCCTTGCCCAGCGGCTGCAGGAAGCGCTGCAGCTCGGGCAGCGTCATCCCGCGCAGGTCGACCTTGTCGTCTCCGGGGGCGGGCGTCGTCACGGGCCGGGGCTCACTCGTCCTCGGCGACGAGGGCCGGCTCGGCGACCTCGTCCCTGGGCGTGACGATCCCGGCGCTCATGATCAGCTTGAACGCCTGCTCCACCGTCAGGCCGCTGTAGATCACGTCCGAGCGCGGCACGATCAGGAAGAACCCGTTGGTCGGGTTGGGCGTGGTCGGCACGAACACGTTGACGCACGGCTCGCCGACCTTGGCGCACGACTGCTGGAGCGCCGGCCCGGTGACGAACCCGATCGACCACACCCCGCGGCGCGGGAACTCGAGGTAGACCACGTCGTCGAACCGCGAGCTGTCGCTGGTGAAGATCGCCTCGAGCAGCTGCTTGACGCCCTGGTAGATCGTGCTGACCACGGGCAGCCGCTGGATCAGCCCCTCCCACAGCTTGACCGCCCGGCGGCCGAGGATGTTGGTGGTCAGGAACCCGACGATGATCACGACGACGATCGTCAGGATCGCGCCCAGGCCGGGGATCGCGCTCAGCAGGCCCTTGATGTTGACCCCCTGGATGTTCCAGCTGGAGGGCACCAGCGCCAGGATCCAGTCGGGGGACAGGAAGAACTCGTACAGGACCCAGATCGTCACCGACGCCGGGACGGTGACCAGGATCCCCGCCACGAGATAGTTGCGCAGCCGGTTCAGCAGCAGCCTCGCCTTGCTCGGCCCGGGCCCCTCGTCCACCGTCGCCATCGTCTCCTCTCCTGGCCTAGCCCGGGACCTCGCCCGGGGCGCAGGGCCGCACCTCGAAGCGCTCGAGGTGGATGTCGGCCACCGGCTCCACGTGGGTCCGGAACCCGTAGCGGCCCTCGATGTCCTGCAGCGACTCCTGCTCGGCGTCGACCAGCAGGTGCGCGACCTCCGCGTGGCAGCGCACCACGATCCAGTCGGCGGGCCGCTTCAGCGCCACGCGGCGCAGGGCGTTGAGCACCTCGTAGCATATCGTCGCGCGGCTCTTGGTGTAGCCCCGGCCGTCGCAGTACAGGCACGGCTCGCTGAGGTACCGCACCAGGTCCTCGCGGACCCGCTTGCGGGTCATCTCGACCAGCCCGAACTCGCTGATCGGCAGCACGCTGGTCCGCGCCCGGTCGCGCACGAGCTCGTCGGTCAGCGCCCGGTAGACCTCCTCGCGGTGGGCGGCCTCGGCCATGTCGATGAAGTCGATCACGATGATCCCGCCGATGTCGCGCAGCTGCAGCTGGTGCACGATCTCGCGCACCGCCTCGAGGTTGACCCGCAGGGTCGTGTCCTCCATCGACTCCTGGCCGACGAACCGGCCGGTGTTGACGTCGATCGCGACCAGCGCCTCGGTCTGGTCGATCACGATGTAGCCGCCCGACTTGAGCCACACCTGGCGCCCCAGCAGGCGGGCCAGCCCGGTCTCCACCGCCGGCTGGTCGAGCAGCGGCTCGATGCCCTCGTGGAGCTCGACGCGGGGAGCCAGCCGCGGCAGGAACTGCTCGGCGAAGTCGCGGACCCGCTGGTACAGGTGCGGATCGTCGACCACCACCCGGGCGGTGTCCTCGGTCATGATGTCGCGCATCGCCCGCAGGCCGAGCTCCAGGTCCTCGTGGATCAGCGTCGCCGGGTCGGCCTCCTCGATGCGGCGGTGGATCGCGCCCCACAGCCGGCGCAGGTACGCCATGTCCTCGCGCAGCGTGGCGGGATCGCGCCCCTCGCACGCGGTGCGCACGATGTAGCCCTCGTCCTCGCGGCGCTCCTCCTCGATGATCCCGCGCAGCCGCTCGCGCTCGGCGTCGTCGGCGATCCGGCGGCTGACCCCGACGTGGTCGACCGACGGCAGGAACACCAGGAACCGGCCGGGCAGCGACAGGTAGCCGGAGACCCGCGCGCCCTTGGTCCCGATCGGGTCCTTGACCACCTGCACGACCACCTTCTGGCCCTCGTGCAGCGCGCGCTGGATCGGCTGGCGGGCGTCGACCTGCTCCCCCTCGGGCAGCCTCATCCCCTCCGGGGCGGTGCGCGGGGTCTGGCGCACGTCGCCGCCGTAGAGGAACGCCGCGCGGGGCAGCCCGATGTCGACGAACGCCGCCTGGATCCCCGGCAGCACGCGGGTCACGCGCCCGAGGTAGACGTTGCCCACCTGGCCGCGCTCGGCGTCGCGCTGCACGTGGTACCCGCTCAGGACGCCGTCGTCGAGCACCGCCACGCGGGTCTCGCGGCCGACGCGGCTGATCAGCAACTCGTTCCTCACCGTAGCTCCCCCCCGATGGGCGGATCGAACTGCAGCGCCACCTTGCGCAGCGTCGGCCGGCGCGCCGCCGGCAGCTCCGAGAACAGGGCCTCGAGCACCTCGCCGGGGCGCACCCCGGCCCCGGCGTCGAGGGTCAGCTCCAGCGCCCCACCGGCCGCCTCCGCGACCCTCGCCACGGCAGAGACGTCGACGTCGCGGCCGCGCCCCTTGCGCTCGACGCGGACCACCAGCGGCTGGGCCAGGCGGGCCTCGAGCTGCGCCACGGCACCGCGCGCCGTCCCCTGCACCCGGTACACCCGGGCCCGGGTCCGCGCGTTGAGCGAGCGGGCGGTGCGGGGCACCACCACGGCCTCGTGGACCACGAACCCCGCGGGCAGCTCGAAGCCCAGGCGGCGCTGGACGTCGGCCGCCTCGACCGGGCCGGTCAGGTCGACCTCGACGTACTCCGCGTCGCTCTCCATGCCCACCGGGTTGGGGTCGGTGAAGTGCATCTTCATGTGGGGCCGGAAGCCCCGCGAGTGGGCCACCGGGAGCCCCACCCGGCGCAGCGCGCGCTGCAGCGCGGTGACGGTCTCGAGGTGGCTCAGCAGCGCCGCCGCGCCGGTGCGGCCATAGCGGATCCGCAGCCGCTCGCTGGGGTCCGCCTGCGCCGGCCGCGCCGCGCCGCCCTCGGCGGTCGCCGGGCGCGGGCGCTGCGCCGCCACCGCGTGGGGACGGGCCTCCGGGGCGGGATCGGTGAACAGCTGGTTGCGCAGCCGCGGCGGGTCGCAGCTGCCGCAGTCGTGGCAGGCGCCGGTGGTGCAGTCGTGCAGCGGCCGGGCCTCGAGCGCCGCCTCGTACTGCTGCCACAGCCACGCGCGGTCGACCCCGGCGCCGAGGTGGTCCCAGGGCAGCACCTCGTCCCGCTCCCGCCAGCGGGTCGCGATGTCCCACGGGTCGACGCCGGTGGCGGCGAACGCCTCGGCCCAGCGGCCGGCGTCCAGGCGGTCCTGCCAGCCGTCCATCCGCGCCCCGGCCCGCCAGGCGTGCAGCACCGCGGGGCCCAGCTCCCGGCCGCCGCGGGCGAACACGCCCTCGAGCCACGACGAGGCCACGGCGTGGGTCCGCAGCTCGACCCCGCTGCGCCGCAGCGCCGCCTCGAGGGAGCGGTGCTTGTCGTGGGTCTCCGCCTCGGTGATCTGGGCGACCCACTGCAGCGGGGTGTGGGGCTTGGGCACGAACGTACTGACCGACGCCGTGACGCGCGCCCCGTCGCGGACCCGCCGCGCCACGCCGCGGCAGCGCCGCGCCAGGTCGGCGATGCCCTCGAGGTCGGCCCGCTGCTCGGTGGGCAGCCCGATCATGAAGTACAGCTTGACCGACTTGCCCCCGCGGGACAGCGTCGCCTCCACCGCGGAGAGCAGCTCGTCCTCGTCGTAGTCCTTGTTGATCACCGCCCGCAGGCGCGCGGTGCCGGCCTCGGGGGCCAGCGTCACGCCGCCGCGGCGCACCCCCTGCAGCCCGTCGAGCAGGCCGGCGCGGAGCGTCTCGAGCCGCAGCGAGGGCAGGCTCAGCGCCACGCGGCCGGGGGCGTGCTCGGCGACCAGCGCGCCGACCAGATCGGGCAGGCAGGTGTAGTCCCCGGTGGACAGGCTCAGCAGCCCGACCTCGTCGCCGCCGGTGGCCTGCAGCCCGGCGCGGACCGCGCGGCGCAGGGTCTCGGGGCGGCGCTCGCGCACCGGGCGGTAGAGGATCCCCGCCTGGCAGAACCGGCACCCCCGGGCGCAGCCGCGCTGGATCTCGACGGCCAGCCGGTCGTGGACGATCCGCCCGTGGGGCACCACCGGCCGCACCGCCATCGGCGCGGCGTCCAGGTCCGCCACCACCCGCCGCTCGACCCGCGGGGGCACGCCGCCGAGGGGCACCAGCGCCTGCAGCCGCCCGTGCTCGTCCCGCTCGGGGCGGTAGCGCGAGGGCACGTACACGCCGGGGATCGCCGCCACCGCGTCCAGCAGCGCCTCGCGGTGCCGCCCGCCCCGCTGCTTCCACGCCGCGACCGCGTCGCAGACCTCGAGCACCAGCTCCTCGCCGTCGCCGAGGCACACGGCGTCGAGCACGTCGGCCAGCGGCTCGGGGTTGAACGCGCAGGGGCCGCCCGCGATCACCAGCGGGTCGGCCGCGCCGCGCCGGGCCGCGAGCAGCGGGACGCGGGCCAGGTCCAGGACGGTCAGCACGTTGCCGTAGCTCAGCTCGTACTGCAGCGTGAACCCCAGCACGTCGAGCTCGGCCACCGGCCGGCGGCCCTCCAGCGTGGTCAGCGGCTCGCCCCGCGCGCGCAGCTGCCGCTCGCGGTCGGGCCACGGGCAGAACACCCGCTCGGCCCACAGGTCGTCGCGGGCGTTGACCACCTCGTACAGCACCTGGAGCCCCAGGTGGCTCATCCCGATCTCGTAGACGTCGGGGTAGCTCAGGCCCAGCGAGCAGCGGACGCGGCGCGGGTCCTTGTGGACCGCGTTGACCTCGCCGCCGAGGTAGCGCGACGGGCGCTCGACCGCCAGCAGGGAATCCCAGTCCATGACGGCGGGAACGTACTCAGAGAGGGGTGTTTCGTCAATGATTTTTGGGTGTTAAGGGCCGGTTGGGGGCAGCACCTGCCCCGGCTGCAGCACGGTGATCAGCTCCGCCATGTCCCGCTGGTGGCCGATGGCGATCAGGTTGTCGCCCTCCTGCAGGATCTCGTGGGGCGTGGGGTTGAACACCATCTCGCCGCCGCGCTTGATCGCCACGATGATCACGCCGAAGCGCTGGCGCAGGCCGCTCAGCCGCAGCGACTTGCCGATCATCTGCGATCCGGCGGCGATGGAGATCTCCTCCATCGCGATGTCGTCGCTGACCCCGGAGGCCAGGTCCAGCAGCTCGGTGACGGTGGGGCGCAGCAGGCTGTTGGCCATCTGCCGGCCGCCGATCTCGTGGGGGCTCAGCGCGTTGTTCGCGCCGGCCCGCAGCAGCCGCCGCCGCACGCCGGGGTCGTTGTAGCGCGACAGGATGTACAGGCGAGCGTTCATCTCGCGGGCGGTGAGCGTGATGTACAGGTTGTCCGGGTCGCTGGGGGTCACGATCGCCAGCCCCTTGGCCCGCGGCACGCCGGCGCGCTCCAGCACGTCGTCGTCGGTGGCGTCGCCGATCAGGTAGTGGACCCCCTCGGACTCCAGCACCGGCACCCGCTCCGCGTCGCTCTCGATCACCACGCAGCCCGCGTGGGACGCGTGGAGCCGGCGCGCCACCTGGCGGCCGATCCGGCCGAAGCCGCAGACCACGTAGTGACCCTCGATCTTCTCGATTTCTCGGTTCATCCGTCGCCTCGCCAGGATGCGCTTGAACTCGCCCTCGACCAGCCCGAGCATCGTCAGCCGGCCCAGCGTGATGAACGTGAAGCTCATCACGCCGACCCCCATGAAGATCGTCAGCATCGCCCAGATCCGGCCGGTCGGCGTCAGGTCGTGCGTCTCGCCGTAGCCCACCGTCGACAGCGTGATCACGACCATGTACAGCGCGTCGAACCACGGCCACTGCTCGATGATGTGGAAGCCCGTGGTCGAGACCAGCACGATCGTGACGAGCACGATCATCGCGAAGTAGACCTCGCGCAGCGGGTTCTGGCTCTTGCCGCCGGCGGGCCGCGGGATCATCGGTGCGCCACCTCGAACGCCGCGAACTCCCCGGTGGCCGGCCCCCACTCCTCGTCGACGCGGGTCACCCGCGCCAGCGGCGGGCCGGTGTGGCACCAGCGGATCAGCGCCTCGCAGTCCGGGCGCGGCCCCTCGGCGACCGCCCGCACCGTGCCATCGGGCTCGTTGCGGACCCAGCCCCGCAGCCCCAGCCCCGCGGCCTGGTCGCGGGCGCTGGCGCGGTACCACACGCCCTGGACCCGGCCGTGCACGTGGAGCGCGACCCGCACCGCCTCGCCCGGGTCCGCGCTCATGCCCCCTCCAGCAGCCCGCGCAGCCCGCCCTCGTCGATCACCGCGACGCCGAGCTGCTCGGCCTTGCGCAGCTTGCTGCCGGCCGACGCCCCGGCGACCACGAAGTCGGTCTTGCCGCTGACCGAGCCGCTGACCTTGCCGCCGCGGGCCTGGATCGCGGCCTTGGCCTCGGAGCGCGTCATCGACGGCAGCGTCCCGGTCAGCACGAACGTCTTGCCCGCCACCGGCGACGGTCCCGCCGCGGCGCGCTGCTCGGCGTCCATCCGCAGCCCGGCGGCCTCGAGCCGCTGCAGCAGCGCGCGCGTGCGCTCCTGATCGAGGAACCGCCGCAGGCTGGCGGCCACCACCGGCCCGACCTCCTCCACCGCCTCGAGCTGCTCGGCGTCGAGCTGCAGCAGCTGCTCCATCGTGCCCGCGTGGTCGGCCACCACCCGCGCGACGTGCTCGCCCACGTGGCGGATGTTGAGCCCGACCAGCAGGCGGTGCAGCGGCTGGGCCTTGCTCGCCTCGATCGCGGCGAGCAGGTTTCGCGCGCTCCTGTCGGCCATCCGCTCCAGCGGGATCAGCTGGTCGTAGGTCAGGTCGTACAGGTCGGCGACCTCGCGCACCAGCCCGGCGTCGACCAGCTGGTCGCAGAGCTTCTGGCCGAGGCCCTCGATGTCCATCGCCCCGCGCGACGCGAAGTGCCGCACCGCGCCGCGCAGCTGGGCCGGGCAGGCCACCGCGTTGCTGCAGCGCAGCACCACCTCGCCCTCCTCGCGGGTCGCCGGCGCGCCGCACACCGGGCAGGCGTCCGGGAACGCGAACGGCGCCGCACCGGCGGGGCGCTGCTCGGGGACCACCGCGACGACCTTGGGGATCACGTCGCCGGCGCGCTGGATCCGCACCGCGTCCCCCTCGCGCACGTCCAGCCGCTGCAGCTCGTCGGGGTTGTGCAGCGTGGCCCGCGAGACCGTCACGCCCCCCACGGTGACCGGCTCCAGCTCGGCCACCGGCGTCAGCGCGCCGGTCCGCCCCACCTGGATCACGATCTCCCGCACGCGGGTGACCTTCTGGGCCGGCGGGTACTTGAACGCCATCGCCCACCGCGGGGCGTGGGACGTGGCGCCCATCCGCCCCTGGAGCGCCACCTCGTCGACCTTGATCACCGCGCCGTCGATCTCGTGGGGCAGCTCGTCGCGCAGCGCGGCCAGGCGCTCCAGGTGGGCCAGGACCGCGTCGATCCCGGCGCAGCGGGCCCACCCCGGTGCCACGCGGAAGCCCCACGCCGGGGCGGCCTCGAGGAACGCCGAGTGGGTCTCGAACGGGAGCGCCGCGGCGTCGGCCGTGGAGTGGGCGTAGAACGTCAGCGGCCGCTCGCGGGCCAGGCGCGGGTCCAGCTGGCGGATCGTGCCGGCGGCGGTGTTGCGCGGGTTCTTGAACTCGGGCTCGCCGGCCGCGGCGCGCCGCGCGTTGAGCGCCGCGAACTCGGCCAGCGGGATCAGCGCCTCGCCGCGGACCACCAGCGTGCCCGCGGGCGCCCCGTCGCCGAGCCGCAGCGGGATCGTCGGGACGGTGCGCAGGTTGTGGGTCACGTCCTCGCCGACCCGGCCGTCCCCGCGGGTCGCGCCGACCTGCAGCACGCGGTCCTCGTAGACCAGCTCCAGCGCCAGGCCGTCGAGCTTGGACTCCACGGCGTAGGCCAGCGCCCGCCCGGCGGGCAGCCCGAGGAACCGCTTGACCCGCTCGTCGAACTCGCGCACCGCCCCGTCGTCGAACGCGTTGTCGAGGCTCAGCATCGGGACCGGGTGGGCGAACTTGGGCAGATCGTCCAGCGGCGCACCGCCGACCCGCTGCGTCGGCGAGTCCGGCGCGCGCAGCGCCGGGAACCGCTGCTCGAGGGCGACCAGCTCGGCGTACAGCGCGTCGTACTCGTGGTCCGGGATCGCCGGGCGATCCAGCACGTAGTACTGGTGCGCGTGGTGGCGTAGCTGCGCCGACAGCTCCTCGATCCGCGCGCGGGCCGCGTCCTGTTCCTGCATGACTCGCCAGCTCCCCGGTCGGACGATGATCGGGCGGCGCGCGGGCGGCTGTCAACGGCGGGCGCCCGCGACCGGGGCGCGTGGACCGGGCACAAACCGAGCGCGAGGGTACGCTTTCCCTTGACAGCACTGAAAACCGGTCCAACAATGTTGCCGATCTTCTGGCGTTTCGCCGGACGGATCTCCCGGAAACAAACCGGCCGAGGCCTCTGATCACCGGAGATCGGCCGTTTTCTCAGGAAGAAAACCGGTTCGAGTCCCGGGTCTCCCCGCGCGGGGGGTGATCCGGCGCAACACAACACGATCCGCGCGTCCAACCGCCGGCCCCGCGACACCCTTTCCCGGGGAGAGCGAGCCGGCAGCTAGCAGAGGATAGAGACATGCCCCGCCCCTCCAAGCATGGTCGTGATCGAGGCCGTCGTAGCCGCCGCCCCCCCGTCCGGGACGAGTTCCCGGAGGAGCGCGCGCCCAACGTCGAGGACATCGAGGACGACGGCGTCCCGCTCGACCCCGACCTGCAGCTGAACCTCACGGAGCTGAAGGCCCACAAGATCAACGAGCTGGCGTTGATGGCCAAGAAGCTGCGCATCGAGAACTCGTCGGGGATGACCCGCCAGGAGCTGATCTTCGCG
Organism: uncultured Rickettsiales bacterium; assembly: GCA_964584075.1. Classification (GTDB taxonomy): domain Bacteria; phylum Myxococcota_A; class UBA796; order UBA9615; family CAYRNR01; genus CAZOYV01. The sequence goes on along the minus strand of CAZOYV010000065.1, from coordinate 635 downwards.
ATCCTGCAGAGCCAGGCCGACGCGGGTGGCGCCGTCTACGGTGCCGGCGTGCTCGAGTGCCTGCCCGACGGCTTCGGGTTCCTGCGCAGCGGCGACTACAACTACCTGCCCGGGCCCGACGACATCTACGTCAGCCCGTCGCAGATCCGTCGCTTCAGCCTGCGCACCGGCGACACCGTCGAGGGCCAGATCCGCGCGCCGAAGGACTCGGAGCGGTACTTCGCGCTGCTCAAGGTCGAGAAGATCAACTTCCAGGAGCCCGAGGCGGCCCGGAACAAGATCCTGTTCGACAACCTCACGCCGCTGTTCCCCGACGAGAAGTTCGACCTCGAGTACGACGCCAAGAACTACAGCACGCGGATCATGGACCTGATGACCCCGATCGGGAAGGGTCAGCGCGGCCTGATCGTGGCGTCGCCCCGCACCGGCAAGACGATCCTGCTGCAGAACGTGGCCAACGCCATCGCGGCCAACCACCCCGAGGTGAAGCTGATCGTGCTGCTGATCGACGAGCGGCCCGAGGAGGTCACCGACATGAAGCGGACGGTCAAGGGCGAGGTCATCTCCTCGACCTTCGACGAGCCCGCGACGCGCCACGTGCAGGTCGCCGAGATGGTGATCGAGAAGGCCAAGCG
>CAZOYV010000064.1:0-32944 GCA_964584075.1 uncultured Rickettsiales bacterium | reverse complement strand
GCCGAGGAGATCTGCGACAACGGGATCGACGACGACTGCGACGGCGTCGGCGACGAGTACGACGACGACTGCGGCGGCGCCGGCGACGACGACGGGCCGGGCGGCTGCAGCTGCTCGACGACGCCCGCGGCCGGCGGGGCCGCGCTGGCGCCGGTGACGGCGGCGATCCTGCTGCTGACGATGCGGAGACGACGGTAGCCGAGAACCCCCCCGGAGCCACGAGCGCCGCCGTCTCCGGCGGGCGCCGGACGTGGATCACCGCCGGTCTGCTGGTGGGCACCTTCCTGGCGTCCATCGAGGCCACCGTGGTGGGCACGGCGATGCCGTCGATCGCCGAGCAGCTGGGCGGCTTCCACCTCTACGCGTGGGTCTTCAGCGCCTACCTGCTGGCCCAGACCGTCAGCATCCCGCTGTACGGCCGGCTTGCCGACCTGTGGGGCCGGCGGGCGACCTACGTCGGCGGGGTGTCGCTGTTCCTGGTCGGCTCGGTGGCCTGCGGGCTGGCCCCCACGATGGAGCTGCTGGTGGCGGCGCGGGCGCTGCAGGGGCTGGGCGCCGGGGCGGTGCTGCCGCTGACGATGACGATCTTCGGCGATCTCTACGACGTGGAGGCGCGCACCAAGCTGCAGGGGCTGTTCTCGCTGGTGTGGGGCGTGTCGTCGGTGGCCGGGCCGCTGGCCGGCGGGGCGATCGTGCAGCACTGGACGTGGCCGTTCGTGTTCTGGATCAACCTGCCGTTCGGGCTGGTCTCGCTGGCGCTGGTGGGGCTGCTGCTGCGCGAGCAGGGCTACGCCGGGGGCGACCGCCGGATCGACTGGGCCGGGATGGCGCTGCTGTCGGCGGCGACGCTGCTGCTGCTCGTGGCGCTGCTGCCCGCCGAGCAGCGCCCGGGCCCGCTGCCGGGCTGGGCGTGGCTGGCGCTGGCGGCGGCGGGGGCGGCGGCGTTCCTCGCCGTCGAGCGCGGGCGCCCCACCGCGCTGGTGCCGCTGGACCTGTTCCGCGACCGCGTCCACGTGGCGGCCAACGGCGCCGGCGTGCTGCTCGGCGTGGTGCTGTTCGGGGTCGTCAGCTACGTGCCGCTGTACGTCCAGGCGGTGCGCGGCGGGACGCCGGTGTCGGCCGGCGCCGCGCTGATCCCGCTGTCGCTGGGGTGGTCCACCGCGTCGGTGGTGGCCGGGCGGCTGGTGCGGCGGGTGGGCTTCCAGAACCTGGTGCGCACCGGCTCGGCGATGATCGCCGCGGGGGCCGCGCTGGCCCTGCTCGGGGTGTGGCGCGAGTGGCCGGCGGCGGTGGCGCTGGCGGGCCTGACCAGCTGGGGCGTGGGGATGGGCTGCTGCATCTCGTCGTTCACCGTCTCGGTCCAGGAGCGGGTCCCGCCGCGGCGCCGCGGGATCGCCACCGCGCTGACCCAGTTCTCGCGCTCCATCGGCGGCGCCGTCGGCGTGGCGCTGCTCGGCGCGTTGCTGCTGGCGCTGGTGGGGCTCGATCCCACCGCACAGGGCGACCTCGCCGCGCTGACCGACGCCCAGCGGGCCGCCCTGGCCCGCGGCCTGACCGCCGTGTTCGCCGCGATGTGCGTCGCCTCGCTGGGCGCTGCGGCCGTCGCGATCGCGCTGTTCCCGCGGGTGGTCGAGGGGATGGCCGAGCCCGACCGGAGCCCGTGAGCACGGGCCCTTCACGCGAATCGCCGGCTGTCCAAGGAAATCGCGTTCCCCCCGAATTGGTACGGATCGTGAAGCGTCTCCTCTCCAGGAGGACCGGACCGATGAGACGCTTCGTGACCCTCGAACTGCTGCTGGCGGCGCTGCTCCTGGCAGCCGGCTGCGCCGCGGAGTACGGGGCCAGCGACGACGACGACGCCGCCGCCGACTGCGAGGACAGCGCCTGCGGCTGCCTGCAGGAGATCTACTTCGAGTACGCGGCCGTGGTGACCTCGGCCGACGACGACACCCCCATCGAGGACGTGCAGCTGTTCTGCGAGGGCGAGCCCCAGGCGGTGGACATCAGCGACCTGGAAGGCGAGGTGCAGTTCTCGACCCGCACCTACGTCAGCGACCTGTGCGGGCTGGAGCGCTGCCGCACGCTGCGGTTCCACGATCCCCACGCCGAGTTCGAGGACACCTGGGTCGACGCGGTGGCGACCAACGGCGCGACGATCCGGCTGTGGCCGATCGAGTAGACCCGCCCCCGAGCGTTTCCCCCCACCGGCCCCGACCCATGGGGTAAGATGGCGGTCCCCTGTCCAGCCCCGGGGACCCCATGACGGTCGAGCAGAGAGAGCGTACGGCGAGATCGAGGACCGTGCCGCCGGCGGCGGCAGAGGTGGCGCGCGCTGCGGGTGACGCGGCGCTGGTCGATCCGGTCCACGACCCGCTGCAGGATCCGCTGGTCTCGCCCACGGCGGGCATCCAGCGCAGCCCCGCCGCCGCCGCGCCGTCGGCGCCCGCCCCGCCCCCGGGGATGGCGTTCCAGGCCGACTCCGGCGGGGGGACGCCCGCTCGCGGGACGGACCCGGCGGCCGTCCGCCGCGAGGCGATGCAGGGGGTCCGGGGCAGCGGCAGCGAGCTGCCCCACCGCGGCGCGATGGAGCGCTACTTCGGCGGACCGCTGGACGTCCGGGCCCACACCGGCGCGGAGGCCCAGGCCTCCAGCCGGGCGCTGGGCGCCCGGGCCTACACCGTGGGCCGCGACATCGCGTTCGGCAGCGCCAGCCCCGGCCCCGAGCTGGTGGCCCACGAGCTGACCCACGTGGCGCAGCAGGCCCGCGGCGTGCGGATGGCCGACGGCCTCGGGCGCCCCGGCGACGCCTACGAGCGCCAGGCCGACGCGGTGGCCGCCGGGCTGCGCAGCGGGCGCCCGGCCTCGGACTTCCTCGGCGACCCGTTCCCCGGGACCGGGGAGGGCGGCGCGCCCGCCGTGCAGCGCAAGGAGACGCCCGGCACCGACGTGCGCCAGGAGTCGTTCGGCGGGGTCCGCTCCTCGGGCAAGACCCAGTCGTCGAAGAGTTTCTGGCGCGAGGACAGCACGGTCGAGACCGAGACGAGCCACGAGGGGCTCGCCGGGGCGCGGTCGGCCCTCGAGCACATCAAGACCGTCGACAACAACACGATCCTGCGGGCCGTCCAGGTCCTGGCGCTGGCCGGGGCGTTCGGCGAGCGGGCCGGCAAGATCGTGCTCAAGACCGGGTCGCTCGAGCTGGGCGCCTCGGGCAAGGTCGGCGGCCGGGCGGGGGCCAAGGGCACCGGCCGGGTCGGGGTCGAGACCGTCGAGCGCGAGATCGACATCGACGGCAAGGTGATCAAGGTCATCGACTCGATCAAGCTGCTGGCCAAGGTCACCGCGGAGGCCGGCGCCGGCGGGGACATCGCGGGCAAGCTCGAGGCGGCCTACGGCAAGCTCGGCGCCGAGGCGGCGGGCAAGCTGACCGGCTTCGTCGGGCTGGCCGGCGACATGGGCGGCAGCGTCACGCTCGACCGGCTCAACCTCGGGATCTCCGCGGCGCTGTCGGCCAACGGCAAGATCGGGCTCGAGGTCGGGGCCAGCGGGTCGGTCAAGATCAAGTTCGGCAGCTGGGTCTCGCTGTCGATGAGCGCCGGGGTCACGCTGTTCGTCGGGGCCCGGGCCAACGCGGAGGTGTGGGGCGGCGTCAGCCTGCGCAAGTTCTTCACCTGGAGCCTCAAGCACCAGGACCAGGACTCGATGAAGGGCTTCGAGGGGGACAGCGTCAAGGCCGAGACGGAGGAGAAGGTCGCCAAGGACACCACGCACGACATCAACTACGGCGCGGACCTGGGCGCCAAGTTCGAGGCGATGGCCGGGGCCGAGGGCAAGCAGGAGGCCAAGCTGGGCCTCAACGTCAAGAACGTCGGGCTGATGAACATCACCGAGGAGATCACCGGCCTGGCGGGCGCCAAGATGGGGGCCAACGCGCGGGTGGCGCTGGCGTTCCACACCCTGCTCGCCGAGGCCAAGGCCGAGGCGTTCGCCGGGCTCAAGGCCCAGGGCAAGGTCAGCCTGGCGCCGATCACCTACAAGGGCCGCGCGCTGATCAAGCTCACCGCCGGGGCCCAGGTGTACCTCGGGGCCGGCGCCTCGGCGGAGTTCTCGTTCAAGGCCAGCAAGGGCAAGATCAAGATCTACGGCAAGGCCGCCGCCGCGCTGGGCTTCGGGTTCGGCTTCGACGTGGGGCTCGAGGTCGACATCACGGTGATCCTCGAGGCGATCAAGGACGTGATCGCCAAGGCCATCGCGCTGATCGTGCGGATGAAGTCCGACCAGCGGCGGGCCGGCCGCGGGATGCGGGTCGGCAAGTACCTCGCCGAGGGCCGCCCCGAGCTACCGCCCGACACCACCGAGGCGGAGGTGATCACCAAGGTCCGCGGCGCGCTGGCCAAGCCGTTCGCCGACTACGAGAGCAAGAAGGCGCTGCACGGCAAGCACGGGATCAAGCGCGAGGGGATCCAGAAGCGCATCGACGACGAGTCCCAGGCCAAGCCGGTGCTCGAGGCGGTGCTGCCCACCAAGGCGGCGGACAAGGCGCTCCACGACCTGGCGATGGACACCTTCGGGCAGAGCGGGGTGCTCAAGAAGATCTCGTTCCGCGCCGGCGTGGTCAACGTCTTCGAGATCGACGAGGTGCGCGCCGGCCGCCAGAAGAAGGTCCGCTCCTCGGCGCGAAAGGCGCTGCAGAAGTACAAGACCAAGAAGGGCCGCTACGGGGAGCACGGCGCCAAGGCGTCGCGGGTCAAGGAGGTGCTCAACGAGCTGCTCGGCACGCTGCGCGTCGGCAAGGGCGTCCGCGCGACCCCCGAGGAGCTCCAGCACGACCTGGGCCTCGCCGCCAGGGAGATCTTCGGCCAGGACGTCACGCTGACGTTCTCGACGGGGCGGTCGCCGGTGGTCACCCAGGTCGACCTGCACGCGCCGAAGGAGGAGGAGGAGGAGCGCACCGAGGAGTTCGACTCGGTCAAGGAGCAGGCCACGGGCCACGTCAAGGGGCCGTTCCAGAAGATCAACGACAAGAACCTGAAGAAGCGGGGCAAGAGCAACAAGGGCCTGTGGTTCTCGGCGCCGGAGCTGACCAAGGTGATCGGCAAGAAGGCGCTGAGCAAGATGATCGACACCAGCGCCGACGACTGCGCGCACAACCTGGCGATCGTGGCCGGGATCGAGGCGGCGTTCGAGAAGGTCTTCGGCCTCGCGCCGGGCAAGGTCCGCTTCGAGGTCTACCACTCGTACCTGCGGCTGAAGCAGTTCCCCGACTACGACGAGATCAAGGCCGAGACGCCGGCCGCGTACCACCGCTACCTCGAGGACCAGGTCTCCGCGATCGTCACCCCGGCGTTCACCGCCTACGCCCAGAAGAAGGCGACCAAGGGGTCCCACTTCGTCCAGCTGCCCCAGATCCAGAAGAAGATCAGCAAGGTCGACAAGTTCCTCGGCAGCGAGGACGCCGACGACGACGTCGTCAAGGCGACCGTCCTGGAGAAGGCCCAGGCCCTGTTCGGCAAGGAGTACGTCTTCAAGCTCGCGGTCAAGGGCGGCAAGAAGAAGAGGCTGGTGCTCGACTCGATGGAGCTGGTCGACGACATGCTCCACGGCCAGGAGCAGATGTTCGAGGCCCGGGCCAGCGTGCGGCAGAAGGCGCACCAGGCGGTGCTGCCCGGCTTCATGGCCTACGCCGACAAGAAGACCCGCAAGGGCGCCAACTGGATCAAGAAGGAGCCGATCCAGAAGGTGCTGGACAAGCGCAACATCGGCAAGTTCCTGCCGCGGGCCCAGTACCCCAAGGACAACCCGCTGCACGGCACCGAGGTGCCCAAGCCGGTCAAGCGAGCCTACGCGGACTCGATCGTGGGGGGCCTCGAGTCCGCCGCGCTGGAGGCGTTCGGGCTGCAGCACCGCTTCGAGTTCGGCCTCACCGAGGACGGCGAGTCCATCGAGGTCAAGGCGATCAAGGTCCTGCAGATCGGCGCCGGCGCCAAGCTCGAGGACCTGTCGCTGGAGAAGCGGGCGGCGCTGCTGGACATCGAGGAGCGGGCGCACAAGGCGGTCCGTCCGCCGTTCGAGACCTACGCCGCCAAGGGCCGCAAGAAGCGGAACCTGCTGACCCGCAAGATCAAGGGCCACCAGAACTGGATCGACCAGGAGCAGGTCCAGAAGCTGGTCGACAAGTCCAAGGTCAAGAAGTTCCTGGACACCGACGCGCCGGACCGGCGGGCGAGCCTGGTCAACCAGGCGGTGCTCCGCGGCGTCGACGAGGCGGCCAAGTCCGCGTTCGGCAGCGGTCGCCAGGTGATGACCTTCGACGTGCTCGGCGACGAGGTCTGGCTGCGGCGGATGCAGCAGGTCCGCCGCGAGTCCGACGGCGACACCGAGAAGGCCACCTCGGAGACCAGGGAGCTGGCCAAGAAGGCGGTCCTCCCGGGCTTCCGCGAGTACGCCGAGAAGAAGACCAAGGTCAAGACCTGGCGGCAGCTGCTGGGGGTGCCGTTCGCCTCGATCCGCAGCCGCCACTGGATCAAGCAGGAGCCGGTCCAGAAGGCCATCGAGCAGGCCGACCTGGGCCGCTACCTGGACCCGCTGCTGCCGTTCAGCAAGACCACGCTGGCCAACATCGCGGTGCAGCAGGGCGTCGAGGAGGCGGCCACCACGGCGTTCCCGCCGGACTACGTGGCGATGACCTTCGAGATCGGCGACCCCAGCATCCGGGTCAAGTCCTTCGAGCTCAAGGACAAGGCGATCCGGCTGAAGCTGGGTAGCAACCTGTACTACGAGTTCAACAAGTACCAGGACAGCTTCAAGTTCCGCTGGCACATGAAGCGCAAGAGCTTCCACAAGGTCCGCGCCGCGCTGAAGAAGACGCTGGACAGCCGGATCCCCGACGACTACAAGGGCGGCTCGCTGTGGCGCGAGATGGTCGGCGAGGTCGGGGTGTTCGTGTTCAAGGACCAGTGGCCCACCGTCATCCCGCTGTAGAGTGAACCGGCATGGAATCCGCTCCCCCGACCCTGGTGCATCACTTCAGCTACACCACCCGCGTCTCGCTGGAGCTGCCCCCCGGCTGGCTCGGGGACGAGGCCGCAGAGCGCCAGGTGATCTACGCCGACGCCGGGGTCGATCCGGTCGGAGGCGACGCGGCGTTCCAGCCCAAGCTGGTGGTCCAGGTCGCCGAGGCCCCGCTCCCGGACCCCGAGGCGTACCGCGTGCTGTCCCGGGAGCTGCTCGCCTCCCCGCTCGAGGAGCTCGAGCCGGTGGCCCACGAGGACGTCACCGTCGACGGGGTCGACGGCGTGCTCGACGTGTTCCGCTACCGGGACCCGGGGGGGGACGCGCGGGTCACCCAGCTGCAGGTCTTCACCCAGCTGGGGGAGGTGGGGTTCAGCTTCTCGGGGGTGGTCGAGGCGCAGCACGAGGAGGCGTACCTGCCCGTGTTCCGGGCCGCGATCGCGTCCGTGCGGTTCATCTTCCCGTGGCCGGAGGGGGAGGAGGGATGACGACCTCGCTGCCGATGACGAGCTACTTCAGCCGCGAGGCGATGGTCAGCGTGCTGGTCCCCGAGGAGTGGAGCGGCCAGATCGTCGGCGACGCCCAGTTCCGCGTCTTCGGGCCAGAGCACGCCGAGCACGACGGCTACCGCCCGACGATGAGCTACCACCGTACCGAGATCGCCGCCGAGGGGGAGGGCTGGTTCGAGGAGTTCGTCGCCCAGGCGGGGTCCAACCTGGCCGCGGACAGCGCCGGGTACGTCCAGCGCGGCGAGGAGTGGTTCACGCTGTCCTCGCTGGCGCGCGTCCACGCCCGCTGGTACGAGTGGCAGGACGAGGACACGGGGCTGCGGTTCGTCCAGCTGCAGGCGCTGATCCTGGGCGTGGACGACCGCCTGACGGTGGTCAACGCGGCCACCCTGGAGCCGCTGGCGGACCGCTACGTGCCGGTGTTCGAGGCGATCCTGCGCTCCACCCGGATGATCCCCGAGCCGCCCGAGGAGCCCGCCGCCGGGCCGCTGATGCGGATCGCCGCGGCGTACTTCGACCAGGAGCGGTGGCCGTTCCACCTGGCCGAGGACGGGGCCGCGCTGCTGACGTCGTTCGTCGGCGAGCACGGCCACTGGACCTGCATCGCCCGCGCCAACGAGGCCGACGAGGTGTTCCTGTTCTACTCGCTGTGCCCGGTCGAGGTCCCGCCCGAGCGGCACGACGCCGTCGCCCGGCGGCTGCTGACGGCCAACCGCGACCTGACGCTGGGCAGCTTCGACCTGGACTACGACGACGGCTCGATCCGGTTCCGCACCAGCCTGGACGTGGAGGGCGACCGGCTCAGCGTGCCGCTGGTGCGCCAGCTGGTGCAGGCCAACGTGGCGATGATGGACCACCACCTCCCCGAGATCCGGGCGCTGGCCGGCGCGGACGAGGACGACGCCTAGTCCGGATCGCACGCCCCGTCGCAGACCTGCACGATCGACCCGTCCTCGAGGAACCGCCCGACGTGCTCGCGGTACGACTCCAGCTCGCGGATCGAGCCGTGGGCGCCGTTCTCCTCGGGCGGGGGGACGTTGCCGGGGTCCAGCGGCGGGTAGCCCTCGTCGTAGACGTACAGCGCCGACGGGGAGGCCGTGCCGTCGGGCGGAGCGGCGGTGACGGTCTCGAGGCCCCAGATCTCGCGCGCCGAGGGGGTGATCAGCGGGATCTCCGCGGTGCGCGCGATCCACTCGGTGATCATGTTCGAGACCTGGGTGTCGCCCACCGCCATGTGGAGCGTGACCTCGAGGTCGGGGCGGCCCGGGAAGCGGTCGGCGAGGAGGTGGTCGACCCAGCTCAGCGAGTCGATCGGGTCGAAGTGCAGCTGCAGCAGCGACAGCACCAGCTGCAGGTCGCGGGGGTCGTCGTACTTCTCGGTGAAGATCACGCCCATCGTGTTCCACTGGGTGGCGCGCTCGAGCATGTGGGGGCTGAACGACCCGGGCACGACCAGCACCCCGCGGCGGAAGAACGTCGACGCCGAGAGGATCACGTAGCCCTGGGTGCCGCCGTTGCTGATCCCCATGTAGTGGACCTCGCCGGCGTCGAACACGGGGGTCCCGCCGGGCCAGGTGACCTCGGCGGCGAGCTCCTCGGCGACGAGGCGGCCGAGCAGGGTGAAGTGGACGTGGCTCTGCATCTGCTGGGCGGGCCACTCGGGGAGCCGGTCGAGGTCGGCGAGGATCCCCAGCGCCTCGGGCAGATCGTCCTCGTTGGTGCCGATGAAGTTGGTCGTCGCGCAGGCCACCTGCCACTGGTGGATCCCCTCGTTCTCCTTGTTCCAGGTGCACTCCTCGAGCGAGCTGAAGAACCCGTGGCCGTAGACGATCACCGGGCGGGTCTGGTCCGGGTAGGAGTCGGGGATCGTCAGCATGAACTCCACCTCGCGGGTCCCGCGCAGGATCGGCAGCCCGTCGCCGTCGAGCTCGACGACCCCGACGTCGCCGAGGAAGTCGGGGGCGGTGAACGTGCCGTGGACCAGGCGGTCGTCGCCGTCGAGCTCGTCGCCGGTCAGCGCCCAGCCGTCCAGCGGCCAGCTCGCCGCCACGTCCTGCATCCCCAGCAGCGGCGCGGTGACCTGCCCGTCGGAGCGGGTGTGGAAGCTCCACGCCAGCACCACCGACTCGGGGGCCAGGCCGGCCCCGGCGATGGCCGCGTCGACCAGCTGGAAGTCGTCCCGCTGGGCCTCCACCGCGTCGCAGTCGGTGGCGATCCCGTCGCGCAGCGCGCGGAACGCGTCGCTCACCGGCGGCGGGCCGCTGCCGTCGGCGCTGCGCAGCGTGTCGCGCAGCACCACGACGTAGCCGGTGTCGGCCTCGAGGCTGACCTGCGGCCGGACGATCAGCACCTGCTTGGTCGTGCTCGGGGCGTTGAGGTCCAGCTCGGCCAGGATCGGGACGCGGTCCCAGCTGTCCTCGCGCAGCAGCCAGACCGACGAGTCGTCCTGCAGCGAGGCCCCGGGGTCGGTCAGCGGGGGCAGCGAGTCCGCGTCCAGCCCGCCCTCGAACCATGCCAGGATCGTCGGCGCGCGGGAGAACCCGTCGGCATGGGCGAACGACGCCGCCGAGAGGTCCTCGGGCATCGCCTCGTCGGGCAGCTCCAGCCGCCGTCCGGTGGCGGTCGACGGGTCGTCCACCAGGTAGAAGTCCGAGGGGAACGGGTACATCGCCAGCTCGGGCACCAGCGGGTTGCCGCCCGGCTGGTTGTCGATGCCGGTGATCATCGGCGGGTCCTCGTCGGTCGGGCAGCCGGCCAGCAGCAGCGCGGCGAGCAGCCCCGGCGCGGCGCGGCGAGCGGGAGCGTGGCGCATTCGGCGTCCTCCTCCGGCCATCCTGTTCCGAGCGCAGCCGGATTGACAAGCGCCCTACCGTTCCGTAGACCCTGTTCTTCTGTGCGGTAGACGAGAGGCGGGACGATGGCAGCCAGCAAGAAGGCCCCCCCCGAGGACATGCGGCAGCGGATCCTCGCGGAGGCGACGCGGCGGTTCGGGGATCACGGCTTCGGCGAGACCAGCATCGACTCGATCGCGGACGCGGTGGGGATCCGCAAGCCATCGCTGCTGTACCACTTCCAGTCCAAGGAGAAGCTCCGCGAGGAGGTGGTGCAGAACATGATGGAGCGCTGGAAGGAGGATCTGCCGCGCCTGCTGACCACCGCCACCGGCGGCCACGACCGGTTCGAGTCGATGATCACGGCGGTGATCGACTTCTACCAGGAGGACCCCACCCGCGCGCGCCTGTCGGTGCGCGAGGCGATGGACCGCCCCGACTCGCTCAAGAAGCTGCTCCAGCAGCACCTCCAGCCGTGGATCGCGCTGATCACCGACTACATCCGGTGGGGCAAGAAGACCGGGATCTGCCGCCCCGACGTGGACCCCGAGGCCTACGTGATCCACGTGCTGCTGATGATCATCTCGATGACGGCGTTCACGCCGGTGGCCGAGGCGATCGCCAACACGACCGCCAAGAAGTCGCTGGCGCGGCAGAAGGCCGAGCTGATCCGGTTGGCCCGCGAGGGCCTGTTCGTCGAGGGCGCCGAGGCCGTCTCCCGCGACGACGGCTAGATATTCTTCCGGCTCCCCCCCTGCAGCAGCGCGGCGGCCACCAGCAGCAGCAGCGTCACCACCAGCGCGCCGACGGGGAACCCCGCCGAGACGCCCTGCTCGCACTGACAGGCCCCCGCGTCGCCGCCGACCCCGGGGGGCTTGTGGAACCCGTCGTCGTCGTCCGCGCCGTCGTCGTCGTCTCCGGGGGCGCCGTCGTCGTCACCGTCGTCATCGTCGTCGTCGCCGGCGTCGTCGTCGCCGACCCACTCGGTCGTGTCGTAGAGGCACACGTCGTCCAGGTTCCAGCCGCCCATCTGCAGGCCCTGGTCGCTGTCGATCTCCCAGCGGATCTGGACCTCGGGGTCGCCCGCCGCCCACGGCGTGATGTCCAGGTCGAACAGGACCCACTCGCGGTCGGTGTGGTGCACCTCGCCGCTCCCCGCGGCGTTGTCCCACACCTCCTGCTCGTTCACGTAGATCCGGGCGTGGTCGTAGACGCCGTCCTCGACCTGCAGCCAGCGCCGGAACTGCAGCCGCACGGTGCTGGTCTGGGACAGGTCCCACACCGGGCTGATCAGCGTGTTGACCCGGTCGTTCTGGTACATCCCGTCGAAGTCGGGGTCCAGCGCCAGGTCGTTGCCCCAGCAGCCGCCGCCGGAGTGGCAGTGGTCGGGGTCGCCGCCGTTGCCGCTGGGGCTGCCCCACATCCAGTCGTCGGCGCCCTCGACGTTCTCGCCGGCGAGCAGGGCGTGGGTCCAGCCGCCCTCGCCGCCCTCGAGGTCGTCGCAGAGGATCTCGGCCAACCCCCCGACATACAGGTAGTAGGCGGGATCGGCGGGGTTGTCGGGGCGCCGGATCACGTTGCCGGTGGTCAGCTCGTCGGCCTCGATGCGGTAGCGCAGCTGGGTGCCCTCGGGGACCGCCGGCAGCTCGCCGGCGTAGGCGTCGCCGCCGATGTCCTGCAGCGCCTCGCTGTCCCAGCTGTGGCCGCCGTCGGTGGAGTACACCAGCCGCACCTCGCCGACCTGGGCGTCGGAGCACTCCACGCTGGTGGGGGTCACGGTCGCCTCGACGGGGGTCGGGGTGTCGGGCTCGACCCCCTGCGCGACGGGCTCGAAGTCGATGCTCAGCCCGGCGTAGGTGGTGTTCCCGGTGGCCAGCCCGTGGGGGGCGAAGGTGGCGTCGATCTGGCAGATGTGGGGCGTGCCGTCGGCGAGGTTGCCGTTGTCGTCGTCGGCGGCCAGCGCGGCCTCGTAGCTGCTGGGGATGTCGGAGGTGGTCTTGACCGTGCCGACGTAGAGCTCGCCCATCACGTCCTGGCCCTGGGCGTCGCCGTACAGCGCGATCAGCGCCTTGCGCAGGTCCCACAGCGCACCGCCGACGATCAGCCCGTCGTGGTGGCACTCCCAGACCAGGTCGTCGGGGTACACCATGTCGGGCTCCACGTCCCGCAGGGCGCTGCCGCTGGTGTAGAACCCGACCCCCATCAGGTGGTCGCCGGTGAGCAGGAACGACATCGTGTCGGCGAAGCCCTCGCTGCACGAGCTGTCGAAGTCGCCGACGCCCCAGATCACGCTCTCGTAGTGAAAGCCGTGGCCGGTCTCGTGGTAGACGATGTCGGCCACGTGGGCGGTGTTGTTGCACCCCGATCCGTAGCGCAGGAAGTTGATGTTGCCGTCCCAGTAGGCGTTGCAGGTGTCCCACAGGTTGACGTAGGTCGTCATCGTCTGGTTGAGCCAGCCCACCCCGGGCTGGAACGAGGCCAGGTAGTCGCGGACGTCGGTGTGGAACCGGTAGGCCGCGAGCTGGGCCTCGCCGAACTCGCCGCCGCCGGCCTCCCACACCACGGTCTGGCCGTCGGAGACGCTGCCGGCGTTCCAGGTCAGGTCGCCGCCGGCCTGGTTGTCGACGTTGCAGTACGGGCCGCGGATCTCGGCGGACAGGGTGGTGCTGCCGCCGCTGGCGGCGAACCCGCCGTCGATGTCGGCGTGGCCCGGGCCGTCGCCGGTGGTGATCTGCAGGTGGGCGGCGGGGCTGGTGGTGAAGCCGCCCTGCGGGTTGCGGTCGTAGTGCCGCAGCTGGACGTGGCCGTTCATGAACAGCCGGTTGTCGCGCAGCGCCACGAGACCGCCGTCGCGGGCGTCGACGTAGGCCGTCCACCAGCCCGCGGCGGGGGCGCGCAGGTCCACGGCGTACACCCGCCGCAGCTCGACCCGGTCGGGGAACACGTGGGGGAACAGCGCCAGCGCCGGCTCGTCGCCGCGCACCCCGATCCCGCGCTCGCGCAGCGCCGCGGCGGCCACCGCGACCGCCTCGGCCCCGTCGACCTCGACCGCGCCGTCGACCCACGGGTCGCCGAAGCAGCGCACGCCGAGCCAGAACAGCCGCCCGGCGCGGATCGCCACGAAGGTGCTGGCCCGCAGCACCGGGACGCCGTCGACGGTCTGCCGGTGGCTGACGTAGCGGACCCCTTCGTCGACCACCACCGACCACGGCTCCAGGTCGCCGGGCGAGACCCCGTCGGGCAGCAGGTAGGCGTGCTCGGCCCAGAACTGCTCGGCGACCGCCACGGCGACGGCGTCGTCGTCCATCGCCGCGGGATCGACCGGGATGCCCTCGCCCCACAGGTGGCGGAACTGGCCGTTGGGCCCCAGCCGGCGGTGGGACCAGGCGTCGCCGTGCGCGGCGGTGAACGCCGCCGGCGGGGGCGTGTGGAAGCTGGCCGGGGACAGCGGCTCGTGGCCCGCGATCCAGCCGGTCCCGGGGGGCACGTGCTCCACGCGGGACTCCGGCTCGACGACGGCCGCGGACGGCCCGGCGAGCGCGGCGGCGAGCGCGGCGGCCAGCACGGCGGCGGGGACGAACGGGGGACGGCGGTTGCGCATCGGACACCCTCCTCGAGGCAGGCCCGCGCGCCACCGGGACGGCGCGATTGTCAGCGTCCGGTCAAGACCCGTCCTACCGAACACTCAGATTGGGCCTACCATCCGGTAGGTACCGTGATATCGGCCCCTGGTGGGGGCCGTCAATCGAGAACCGGCGTGTTCATCCCAGCGTTCACCGAACCGCTCCGAGGACGGTTCGCCGGGGGCGCCGGGGTGCCCGCGGGCGATCGCGTCAGGCCGGCCGCCGCGCGCGGACGCGGGCCCGGGCGTCCGGTGGTTCGAGGTGGCGGATCTCGTCGTAGAGTGCGCGGCAGGCGTCGTAGCCGAGGTCGGAGACCAGCGCGATCGTCTCCGCCTCGTCGCGCAGGTGCGGCGCCCGCCCGTCGTCGTCCCACTCCTCCTTGGCCTCGAGCTTGAGGTGGACGATGCTGCGGGCCGCGAGCAGCGCCGCGGCGTGGCCGTCGAAGCCGGGCTGGAACGCCAGCCGCAGCGTCAGGCGGTCCCCCGGCGAGAGCAGCCGCGGACGGCCGTGGAGCGCCCGCGCCTCGGCCTCCATCGGGTACACCACGGCCAGCGCCACGTCGTCGGGGAGCCGCGGGCGCAGCTGGGAGCGCAGCGGCAGGTGCAGGTACCCGGCCTCGACGTAGATCCGGTCGTGGCGGTCCAGCAGCGGCAGCAGCGCGTCGGCCCGCATCGCGTCGCGCAGCTGGCCGCGGGCGCCGTCGGCGCGGGCGAACTCGACCACGGCGGCGACCACGTCGTCGAACGGGCGGTCGCCGGCGACCCAGTAGTAGCGCATCAGCGCCTCGGTCCAGGCCCGCTCCGCGTCGTAGACCGCCCGCCAGGGGGTCCCGTCCGCCAGGTCCTCGGGTCGTTCGCCGGCGGCGAAGCGGTCGTGGACCTCGGCGAGCGTGTCGAGGAACGGCTCCACCTGCCGCACGGCGATCCCGTCGCGGTGCAGCGCCCGCAGCAGCGTGCAGCTGCGCCGGGCGAACAGCGGGAACTCGAAGCCGCTGTCGTCGACGTAGTCGTCCACCGAGCGCGTCCCGGCCAGCATCTCGGCGAAGCCGGGCAGCGGCGGCTCCTCGAGCACCACCGCGTCGTGGGCGCGCATCCACGGCTCGGCGCGGGCGAGGACCTCCACGCGGTGGCTGGAGTAGCCCAGGGTCAGGACGCGCCGCGCCACGGCCGGTCAGTACAGGCTGGCGTCGGGGAACACGCCGTCGACCACGCCGGGGCCGGTGCCGTAGAGGTGCTCGTCGAAGAACACCGTGCCGTAGTGGCGGATCACCGGGAACGAGGTCTCCAGCGGCAGGAACCCGCCGTCGCACTCGGGGGCCGGCGGCTGGTCGGGCACGATCCCGGCGCAGCCGTCGGTGCCCAGCGCGACCAGCATCTCGAGCAGCGCGCCGTTGACGTCCTCGCGGGGCTCGAGGTAGGTGGCGGCGAAGTCCTGCAGCTCGAGCGCGCAGAGGTCGGAGAACGCCAGGTGTCCGGCCCCGGCGATCCCCACCAGGTCGCCCTGCGGGAGGGTCTCGCGGACCTCGACCAGGCGCGACCACTCGAAGGTCAGGTCGCAGGTGCCGCCCAGGATCAGGGTCGGCACGTCGCGGGTGATCTCCCGGGCGCCGGCCATCGGCAGCAGCGCGTCGAAGCGGTCGTCCTCGGAGCCGAGCTCGGAGGTCGTGGCGCCCCCGGCGGAGTGGCCGCTGAGCCCGATGTGCTCGGCGTCGAGCGCGCCCGCGAAGAAGCCGTCCTCCTCGACGGCGGCCCCGTCGACCCAGTCCAGCGCGGCCTCGATCGTCGGGGGCGCCGGGTCGTCGCCCTGGAGCAGCGGGGACAGGTCGCAGTCGTCGGGGATCGGGTCGGTCAGCAGGCACGGCAGGAAGTCGGGCATCGCGCGCCCCGGGTGGTCCAGACCGATCACCACGTAGCCGCGCGAGGCGAGGTGGGTCGTGTAGTCCACCGACTGCAGCCGGAAGCCCGCCATCCCGTGGGAGAACACCACCACCGGGTAGGGCTGCTCGGGGACGCGCAGGGGGGCGTCGCGCAGCGCCACGGTCGGGATCGTGGGCAACGAGAACTCGCCGATCCGATCGGAGAACGAGGCCGGCACGAACTGCAGGATGTCGGCGTCCTCGCCGGGCTCGCCGGCGACGTCGTCGGGCGCCGGGTACCACACCTCGAGGGTCGCCCCGTCGTGCTCGACGGTGGTCACGCCGACGGGGACCCCCGCCGCGGCGGGGTCCACGGGCAGGTCCAGCGGCTCGGGGGGCGGGCTGCAACCCCCCGCGGCGAGCAGCGTCAGCACCAGCGCGATCCGGTTCTTCATCGACTCCTCCACACAGACCACTATCCTGGGGCTGGTCGCCGCGCGAGTCCAGACCTACGCTGGTTCTCCGCGGACGGTCCGCGCCGTTCGAACCGGGGGAGGGACCCACCGCCGATGCGTCGCCCGCTGCTCACCGCCCTGGCCGCCGCGCTGCTCGCCGCCCCGGCGTGCCCCGGCGGCGGCCCCGGCGGCGACGGCCGCGACAACCTCACGGCCTGCCGCGAGTACGTCGCCGCGGTCAACGACGTGTTCGCGGCGTGTGGCGAGGAGCTCCCGTTCGACGAGGCCACCGAGTGCCCCGAGGCGCTCGACGCCTACCCCGTGGACTGCACCGAGTGGTTCGACTGCCTGCGGGACGCCTACGAGTGCGACGCCGACGAGATGGAGGTCCTCGCCGACTGGGACCACTGCGTCAGCTGCTTCTGACGCGGCTCAGTCGCCCCCCTCGCCGGCGGAGCGGTCCAGCAGCTCGCGGATCCGGTCGGTGAGGTCCACCGGCTTGAACGGCTTGGGCAGCAACGGCGCGTCCGCGCCCTCGAGGCCGTGGCGGGTCGCCTCCTCGCCGGCGTAGCCCGACATGAACAGCACCTTCCAGCGGGGGTAGACCTGGCGCAGGTGGCGGGCCAGCTGCGGACCGCTGACCCCGGGCATCACCACGTCGGTGAGCAGCAGGTCGACCTCCTGGAGCTGGTCCTCCGGGATCGACAGGGCCTGCTCGGCGTCCCCGGCCTCGAGCACGTGGTAGCCGGCGCGGGCCAGGATCTGGACCACCAGCTTGCGCGTCTGCTCCTCGTCCTCGACCACCAGGACCGTCTCGCTGCCGGCGGGGTCGGGGCTGGGGTCGACCGAGACCTCGTCCACCGACTCCTCGGGCTCGAGGCAGGGCAGCACGATCCGGAAGGTGGTGCCCTCGTCCACCCGGCTGTCGACGTCGATGTGGCCGCCGGTCTGCTGGACGACACCGTAGACCGTGGCGAGCCCCAGCCCGGTGCCCTGGCGCTTGGTGGTGAAGAACGGCTCGAACAGGTGCTCGCGGGTCTCGCGGTCCATCCCGCAGCCGTTGTCGCGGACCTCCAGCTCCATCCAGCGGCCGGACCGCATCTCCCCGGCGCCGGCGAACAGCTCGGCGCCGTCCATCACGTCGCGGGTGCGGACCCGGATCGTCCCCCCGGTGGGCATCGCGTCGCGGGCGTTGACCACCAGGTTCATCACGATCTGCTCGAGCTGGCCCGGATCGGCCATCACGGTACCCACCGCGGGGTCGAGGTCGATGCGCAGCTCGAGGTCCTCGCCGAGCAGCCGCCGCAGCAGCTTCTCCATCCCCTGGATCACCTGGTTGGGGTCCAGCTCGCGGACCTGCACGACCTGCTTGCGGCTGAACGCCAGCAGCTGGCGGGTCAGCTCCGAGGCGCGGGTCGCGGCCTTGGAGATCTCCAGCAGGTCGCCCCACGCGGCGTGGTCCTCGTCCATCTGCGCCAGCAGCATCTCGGCGTGGCCGTCGATCACGCACAGCATGTTGTTGAAGTCGTGGGCCACCCCGCCGGCGAGCTTGCCCACGGCCTCCATCTTCTGCGACTGGCGCAGCTGCTCCTCGAGCCGCGAGCGCTCGGTGATGTCCCGCGACACGATGCAGAACAGGTCGCGCCCGCCGTGGGAGATGACGTTGACGCTGACCTCGACGTCGGTCAGCGTGCCGTCCTTGCGGCGATACTGGCGGGGACCGAGGTACAGCGCGCCGGCGCGGCGCACCGCCTCGGCGCGGAACCGGATGTCCTCCTCGTCGTGGGCCACCACGTCGCTCAGCTGCAGCCCGATCAGCTCGCCGCAGTCGTATCCCAGGGAGCCGTGCAGCGCGGGGTTGGCCTCGACGATCGCGAGGGTCTGGCAGTCCACCAGGAAGATGTTGTCGCGGCTCTGGTCGACCACCGCGCGGTAGCGCTCCTCGCTGGTGCGCAGGCTCTCCTCGGCGCGGACGCGCTCCTCGATCTCGACGCGCAGGCTGGCGGTCGCCGCCTCGAGCTCGGCGGCGCGCTCCTCCTCGAACGACTGGCGCTCCTCCTCGCGGGCGCGGAGCCGCTCGAGCTCCTCGCGCAGGCGCTCGATCTCCACGCGCAGGCGGCGGTTCTCGTCGACGAGCTCTGCGCGCGTGGGAACACGCTCGCTCATGCGTCCACCCCGAGGCTGGCCCCCGCTTCCCCGACCGAGATCCTATCACGTCACGGGGAGGGCGCGGGGGGCGGGAAGGCGCGCTGGACCCGCGTCAGCGTGCAGGCGTGCTGCCGCGGCTGGGCGGCGGTGGCCGCGGCCGGCGGGTCGGTGAACGGGTTGGCGGTCGGACCCACCGCGATCGCGGCGCCGGCGCCGGCGTCCAGCAGCCGGTCCACCACGCGCGCCGGAGGGCCGTCGAGCGACAGCGGGGGGCTCGAGCCCTCGAACTCGAGCTCCAGCACCACGCGGGCGAGGTCGTCGCCGCCGCCGAACAGCAGGTCGTGGCCGAGGGTCCCGGAGTGCTGGCCGCCGACGATGGAGAGGTTCCGCCGCGTGCTGCAGGACGAGTAGGCGCGCTCGACGCCGTCGGGGGCGGCGAGGGTCGCCGCGGCGCCGCCGGCGGGGAACGTCAGGAGCCAGTCCCCGGCGCCGTCCTCGCGGCAGCGGAACACCGTGTCCACCGGGGCCAGGCCGGGATCGACGAGGTAGGCGCGCAGCTCCGCGGCGTCGCGCACCGCGGGGGCGCGGACGGTGAAGCGGGTGGTGCGCACCCCGCCGTCGCCGGCCGCGCCGTGGACCTCGCCGCGGATCACCAGGGGGCGGGCGGCGTCGGCCCCGAGGTCCAGCTCGACGACCGCCTCGTGGCCGTCGAACAGCCCGCGGGCGGCGTCCTGGATCGCGACGCGGGGCTCGGCGGCGAAGCCCACCGGCGCGAGGCCCACCCACGTGAGGGGGGCGCGCTCCTCCTCGCCGGCGGGGAGCGCGAGGTGCAGGCCGGCGACCGGGGCGCCGTCCACCTCGAGGGGGCCGGCGAGGACCACCTCCGCGGGGCCCAGGTCTCGGGCCGCGGCGACCCCGGCGGCGCCCAGGGACGCGGCCAGCAGCAGACACGTCAGGGTCCGGATGTCGGTGCGCATGGTGCCCAAGACCCTCGCACATCCGCGCCCATTCCGTCGCTTGCTTTTGGACGGGGACGAACGCCACACTGGTCCGTCACGTGAGGGGAAGACGATGGCCACCGAGACGATCCCGTCGCGCCTGATGGACCAGGCGCAGCAGCAAGGTTCCGCCCCCGGGTACTTCGAGAAGGCCGGCGAGGCGTGGGTCCCCACGAGCTGGTCGGCGTACGCCGATCGGGTGCGCCGGGCCGCGCGCGCGCTGATCGCGCTGGGGTTCGAGTCCGGGGACAAGGTCTGCATCCTGGGCTTCAACCGGCCCGAGTGGGTGATCCTCGACGTCGCGGCGATGGCCGCCGGCGGGGCCGCGGCGGGGATCTACGTCACCTGCTCGCCGTCCGAGGTGCAGTACATCGTCGACCACTCCGAGGCCAGGCTGGTGCTCGTCGAGGACGAGGAGCAGTGGCACAAGGTCGAGCAGGAGCTGCCGCGGCTGCCGAAGCTCGAGCGGGTGGTGACGATGCGCGGGGCGCCGGCGATCGACCACGACATCGTGCTGGACTGGCAGGCGTTCCTGTCCCTCGGCGACGACGTTCCCGAGGCCGACCTCGACGCCCGCCTCGAGGCGCTGCAGGCCGACGGGCTGGCGACCCTGATCTACACCTCGGGCACCACCGGCCCGCCCAAGGCGGTGATGCTCAGCCACCGCAACCTGACGTTCACCGCCGACACCGCCGCGCGGCTGGCCGGGGCGACGCGCGACGATTGCACGATCTCGTACCTGCCGCTGTCGCACATCGCCGAGCAGCTGTTCACGATCCACGGGGCGATCAGCGTGGGCTACCCGGTGTACTACGCCCAGTCGCTGGAGCAGCTCCCGGACCACCTCAAGGAGGTCCGGCCGACGCTGATCTTCGGCGTCCCCCGGGTGTGGGAGAAGATGGTCGCGGCGGTGCGCGGCAAGATGGAGCAGGCCACCGGGATCAAGGCCCGGCTGGCGGCGTGGGCGATGAAGGTCGGCCAGGCCGGCAACCACGTGCGCAACCAGGGCATGGAGCCCGGCCTGTCGCTGGGCCTGCAGTTCGCCGTCGCCAACCGGCTGGTGTTCTCCAAGGCCAAGGCCGCGATGGGGTTCGACCGCGGCCGGGTGCACATCTCCGCGGCGGCCCCGATCGGCAAGGACGTGCTGGAGTTCATGGCCGGGCTCGACATCGTGATCCAGGAGGTCTACGGCCAGTCCGAGGACACCGGCCCGGCCACGTTCAACCGCGCCGGCGCGGTGCGGTTCGGCAGCGTCGGGCAGCCGCTGCCGGGGACCGAGTGCCGGATCGCCGACGACGGCGAGGTGCTGCTGCGCGGCGACCACATCTTCCTGGGGTACTACAAGGAGCCCGAGCTGACCGCCGAGACCCTGCAGGACGGGTGGCTCCACACCGGGGATCTCGGCCGCCTCGACGACGACGACTTCCTGTACATCACCGGCCGCAAGAAGGACATCATCATCACCAGCGGAGGCAAGAACATCACGCCGGCGAACCTCGAGGAGGCGCTGGCCGAGCACCCGCTGGTCAGCCAGGCGGTGTGCGTCGGCGACGGCCGCAAGTTCGTCTCGGCGCTGCTGACGCTGGTGCCCGACGCCGCCGCCGAGTGGGCCGAGCGGCACGGCCGCGGGGCCGACGGGGTCCACACCGACCCCGAGCTGCTCGCCGAGCTGCAGCGCCACGTCGACGAGCAGGTCAACCCGCGCTTCGCCCGCGTCGAGCACGTCCGCAAGTTCGCCGTGCTGCCCCGCGAGTTCACCGTCGAGGAGGAGGAGCTGACCCCGACGATGAAGATCAAGCGGCGGGTCGTCCACGAGCACTTCGCCGCCGAGATTGACGCGCTGTACGCAGAGTAGCCGCGGGCGACACGCCCCCGGTGCGGTCCTTCGACGAGCCCCCCACCTGGGGCGCGGCCAGGGACGAGACGAACGATCCCTACCGCTGGGATCGACCGCTGTCCGGCCACTCCGAGGCCCGCGGCTGGAACGCGACCAGCCCGATCCCACCCTCGCGCGGCTCGAGGAGCCGTGGCTGGCGCTCGTCGCCGAAGAGCCAGCGCAGCGGGGAGCGGCCCGGCCCGACTTCCAGAATTTGGCGCAATGAGTGCCAGAAACTGGAACTCGGGTATCCGACTTCCAGGATTTGGCTCCGATCGCGACAGAAAGTGGAAGTCGGGCGGGAATCGGCGTCGACGGGCGAGCGCCAGGGTTGCCGAGCAGACCTGTCGAGCCACGACATGTCCGTTCGTCTGTGAGAGAGCCGAGCGGTTCGGCGGTCGCTGCGTGGGAGATGCGGACCCGCGGCGTGCACGGAACTACCCGGCCGGGTCGGGGCGCGCCGTGAGAGGATCCCCCTGGTCCGACTTCCCGCTCGCACGTGGGAAGGCGGGTCCAGACGGGGGGTCCCGTGAGACGGTTCCTGACGCACTCCACGATCGGTTTCCTGTTTCTGTCGCTGAGCGCCTGGCCAGGAGGTTGCTCCCGCGTCTCGGACGACGACGGGGCGGACGACGACGGGGCGGACGACGACGATCTGGCCGACGACGACGCCGGGGACGACGACCTCGCCACCGACCCGATCTCCGATCCCGACGGGCTGGTCGGCGGTCGGTACCTGCTGGACTTCGCCACCGGCGAGCCCGAGGAGGCGATGTTCCTGAAGCTGATGTCCCAGTACCTCACCGAATGGTGGCTGGTGCTCCAGGTCGAGGCGCTCCACGACGGCGCCGGGACGATCGCGCTGCGCTACAACGGCGCGGCGCCCGCCGTCGCCGGCAGCTGGGACAACCCGCAGTTCGCGGTGGGCCCGGGGGACGTGCTCGACACCGTGTCCGGGGACCCGCTGGCGTGGGGCGTCACCGTCGATGGCGCGTTCGTCGACGACGGCGCCGCGATGGACGGCGTGACCGTCGCCGGGACCTACGACTCGCGGCCGCTGGACGCGCTGGTCGATCCGGCCGCCGACGAGGGCGCCGGCTGCGAGTTGCTGGCCTCGTGGGGGGTCGAGTGCCAGGGGTGCCCGGGCGGCCTCGGGCCGTTCTGCTTCGAGCTGGTCGTGACCTCGATGCGCGCCGAACGGCTTCCCACGCCCTGATCAGCGGGCCCGCCGGCGGACCAGCACCACCGCGATCCCCACCCCGACCAGCACCACGAGCCCTCCGCCGAGCCCGCCGATCAGGCCCCACGGGGTGGGCTCGCGGACCGTGACGGTGACGCCCTCGACGCGGCTGTGGATCGGCTGGTGGCCGCCGCGCGGGGTGTACTGCACGTCGACGGGGTCGAGGGCGTACTCGCCCGGGGCCTCGGCGCGCAGGCCGATCTGGTAGGTCACGGTCTGCTCGTCGTCGAGGCTGCTGGAGCTGGCCGAGGTGCCGGTGCCGGCGATCCCGCCGGGCAGCTCGAGCTCGGGGGTGTGCAGCACGTAGTCCCCGGTGTGCCCGGCCCAGCGCACCGCCACGTCGACGGTGAACGTGTCGCCGGGGAGCAGCTCGCCGGCGGAGGTGCGGACGGACGCGGTGGGGGGCACGACGTGGTCGGGCAGCGCCACCACCTCCGGGGTCGGCATGAACGCCGGCGTGGTCTCGTAGCCCTCGGGCAGGGCGTCGCCTGCGGGGATCAGGGTCAGCAGCTCGCGCACCAGGTCGCCGGCGGCGTCCCACTCG
Source organism: uncultured Rickettsiales bacterium (assembly GCA_964584075.1). Taxonomy (GTDB): domain Bacteria; phylum Myxococcota_A; class UBA796; order UBA9615; family CAYRNR01; genus CAZOYV01. The sequence continues at coordinate 9,857 of CAZOYV010000064.1, read as the reverse complement.
CGGGCCCCGCGGGCCACGCCGACCACGCGGCCGAGGGGGTCGATCCAGTAGGCGATCGGGATCGCGCTGGCGCGGTAGCGGCGCCCGACCCGGCCCTTCGGATCGAGCAGCACCGGGAAGGTCACGCCCTTGGACTCCACCAGCCGGCGCAGCGAGTCGGTGCTGGCGTCGAGGCCGACCCCGACCACCGCCAGCCCGTCGTCGTGCCACCCGGCGTGCAGCGCCTGCAGCGAGGGCAGCTCGGAGCGGCACGGGCCGCACCACGAGGCGAAGAACGTCAGCAGCACCCAGCGGCCGGCCCAGTCGGCCAGCGTGCGGGTGTCGCCCTGCAGGTCGGGCAGCTCCACCTCGGCGGCGGGGGTCGGGGCCACCGCCTCGAACCCGTGGCGGGTCAGCGCGGCCCGGACGGCGGCGTCGGTCTCCCCCGCGTCGCCGCGGGCGGCGGCGGGGGCCAGCAGGGTGGCGGAGAGGACAAGCGCGGCGATGGTGCGTAGGGTCGTCATGGTCGGCTCGCTGGGTCCCAAGGCATACTGCGGGTTCCGCGGAAAGGGAAGGATCGGCATGGAGGTCGGCGCGCGCAAGGGGGCGGGGATGTTCGCCGGGACGCCCTACTCGCTGGTCTTCGACCGGGCGCTGCGCGGGCTCCACCGCTGGACCGCCGCCCAGGTCCCCGCCGGGGCGAGCTGCCTCGAGGTGTGCTGCGGCACCGGGGGTCTGACGTTCCAGATCGCCCGGCGCAGCCCGCGGGTGGTCGGCGTCGACCTCTCGTCGCGGATGATCGCGCGGGCCGAGACGCTGCGCCGCCGGCGGGGGCTGGAGCACGTCTCGTTCGAGGTCGGCGACGCGGCGGCGTTGCCGGGCCACGGCGCCGACGCGTTCGACTGCGCCGCGGTGTCGATGGGGCTCCACGAGATGCCGCCGGACGTGCGCGAGCGGGTGCTGCCCGAGCTGCTGCGGGTGGCGCCGCGGGTGGTGATCGCCGACTTCGCGGTGCCGATGGCGCGCAACCGCCAGGGGGTCCGCAACCGGGTGATCGAGTTCCTCGCGGGGCCGAGCCACCACGCCGGGTTCCGCGACTTCATGGCGCGCGGCGGGCTGCATCCGATGATCGCGGCGGCCGGCGCGCAGCTGGAGCAGCGCCGGACGCGCGACGGGGGCACGCTGGAGCTGGTCGTGATCCACCGCTGAGCCGCGCCTTGCCCCGCGTTGTCGCGGTGGGATAGGGTGGCGTCGTTCCCGGACGAGGGGCGTCCGACCGGGGGAACACCGCGAGAGGGGAGAATCACCATGTCGTTCCGTGCCACCACTGCGTGGATCGCTGGAAGTCTGCTGATCGTGCTGGGCCTGCTGGCCCTGGGTTGCCCGCCGGCCGAGGACCAGCCGGACGGGGAGGGCGGCGTCGAGACCGACTTCGGCGTCGATCTCGACAACAAGGTCCTGACCTTCGCCCAGCTCAACGACGAGAGCGGGCCGGGAGCGGCGATCTCGGTGCCGTTCGCGATCGGCAAGCGCGTCCTCGCCGCGCAGGTCAACGCCGGCGGCTCGGGGCTGATGCCCGAGGGCTGGACGATCAAGACGATCGAGAAGGACCACGGCTACAACCCGCAGCAGTCGGTCCAGCTGTACAAGGAGGTCAAGGACGACATCCTGTTCGTCGGCACCAGCTTCGGAACGCCCAACACGCTACCGCTGATCCCGATGCTGGAGACCGACACGATGATCGCGTTCCCCGCGTCGCTGTCGTCGCAGATGGCGCGCAACGAGTACACGCCGCCCGCCGGCCCGAGCTACTACGTCGAGGCGATGCGCGGGATGGACTGGTGCGTCGCGCAGGCCGGCGGGGCCGACGAGGTCAAGGCCGGGATCGTGTACCAACAGGACGACTACGGGCTGGACGGGATCGAGGCGATCAAGCGCAGCGCCGAGGTCCAGGGCTTCGAGATCGTCAGCGAGCAGACCGTGGTCCCGGGCCAGGAGGACTACACCGCCCCGGTGACCGCGCTGAAGGAGGCCGGCGCGACCCACGTGCTACTGACCGTGCTGCCCAGCTCCACCGGACCGATCCTGGGCACCGCCGCGCAGCTGCAGTACGCGCCGGTGTGGGTCGGCGTCACCCCGTCGTGGGTCGACGCGTTCTTCAGCCCCGAGGTGATCCCCTCGGCGGTGTTCGGCAACTTCCACTGGGTCACCGGGCTGCCGTACTGGGGCGAGGAGCTCGACGGCATGGACGAGTTCCTCGCCGCCTGGGAGGCCCACGGCAAGGACCAGGGCAAGCCCGACTTCTACACCCTGGTGTCGTACCTCCAGGGGCGGCTGGCGCTGGAGGCGTTCAACAAGGCGCTGGAGAATGGCGACGTGACCCGCGCCGGGTTCAAGTCGGCGCTGCAGGGCATCTCCGGGTTCACCGCCGGCGGGATGCTGCAGCCGCTGTCCTACACCTCGATCCCGTACCCGACCTCGGTCAAGACCCGCGTGCTGAAGCCCGACTTCGACAAGAAGTCGTGGACCCAGATCGCGGACTACGCCGAGCCCAAGGGCTTCGAGAGGCTGCCGGACGCCCCGGATCCGGCCCCCGCCAAGGCGGCCAGCGCGGCACCCGAGGAGGCCGGTGAGGCCGCCGCGGGCGAAGAGGCCGAGGGCGAGTAGCGAGCATCCCGCCGCGGACCGCCGATGCTGGAGATCGCCAACCTCGAGGTGGTCTACCACTCGGTGGTCCTGGTCCTCGAGGGCGTCAGCCTGACCGTCCCCGACGGCGGCATCGCCGCCCTGCTCGGCCCCAACGGGGCGGGCAAGACCACCACCCTGCGCGCCATCACCGGGCTGCTCGATCTGCACGAGGGCAAGGTCACCAAGGGCCGCATCGCGCTGGACGGCCACAGCCTGGTGGGCCGCGGGCCCGACGAGATCGTGCGCCGCGGCGTGGCCCAGGTGCTCGAGGGCCGGCGGATCCTGGCCGACCTGTCCGTCGAGGAGAACCTCCTCGCCGGGGCCTGGACCGCCACCCGGGGCGACACGCGGGCGGGGCTCGAGCGGGTCTACGAGCGGTTCCCGGTGCTGGGCGAGCGGCGCCGCCAGCAGGCCGGCTACCTGTCGGGCGGCGAGCAGCAGATGGTGGCGATCAGCCGCGCGCTGATGGCGAGCCCGCGGCTGCTGCTGCTGGACGAGCCGTCGCTGGGGCTGGCGCCGCGGGTGGTGGCGCAGGTCGCCGACCTGATCCGCGAGATCCACGCCGAAGGGGTCGACATCCTGCTGGTCGAGCAGAACGCCGCGATGGCGCTGGAGCTGGCCGACCACGGCACGATCCTGGAGTCGGGCAAGGTGGTCCACGAGGGACCCGCCGCCGAGCTGCGGCAGGACGAGGACATCCGCGAGTTCTACCTCGGCCTGGGGGCCGAGGGCCGCCGCGACTACCGGGCGGTCAAGCACTACCGGCGCCGCAAGCGCTGGCTGTCGTGACCTGCATCTGTGGCGAGATGCGGGAGCTTTCGGCCGTCCGCTCTCGGCGGTCAGCGGGAGGAGCTGGGTGGCGCTGCTGGAGATGAGCGGGGTGACGCTGTCGTTCGCCGGGGTGACGGCGCTCGACGGGGTCGACCTGTCCGTCGAGGACGGGGCGCTGCACGCGGTGATCGGCCCCAACGGCGCGGGCAAGACCTCGCTGTTCAACTGCATCAGCGGGGTCTACCGGCCCCAGCGCGGGGCGGTCCGGTTCGACGGTCACGACCTGCTGGCCCACCCGCCCCACCGGGTGGCCGGGCTGGGCATCGCGCGGATGTTCCAGAACCTGGCCGTGTTCGGCCAGCTGACGACGCTGGAGAACCTGCTGCTCGGGCGCCACCAGCGCTACCGCAGCGCGTGGTGGCAGGACCTGCTGTTCAGCGGCCGCGCCCGCCGCGAGGAGGTGGCCCACCGCCGCCGCGCCGAGGAGGTCGTCGAGTTCCTCGATCTCGAGCGCTACCGGGTGACCCCGGCGGCGATCCTGCCCTACGGCGTGCTCAAGCGCATCGAGCTGGGGCGGGCGCTGTGCATGGACCCGCGGCTGCTGCTGCTCGACGAGCCGGCCGCGGGGCTCAACCAGGAGGAGACCGAGGACATGGCCCGCTACCTCCTGGACATCAAGGAGGAGCTGGGCATCTCGATGATCCTGATCGAGCACGATCTCGGGCTGGTGCTCGATCTGGCCGACCGCGTCGCGGTGCTCGACTTCGGGCACCGCATCGCCGACGGCACCCCCGCCGAGGTGGCCGCCGACCCGGCGGTCCAGGCGGCCTACGTCGGCGACGCGGCCGCGGGGGAGGGCGCGTGACCGGCACCCCCCGCGGCGAGACCCCCCTCGAGGCCACGATGCCCGGGCGCGTGGCGCTGCTCGCCGAGCGCCACCCCGACGCCGTCGCGATCCGCGAGAAGCTCCGCGGGGTGTGGCGCGAGACCTCGTGGCGGGAGTACCTCGAGCGGGTCGCCGCCACGGCCCACGCGCTGGCCGATCTCGGCGTCGGCGCCGGCGACCACGTGGGGATCCTCAGCGACAACCGCCCCGAGTGGCTGTACGCCGATCTGGGGACCCAGGCGCTGGGCGCCCGGGCGGTGGGGATCTACCAGACCAACCCGCCGCCCGACGTGGCCTACATCCTCGATCACGCCGGCTGCAAGGTGCTGATCTGCGAGGACCAGGAGCAGGTCGACAAGGCGATCGAGGTCGCCGCCGAGACGCCCACCGTCGAGCACGTCGTGGTGATCGATCCGAGGGGCACCCGGCACTACGACGATCCGCGGCTACGGCGCTGGGACGACCTGCTGCAGCGGGGCGAGGCGCTGCGCCGCGGGCAGCCCGGCTGGTTCGACGCGCAGCTGCGCCGGCGCGACCCCGCCGAGCCGACGATGGTGGTGTACACCTCGGGCACCACGGGCCGGCCCAAGGGGGCGCTGCTGTCGGCCTCCAACGCGATGGTCACCGGCGCCGCGCTGTCCGAGGCGTTCGGCGCCAGCCCGCGGGACACGCTGCTGTCGTACCTGCCGCTGTGCCACGTCGCCGAGAAGATCTTCAGCCAGTACATCCCGCTGTCCTCGGGGGCGGTGGTGCACTTCGGGGAGAGCATCGCCACGGTGCAGGAGGACCTGCGCGAGGTGTCGCCGACGGTGTTCCTCGGCGTGCCGCGGATCTGGGAGAAGGTGCACGCCGGGGTGACGCTCAAGATGCGCGACAGCTCGTGGCTCAAGCGCACGCTGTATACATGGTTCTCGCGCGTGGGCCGGCGCATCGCCGAGCGTCGCCTCGCGTCGCGCCGCCCGCCGCTGCCGCGCAGGGTGCTGGACGCGGTCGTGTGGTTCGTCGGCGACCTGCTGGTCTACCGCCCGCTGCAGGAGCGCCTCGGGATGCGCCGCTGCCGGCTGCCGGTCTCGGGCGCGGCGCCGATCTCCCAGGACCTGCTGCGCTGGTTCCACGGCATCGGCGTCCCGATCTCCGAGGGCTTCGGGATGACCGAGTGCGCCGGGGTCAGCCACGTCAACATGCCCGGCGCGGTCAAGCTCGGCACGGTGGGGACGTCGATCCCGCTGACCGAGTGCGCCACCGCCGCCGACGGAGAGGTGCTGCTGCGCGGCCCGTTCGTGTTCCGCGGCTACCTCCACGACGAGGCCGCGACCCGCGAGACGGTGGACGACGACGGCTGGCTGCACACCGGCGACGTCGGCGAGATCGACGGGGACGGCTACCTGCGGATCACCGGCCGCAAGAAGGAGATCATCATCACCGCGGGCGGCAAGAACCTGTCGCCGGAGAAGATCGAGAACGCGCTCAAGACCAGCCCCTACATCAAGGAGGCGGTGGCGATCGGCGACGGCCGCAAGTTCGTCAGCGCGCTGATCCAGATCGAGACCGACTCGGTGGGGCAGTGGGCCACCCGCCAGCAGATCCCGTACACCTCGTTCGAGGACCTGTCGGGCAAGCCCGAGGTGCGCGACCTGATCGCGCGGGAGATCCGCACCGCCAACGATCGGATGGCCCGCGTCGAGAGCGTCCGCGAGTTCCGCCTGTTCCGCAAGGAGCTGCACCAGGACGACGGCGAGCTGACCGCGACCCAGAAGGTGCGGCGCCGTAACATTTTCCAGATCTACGGCGACCTGATCGAGGAGATGTACCGGCGATGAGCACCCTGCTGCAGCTGCTCGCCTCGGGGCTCGCGCTGGGATCGGTCTACGCGCTGGTCGCGCTGGGCTTCGTGGTGATCTACCGCGCCTCGCAGGTGTTCAACTTCGCCCAGGGGGAGTTCCTCGCGTTCGGGGCGTTCGCGATGGTGGCGCTGCACGGCGCCGGCGTGCCGTGGGGGCTGGCGCTGGCCCTGTCGATCGTCGCCACCGGGCTGGTCGGCGCGACGGTCGAGCGGCTGGTGCTGCGCCAGCTGGTGGGCCGCCCGGTGTTCGTCACGATCATCCTGACGATCTTCATCGGGGCGCTGCTGCGCGCGGCGATCCACATCGCGTGGGGGCCCGAGCCGCGCGGGATGCCGACGCCGTGGGACCCGACCCTGGCGGTGGAGCTCGCCGGCTCGCGGCTGCTGCTCAACTCGCTGGTCACGGTGGCCGCCGGCGGCGTGGCGCTGCTGGCGTTCTACCTGCTGATCCGCCACACCAAGCTGGGCGTCGCGATGCGCGCCACGGCCAGCGACCAGGAGGTGGCGCTGACCCAGGGGATCCCGGTGGGGCGGGTGTTCGCCGTGACGTGGTTCCTGGCCGCCGCGTTCGCCGCGCTGGCCGGGATCTGCCTGGCGATGTTCCCCCGCCAGGTCAGCCCCAACCTGGGGTTCATCGCGCTGCGGGCGTTCCCGGCGGTGATCGTCGGCGGGCTGGACTCGGCGTGGGGCGCGGTGCTCGCCGGCCTGATGCTGGGGGTGCTGGAGATGCTCTGCGAGGGCTACCTCAACGAGCACCTCGGCCAGTTCGGCCAGGGGTTCCACGCCGTGTTCCCCTACGTGGTGATGGTGCTGTTCCTCGTGGTGCGGCCCTACGGGCTGTTCGGCACCAGGGAAGTCGAGCGGGTCTGAGCCATGCCGACCAAGCCCCTGGTGACGCGGTACGAGCAGGACCTGAAGCTGTTCCCCGACCTGTGGCACAAGGTCGCGATCGTCGCGGTCGCGGCGGTGGTGATCGCCTGGCCGCTGCTGGCCGACGCCAAGTGGATGGGGATCGCCAACCTGGCGCTGACCGCGATCGTCGGCGCGGTGGGGATGATGATCCTGACCGGGTTCGCGGGCCAGGTCAGCCTGGGGCACGCGGCGTTCCTGGCGCTGGGGGCCTACACCGCGGCGGTGCTCGGCGAGCAGGGGCGCTGGCCGTTCTGGCTGTGCCTGCCGGCCGCCGGGCTGGTGGCCGCGGCGGTGGGGATGGCGGTGGGTCCGTTCGCGCTGCGGCTGCGCGGGCTGTACCTGGCGATCGTGACGCTGGGGCTGCTGTTCCTGGTCAACCACCTGCTGATGAGCGTTCCGGCGCTGACCCACGGCGCGTCGGGCATCGCGGTGCCGATGTACACCTGGTTCGTCCCCGAGGGCGCGGCCCGCGGGACCCACTCGTTCGCGACGACCTGGGACCTCGGTTTCATGGAACTCGACTTCGACCGCAAGCTGTACCTGGTGTACCTGGTGCTGGCGATCGGGGCCGGCTTCGCGGGCAAGAACCTGGCGCGCTCCAACACCGGCCGGGCGATGATGGCGGTCCGCGACCACGACCTGGCCGCCTCGGTCCTGGGGGTCAGCCCGGCGCGGACCAAGATCGTCGCGTTCGCGGTGTCGTCGTTCCTGGGCGGCGTGGCCGGCGCGATGTTCGCCTACCAGCAGCAGTACGTCACGATCGACCCGCCGTTCAACCTGGGGATGAGCATCGACTACATCGCGATGATCGTGCTGGGCGGGGTGGGGACCACGTTCGGCGCCGTGGCGGGGGCGATCGCGTTCGAGGTGCTGTCCCCGCTGGCCCGGTCGCTGGGCGAGCACCTGCCGCTGGTCCGGGACCTGAGCTCGGCGCAGCAGTCCACCGTGCTGTTCGCGCTGCTGGTGATCGGGTTCCTGATGTTCGAGCCGATGGGGCTGTTCGGGATCTACCTGCGGATCAAGCGCTACTTCCTGGCGTGGCCGTTCCGCTACTGATCCGCGGCGTCGTAGCGCGCCACCGCGCGGCGCAGCTGGTCCGCGATGCGCCCGCGCAGCGCCGGCGGGGCGAGCACCTCGACCTCGGCGCCCCAGGTCAGGATCCAGGTCTCGACCTCGGGGGTGATCGGGACCTGCATCGTCAGCACCTCGCGGCCGTCGTCGAGCGTCGCCCACGACGGGTCCCCGGGCCACTCGCGCTCCCGCGCCAGCCGCGCCACCCGGGGCTCGAACGCCACGCGCAGCGTCTCGGGCGGGTCCTGCGAGGGCCACAGCCCGAGGATCCCGGCGAAGTGGTCGGCGGGGTCGAACTCCGGCGGGATGTGGAACGAGCCCGCGCGGTCGACGGTGGCGTCCTCGATGCGGTCCACCGCGTACAGCCGCATCCCGGGCGGGGCGGGGTCGACGCGGCGGGCCAGCACGTACAGCCCGTCGCGGTACAGCACCAGGGTGTACGGCTCGATCGTCCGCGCCGCCGCCGGCCCGCGCAGCGCGGCGTAGCGCACCGTCAGCGGGCGGCCGCGGATCAGGGCCTGCACCACGCGGTCGAGCACGTCCTCGTTGGCCCGGTAGTCCTTGGGGCCGAACGCCACGTAGTGGAACGCCGAGTGGACCCGCTGGAGCATCGGCCGCACCCCGGGGTCGGCGCCGCGCATCAGCACCTCGAGCACGCCGTCGGCGCTGTCGGACAGCACCGAGCCCTTGCCGGTCGCCAGGATCCGCGTGGCGGCGAACACCGACGCGAACTGGAAGATGTGCGACGACAGCGGCTGGACCCCGCGCCCCAGCCGGGCCCACGCCTCGCGACCGCGGTGGAACCGCTCGACGATCGGCTCGCCGAACGCGTTGTCCAGCGAGGCGCTCAGCGCGTCGACGTAGCGCACCACCGTGCGGCGGTGGACCTCGAGGCGCTCGGCGATCTGGTTGATCCGCATCTCGCGGTTGACGGTGTTCTCGAGCAGCAACAGCATCTGGACCATCTGGATGCCGTCGCTGTAGCTGGGTTGGGAGCTGCTCATGGTTCCCGCCGGTAGGTCAGCTCGTAGGTGATCGGCGCGGGCAGCTGGTCGCTGCCGATCGTCACGGTCACGGTCAGCGTGGTGCCGTCCGGCGACAGGCAGAACAGGTCGGTGCCGTAGCCGTTGTGTTGCTCGGCGCGGTGGCGGATGCAGTCGCCCTCGATCACGCGGGTGACGGTCAGGTCGGCGCCCTCGTCCCCCTCCACCACGACGCCGTCGCCGTCCAGGACGGTCTGCTGCCCCTGGCCCCCGTTCCGGCCGATGCGGATCTGGCCGTCGGCGACCTCGATCTCGTAGCGCTCGGCGGGCGTGGTGGACTTGTCGATGCGCCCCCGGGCGAAGGCGCGGAACAGCTTGGGCATCTGCTGCACGGTGGCCTCGATGGCGTCCAGCCGGGCCTGCTTCTGCGCGTCGTCGCCGGCGTAGGCGTAGCTGCCGCCGTAGCGCTCGAAGTCCGCGGCCCCGGCGGAAACCGCCAGCGCCAGCAGCACGCCCGCGGTCGCCACCCCGATCGCCGCCCAGCCCGTGGTCATCGAGCACCTCGCGAGCAGCACGATACCGGGCTCGCTGGCGGCGGGCAACGATGTTGCCCGGGGTCCCCGGAATCGGGGTCCGCACGGGAGCCCGTCGCCGGTCGAGGGTGCCATGGCTGCCGGGAGCGCCTCGAGGCCGAGCTCGTCGGGCTTCGCCCTCCTCGTGGCCG
>CAZOYV010000063.1:0-33080 GCA_964584075.1 uncultured Rickettsiales bacterium | reverse complement strand
GGTTGACGTACTTCTTGGCGATGCTGACCACCAGCCGCAGGTTGGCCTGGACCAGCTCGTGGCGCGCGGCCTCGATCACCGCCTCGCCGTGCTGCAGCGGGCGATCCAGCGCCAGCAGGGGCTGCAGCGCCATCCCCGCGCCGGCCTCGATCCGGCGCAGCTCGGCGTCCAGCGCGTCGATCCGGCGGGCCAGCGCCACCACCTCGTCGGCCCAGCCCTCGGTGCCCCCCCGCAGCCCCTCGCGGATCCGGTCCGCGTGGGCGCGGAGCCGCGGCAGCGGGGTGTCGACCTCCCGCGCCAGCGCGTCCAGCCGGTCGCGCGTGGCGCGGGCCGCCGCGGCCTGGCGCCGCAGCGCGGTGGCCAGCCGCCGCACCTGGGCCGGGCCGATCCCCAGTTCGCGAGCCTGCTCGCACAGCGCGTCGTAGGCCGGGGCGTCCTCCGCCCAGGTGGTCCCGCCCCCCGCCGCCAGCGCGACGAGCTGCTCGCGCCGCCGCTGCAGCCGCCGCAGCTGCTCGTCGCTCAGCGCCTCGGCGTGTCGCTCGTCGCGGGTGCGGCCCGGGGCGGGGTCCAGCGCCAGCAGCTCGGGGAGGGGCAGCTCGGTCCCCAGCAGCGCCAGCAGCAGCGCCAGGTTGCCCTCCTCGATGCGCCGCGCCAGCGCGACCTCCCCGTCGCGGCTGAGCAGCGCCACCGAGCCCATCGAGCGCAGGTAGGTGCGGGTCGGGTCCGGGCCGCGCTTGCGGCGATCCACGAACGCCGACGCCGCGGCGCCCGACGGGGGCCGCCGCCCGGCCTCCTTGGCCAGCCGCCGCTGCAGGGCCGCGCGCGCCGCGCGGTCGTCGGCGATCACGGCGATCCCGGAGTCCCCCAGCAGGCCGGCGACGTCGCCGAGCGCCTCGGCCGTGCGCTGCTCGGCGGGCAGCAGATCGCGCATCTCGTCGACGGTCAGGTAGCCACGCTCGTGGGCCGCCTCCACCAGCCGCGACCAGTCTCGGATCGGGGTCGAGTCGGACATCGCTCCCTCTTCCGGCCGGGGCTCAGGCCCCGACCTTCTCGGCCTCCTCCTGTTCCTCCTGCCCGCCGCTCTCGGCGACCTCGGTGGGCACCAGCACGATGTGCTCGGGGTCGTCGTCGAACAGGCCGGCGATCCCCGGCTCGACCTCGTCCCTGCCGGCCAGCTCCCGGCAGTAGCGGCACGGCTCGCCCTCGGTGCACATCCCGACGTACTCGCGCGGCTCCTCGTAGGACACGATCCGCCCCTCGAAGTTGCGCAGCACCGACTTGTGCTCGTGCTGCGAGACCACGTAGTTGGGGGTCACCGGGATCTTGCCGCCGCCCTCGGGGGCGTCGACCACGAAGGTCGGCACCGCCAGCCCCGAGATGTGCCCGCGCAGGTGCTCGAGGATCTCGATCCCCTTGGCCACCGTGGTCCGGAAGTGGGTCAGCCCCTCGGCCAGGTCGCACTGGTAGACGTAGTACGGCCGCACCCGGTGGGCGGTGAGCTTGTACAGCAGCGCGCGCTGCAGCGCCCAGCAGTCGTTGACGCCGTGCAGCAGCACGCTCTGGTTGCCCAGCGGGAACCCGCCGTCGGCCAGCCGGGCCAGCGCCGCCTCCGACTCCGGCGTGAACTCCTGGGGCACGTTGAAGTGGGTGTTGATCCAGATCGGCTGGTACTTCCGCAGCATCGCCACCAGATCCGGGGTGATGCGCTGCGGCATCGTCACCGGCGTGCGCGTCCCGAGCCGGACGATCTCGACCGACGGCACCTCCTCGCGGATCCGGCGGATCAGGTTCTCGAGCTTGTCGTCGCCGAGCAGCAGCGGGTCGCCGCCGCTGATCAGCACGTCGCGGACCTCGGGGTGGGCCCGCAGGTAGGCCAGCCCCTGGTCGATCACGTCGGGCGTCAGCGCGTGGGCCCCCTCCCCCACCTTGCGCTTGCGCGTGCAGTGGCGGCAGAACATCGCGCACTGGTGGATCACGACCCACAGCACCCGGTCCGGGTAGCGGTGGGTCATCCCCGGCGCCACGCAGTCCCCCTCCTCGTTCAGCGGATCGCCGATCTCGAACGGGTCCGAGCTGTTCTCGGCCGCCGTCGGTACGGCCTGCAGGCGGATCGGGCAGTCTCGATCGCTGCGGTGCATCAGCGACGCGTAGTACGGCGTGATCGCGAAGCGGAAGCGCTTGCCCGCCTCGCGGATCGCCCGCGACTCCATCGGCGTCAGGTCGATCACCTCGGCCAGGTCGCGGGCGGTGGTCACCTGGTTGCGCAGCTGCCAGCGCCAGTCGCTCCACTTCTCCATCGGCACGTCGGCCCAGGGGGAGCGCTGCTTGTGCGGCAGCTTTCGATCCGCGAGATCGGCGGTCTTGCTGGGTTCGGTCATGGGTCCGATCCGTCCTCTCCGGGGGGATCCGCGGCGGGCTCCTCGCCGCTGGTGGCGGCGTCGTCCGCATAGACCGGGGGCAGCCCCGGCAGGTTCATCGAGTACATCAGCAGCTCGTACAGCTCCTGCTGCTGCTCCTGCAGCGACTTGCCGTAGAACCGGCGCAGGAACTCGTCGCGCTGGAGCATCTTGATCCGCGTCACCTCCCGAAGGTCCTCGGGCCCGTCGATCACGTGGGGCGTGAGGAACAGCAGCAGGTTGGTGTGCTTGTCGGTGTCCTTCTCGGTGCGGAACGCGGCGCCGAGCCCGGGCACGTCGCCCAGCAGCGGGACCTTGTCCTCGCTGGTCGTCTCGCTGCGCTGGATCAGGCCGCCGAGCACGATCGTCTGGTCGTCCTCGGCGGTGATCACGGTCTCCACCGAGCGCTTGGTGGTGGACACCCCGCCGCTGGACAGCAGGTCGGAGCCCTGGGACTCGGGGACCACCTCGGTGATCTCCTGGAAGACCTGCAGCTGGACCGTGTCGCCCTCGCTGATCTGCGGCGTCACGCGCAGCGTCAGCGCCACGTCCTCGCGGGAGAAGTTGGCGATCGGCATCCCCTGGGTGGTGGTGGTGAACCCGGCGCTGAACGGGATCGTCTGGCCGACGATGATCTCGGCCTCCTCGTTGTCCAGCGTCAGCAGGTTGGGCGCCGACAGCACCTCGGTGTGGGTGTCCTGCTGCAGGGCGTGGAGCACCACGCCGAAGGCCGGGATCTCCAGCGTCCCGCTCTCGCTGCCGGGGAACGGGATCGGGATCGGGCTGCCGAAGATCCCCAGCGCGGCGCCGGAGACGTCGTAGGCCAGGCCGCTGTCGGGGCTCAGCGCGCTCAGCAGCGTCGAGCCGCCGACGCTGGCCACGCCCCCCAGCCCCAGCTCGCTCTCGCCGAGCTGCTCCTTGCCGTAGCCGCTGTGGGCGCTGGCCCCGGCGTCGCGCTCGGACTGGCGCGTGACCTCCATGATCACCGCCTCGACGAACACCTGCCTGCGGCGGATGTCCAGCAGCTGGACGACCCGCTCGAGGCGCTGGAAGTCGTCGGGGCTGGCGATCACGACCAGCGAGTTGGTCGGCGCGTCGGCGGTGATCTGGACCTGCCCGGTGAACTGCCCCTGGGGCTCGGCCGGGGCCTGGGCCGCGCGCCGCCCCCGCCGGCCGCGGCCCGGCTGGACCCGTCGCCCGCGGCTCTGGTCCTGGACCAGGTTGTTGAGCACCTGGGCCAGCTCCTCGGCCAGCGCGTTCTCCAGGTACACCACGTGGATGTTGCCCTGGGACGCGGGGTCCGCGTCGTGGTCCATCATCTCGACGTACTCGCGGACCTCGGCGATCGCCACGTCGGTGCCCCGCAGGATCACCGAGTTGGTGCGCTCGTCGGGCAGCACCTCGCTGAGCGACACCGCCTGGCCGACCGTGTCGGCGGTGGCCTTGGCCGCGGCCTTGGCCTTGCGCGCCTTGCGCCGGGCGCGCCGGCTGCGCCGCGTGCGGCGGCTCTTGCGTGGGGTCGGCTGCTCCTCCTGGGCCTCGACGAAGATCGCCTCGATCTGCTCGACCATCGAGGCGGCGTCGGCGTAGGCCAGCGGGATCACCTCGATGCGCTCGGTGGGCGCCTCGACGTCCAGCTCGCGGAGCAGGTCCTCGACGCGCCGCAGGTTGTGGGCCGAGTCGGTCAGGATCAGGCTCCGCGTCGGCGCGAAGGTCGTGACGCTGCCGCCGCTGCCGATCCGCTTCTGGGCGAACTTGGACAGGTCGTCGACCGCCGCGTGCTCGACGCGGAAGATGTGGGTCACCATGTTGGCCGTGGGCGGCGGGGTCCCGTCGGGGTAGGTCCCGATCGGCTCCTTGGAGGCCTCCCCGCGGGGCACGATGCGCAGCACCTCGCCCTCGGCCACGGCGGCGTACCCGGCGGCGTTGAGCGCCGAGACGAACGCCGCGTAGGCCTCCTCGACCGACACCGGGGCTGGGGAGAAGATCGTGATCTTGGCGCGCAGCTTCTCCGCGATCAGGAAGTTGCGCCCGGTGAGCTCGGCGAAGTACTTGGCGACCTCGACCAGCTCCTCGTCCTCGAAGTCGATCTGGACGCGGGTGTCCCACGGCGCCGGATCGGCGCACCACGCCGCCGGCGCGGGCAGCAGCAGCAGGGCCGCCAGCGGGAGCGAGAGGATCGCGGCTCGGCGAAGTCCTTGGAGCACAACGGGACGCGCGCGACCCGCGGCGCGTGGGACCGGCGACCTCCTGCGGTGAGGCGAACGGGGGACGCCGGACGCACCGGGGGGACTACGGCGTCGTCACCCCCTTCCCCCATCGTCCTGAGGTTCCGGATCGGTGGGGGTGGGCCCGAGGAACTCGACCACCTCGGACGGCTCGGCCGTCATCGGCCCCGCGGCCAGCATCGGCGCGGCGTCCAGCTCCTCGGCCTCCATCATCTCGACGATCCGCTTCAGCGTCTCGTCGATGCCGCGCTGCTCCCCGTGCGGCAGCGCCGCCAGCCGTGTCGCGAACCGCCGCTGCAGGGGCGTCGGCGCGTCGGCGACCAGCGCGCGGCCGGCGTCGGTCAGCCGCACGTTGACGCGCCGCTTGTCGCTGGCGCTGCGCTCGCGCGTCACCAGCGCCCGGCTCTCGAGCCGGTCGAGGATGCCGGTCACCGTGGCGTTGCTCAGCGCCACCTCGCCGGCCAGCTGGCTGGGTGTCATCTGCCCGTTCTGCGACAGCTGCAGCAGGCACACCAGCTGGGGCCCGGTGAGCTTGTACTCGCGGGCCAGCTTGCGGCTGTGCAGGTCGATCGCCCGCGTGATGCGGCGCAGCGAGCGAAGGATGCTGTCGTCGTAGGTTCCGGACACCGGGCACCCTGGGGACCTCCCACCGTGCGTGATTTCGTACGCAAAAGTTTCGCACTCAGATCTTTAGCGTACGAAATAACAGCGGGAGGGCCCTTCGTCAAGCGTTTCGAGGTGTCAAGTCTGCATGATCATAGCGTGATTTCGTCACCTGGGTCCCGCGCCATTCTCGCGCACCCGCGCCCGCTCACGCGTCGCGCGCCGGGGCGGCCAGCGCCACCACCGCCAGCACGACCGCCGACAGCGGCAGCGCCACCAGGATCGGCTCCACCGTCATCGGCAGCGCCCCCTCGGCGGCCAGGGCCGCGGGCAGCCGCTCCAGCACCGGCAGCAGCCACCCCGGCCGCTGCTGCACCACGGCCAGCACCACGGCGGTCCCCCCGCCCGCCACCATGCTCGCCAGCGCCGCCGCGCCGCCGGCCCGCCGCCAGAACAGCCCGGCCAGGGTCGGCACGAACAGCCCGGAGACCATGAACGCGTAGGACAGCAGGATCGCGTCGAGCACCTTGGGCAGCGACAGCGCCACGACCACCGAGGCCAGCCCGATGGCGACGGTCAGCCCGCGGCTGAGCCACAGCGCCGCGCGCTGGGACAGCCCCGGCGCGACGTGCTGCCGCACCAGGTCGTCGACCACGTTGCCCACCGAGGCCAGCAGGCAGCTGTCCGCGGTGGACATGATCGCCGAGAAGTACGCCGCCAGCACCAGCCCCGCCACGCCGATCGGCAGCACGTTCTTGATCAGCAGCGGCAGCCCCATCTCCGACTCGACCTCGGGGAACAGCACCCGCCCCATCATCCCCAGCAGGGCTCCGGCGAACGCCATCAGCGGCCACTCCAGCAGGCCGGCGAAGAACCACGCGCGGCGGGCGGTCTCCACGTCCCGTGTCGCGTAGATCCGCTGGTACAGCGTCATCCCGACGAACCAGATCGGGACGATCGTCACCGCCCAGGTGAGCACCTCCAGCGGCGAGACGTTCCACAGCGACATGTGCCCCTCGGGCAGCGCCGCGGCCATCCCCTGCCAGCCGCCGACCTCGACCCAGCCGAACGGCACCGCCAGCGCCAGCAACCCGACCAGCAGGATGATCCACTGCACCGTGTCGGTGTAGACCACCGCCTGCAGCCCGCCGAACGCGGTGTACAGCACCACCACCGCGGCCATGATCCACACCGCGGTGGTCAGCGGCAGGTCGAACGCCCCCGCCGAGAGCTTGGCCCCGGCCAGGATCTGGGCGCCGACGAACCCGGCGTAGCCGATCCCCGAGACCAGCGCCGCCACCAGCCGCGTGCGGCCCCCGAAGCGGTGCCCGAGGAACTCGGGGTAGGTCGTCCAGCCGCGGGCGTCCCCCAGCGTCTTGACCCGCGGGATCAGCAGCACCGCCGCCAGCCACGCCCCGATCAGCCCGGTGAACAGCAGCCAGCTGCCCGACAGCCCCATCGCGAACCCCAGCCCGCCCAGCCCGATCGAGAACCCGCCGCCGACGTCGGTGGCGACCACCGACAGCCCGATGTGCCCGGCCCCCATCTTGCGGTCGCCGACGAAGTACTCCCCCGGCCTGCTCTGGCGGCGGAAGAAGTACACGCCGACGCCCATCACCGCGGCGAGGTACACGGCGATCACGGCCAGGTTCAGCGGGTGGATCGGCATCTCGGTCCAGGGGCCGGAGGTGCAGCCGGCCAGGATCGCGCGGCTGCAGGGTCCGGACGGCGCCCGCGGAGAACCCTCGCCCGCGGCGCACGCGTGATCGTATCAGGGGGGTCCGGGTCGCCCCGCGGTGCAGGGCTGGCGCGGCCGCAGTGAGCGCGGCCAGAGCACCGAAGAGGCATCTCGCCATGGGCCCGACGGGGTGGCGGAGACGTGTGGGAATCGAACCCGACGGGGTGGGGAGACGAGCCCGTCGGGTTCGATTCCCACACGTATCCGCCATCAGACGATGGTGACGACCAGGCCGATACCTGATCGGTGCTCTAGTTCAGGTCGGGGGAGCTCTCGAGGAAGCCCTGGACCTCCTTCTGCATCGGGCCCCAGCTGATCACGTACAGGATCAGGATCGGGATCAGCCCCAGCTGCAGCAGGCGGACGAACACCGAGGGCGCGAAGGCGTTGAAGCGGATGATCGTGCGGTCGGCCTTCTGGATCAGCTTCAGCGCCACGCCGGTCCAGGCGCTCTTCTTGATCACCACGTCGGAGCCCACCAGCTTGGTCTCGTAGACCTCGTACTGCTCCCCGAAGTGGGCCTGGATGACGGACATCAGGCGTTGGACGTCGAGCTGCGGGTTGTGCGCGAGCGTGATCTTGGCCACGGTTCCTCCCTCTCGTGGATGTGCGGCGGACGCGGCGACATGATATCCGACGCGCCGGTCCGCCACCAGCCGCGGCCGACTCAGCCACGGTCCCCGGCGCCGGGGTCCTGCTCCTCCCCGGTGGCGGCCTCCGCGGCCGGCAGGCGGACCCGGACGGTGGTGCCGCGGCCGGGCTCGCTGTCGATCTCCACGTCTCCCCCGTGCTCGCGAGCGATGCCCTGGACCACCGCCAGCCCCAGGCCGGTGCCCCCCTCCCCGCGCGTGGTGAAGTAGGGCTCCTGCGCCCGGCGCCGGACCTCGTCGGTCATCCCCGGGCCGTCGTCCGCGACCTCGAGCACCACCCCGCCGCGGTCGTCGCTGCGGCGCACGCGGAGGATCACCCGCCCTCGCTCGCCGAGGGCATCGGCGCAGTTGGCCACCAGGTTCTGGACCACGCGCAGGAACGCGGTGCGGTCGATCCCCGCCGGCGCGGACTCGTCGGGGAGCTCGAGCTGCAGGGAGATGCCCGCCGGGAGCAGCCAGCGCGCCAGCTCCGCGGCGCGGCGGGTGCCGGCCACCAGATCGAGGGGCGCGCCCCGGGGCTCCGCCGGACGGGCGAGGCGCAGCAGGCGCCGCGTCAGCGCCGCGCCCTCGCCCACCGCGTCGTCGATGTTGCTCAGGTAGCGCGACAGCCGGGCGTCCCGGTCCAGCCCCAGCCGGGTGGCCGTCGCCGCGGTGCCGATCACGAGCAGCAGGTTGTTCAGGTCGTGGGCGATCTCCGCCACCTCCTGCTGCAGCGCCTCGCTCCGCCGCAGGTGCTGCCTCCACTCCTCGGCGCTCCCGCCCGCGAGCAGGCTCCGTCGCAGCCTCGAATGGGTCTCGCCGTTTCGCATCGATCTCCTTCCATACCCATCAGTATGGTAACCAGCGGATTGACGCTGTCAATACCCAAGGGTATGGTCGGGATCATGGCTTCCAGGAAGGGCCGCTCCCGAACGACACGTCTGTCCCGCGATGCCTGGATCGAGGCCGCCCTGCGGGCCTGGACCGACGAGGGGATCGCGGCGGTCGGCGTGGCGCCGCTGGCCGCCCGCCTGGGGGTCACCAAGGGCTCGTTCTACTGGCACTTCGACAGCCGCGCGGAGCTGATCACCGCCGCCCTGCAGCGCTGGGAGCAGCGGGGCACGGCCGGCCGCTTCGAGCCGATGGAGCGCCTCGCCGATCCCCGCGACCGCCTGCGCGCCGCCATCGCCGCCGTCGCCGCCGATCCGCCGCGCCTGATGCTGGACTTCCACGTCCACGTCGCCGCCGACGAGCCCCTGGTGGCGCCCTTCGCCCGCCGGGTCAACGCCCGCTGGATCCAGTGGCTGACCGCCCAGTACGCGGCCCTCGGGCTCGAGGCCGGCGAGGCCCGCGAGCGCGGGCTGCAGACCTACGCGACCTACGTCGGCTTCCTGCGGATCCTCGCCACCGATCCCGCGGTGCTGCCCCCCGGGCCGGCCCGCGAGCGGCACGCGGCGTTCCTCTCCGAGCAGCTGATCCCCTAGCCGCCCCTAGCCGACCCGGGGCGCCCCGGCCAGCGTCGCCACCAGCGGCAGGTGGTCCGAGGCGCGGCGCGCCAGCCAGGTGTCGTGCCGCCACACGCGACGCAGCGCGGGCCGCGGGCGGACCAGCACGTGGTCGAGCGCCAGCAGCGGCAGCGGGGCGGGGAACGAGGCGACCGCGGGGCTGGCCCCCACGCCGCGGTACAGCATCCGCAGCACGCGCCCGAGGGCCCACCAGCTGTTGAGGTCGCCGAGGACGACGGTGACCGGCGCCAGCGGCGGGCCGTCCAGGACCCGGAGCAGGCGCCGAGCCTGGACCGCGCGCTCCCTGCCGCGCAGCCCCAGGTGGGTGACGACCACGCGCAGCGGCCCTGCCGGGGCCCCGAGCACGGCGTCGAGCAGGCCCCGCGGCTCGCGCCCCGTCACGCTCAGATCGCGGCGGTAGACCTCGCGGACCGGCAGCGCGGTGAGCAGGCCGTTGCCGTAGCCCCGGCGCTCGTCCAGCAGCACGGGGCCGGCGAGGGAGCGCATCCCGCAGCGGCCGGCGAGGTGGTCCAGCAGCGAGCGCCCGGTCCCGGACCCCGACTCCACCTCCTGGAGCCCCACCACCGCGGCGTCGGTCTCCCCGATCACGCGGGCGGTGCGGTCCGGGTCGGAGACGCCGTCCATGCCGACGCAGCGGTGCACGTTGTAGGTCGCGATCCGCAGCGGGGCGCGGCGCGCCGCGGACGCCGGGCCCGGCTCAGGAGACGATCTCATCGATCCAGTCCCACAGGTCGATCGGCCTCTCCAGGTCCGCCACCTGCCCCAGCGCCTCGGGCCACTCCAGCTCGTCGACCACCAGGGGCTCCAGCGAGTGGGGCCCGCCCCGCAGCGTGTCCAGCGCGCCGATCCACGAGCCGGTGCGCTCCACGGCGCCGAGCACCGCCCGGTGGCTGGTGCCCAGGTGGTGGGCCAGCAGCCGCGCCCGCAGCATCCGCAGGCCGAGCGCGAGCTCGGCCCCGCCCGCCGCGTCCACGCCGATCCCGGCCTCGCTGTCGAGCCACATCGAGCGGTGGGCCAGGTTGGCCGACCCCACGTACAGCAGCCGGTCGTCGGCGATCAGCAGCTTGGCGTGCACGCTGGGCGGCTCCGCCCCCGCGACGCGGGGGCACACGACGCGCAGCCGCCCGCCGGGATCGGCCCGCCGCAGGGCCGTGACGATGCGGGCGCGCATCGCACCCATCGTGCTGCGCTCCAGCCAGCCCTCGTTGGTGCCCGGGAGCAGCAGGATCACCTCGGGCCCGTGCGGATCGCGCAGGCGTCCCTCCAGCGCCGCGCCGACGCTCGACGCGGTCAGGTACTGGTTCTCGACGTACAGGACGTCCCGGGCGGCCTCGATGGCGCGGAGCAGGAACGCCTCCGTCTCCCGCACCTCCGGCCGCCCGGCGTGGGCCGGCTCGGTGCGGATCACGCCGACGGCCACGTCCCGCAGCGTCGCACCGACGTCCTCGGGCCAGGGATCGTGCTCGACCCGGACGGGCGCCAGCCGCTCGCCCGTGGCGCGCCGCCAGCGCTCCCGCGCCAGGTCCCCCAGGGCCCGCGCGGCGTCCCCCGCCACCATCGCCTGGACGTCGTGGTTCGGGGGGTAGCGCAGGCCGCTGGGCGTGATGCGCTCCGGGTCCGCGGCGCGGTGGCGGCTGGTGTCCCAGCGGCGGCGCCCCAGGTCGATGCCGCCGACGAACGCCAGCCGGTCGTCGACCACCACGACCTTCTGGTGCTGCGAGCCCCCGACGGGGTGGTCGCCGTCCAGCCGGAAGTGCAGCCGCGGGTGGGTCAGGGCGCCCATCGACAGCCGCGGCATGGCCTCGCGCTCCAGCGCGAAGATCACCGAGTAGTCCCAGATCAGGACGTGGATCTCCAGCTCCGGGCGGCGCCGCAGGGCCCACTCGAGCAGCGGCGCCAGGCGCGTCGGCGCGTCGCCGCTCCGCCCCCGGCGGAGCAGCTCGACCTGGCTGTCGACGTCCCAGCCCACCACCCGCACCGAGCGCCGCGCCCGCACCACGGCGCGGGCGAACGCCTCGAAGTAGGCCGCGGCGTCCACCAGCACCGCGACGCGCTCGGCCTGCTCGACGCGCCACGCCGTGCGGCCGGCGATCAGCGCCGGGTCCAGCGGAGCGGGGTCGGCTTGCGGTCCGCCCATCGCGGCCTCACGGCTTGGGGATCCGCAGCCACGAGCTGACCATCGCCAGCCCGTTGAGCGCGAACAGCGCCGACAGCGGGTGCCAGCGGTGGCCCCACAGCTCCAGGTGGCCGAGCCACAGGTCGTCCCCCACGAGGTCGAGCCGCAGCAGCACCGCCAGCAGCAGCACCAGCAGCATGCTCGACGGGATCGGGGTGCCGACGAAGTACGGGACCTTGCCGCGCTCGTCGCTGCGCTCGTCGCTGGTGGCGTTGAACCGGGCCAGGCGCGCGATGCCACAGCCGACGAAGAACACCAGGATCGCGGCGTCCCAGGTCCCGCGCAGGCCCAGCGTGAAGCCGATCGCCGCGGGGGCCACCCCGAACGAGACGATGTCGGCCAGCGAGTCCAGGTCGGCGCCGAACGGCGAGTGGCGGTGGCGCCAGCGGGCGACCACCCCGTCGAGGGCGTCGAACAGCAGCGCCAGCGGCATCAGCGCCAGGGCGATGCCGATCGCGCGCGACTCCGGCTCCGCCAGCGAGGCCATGCACAGCAGGATCGCGGCGGTGCCGCAGGCGCCGTTGCCCAGCGTGATCAGGTCCGCCAGGGACAGCTCGCGGACCAGGGGCCGGGGGCGCTCCGCGCGGGGCACCCCCAGCGACCGGATCGAGTACCGCGGCGCCATCGCTCAGGGTCCGTAGCTCAGCTCGTCGACGACCTGCTCGACGTCCTCCACCGAGCGCACCAGCTCGAGCACGCGCTGGTGCTGCGCCTGGTCGTCCACCGATCCGATCAGGGTCACGGTCCCGTCCTCGGCCACCACGGCGAGGTCGCCGGCGTCGCCGCCCAGCTCCTGCACCAGCAGCAGCGTCACGCCCAGCTCCACCAGGGCGTCCTCCCGCTCGCGCTGCAGCTCGGCGGTGACCTCCACCAGGGCGCGAGCCGCGGGGCCCGCCTGCTCCTCGACGATCTGGTTCTCGACGGAGGTGACGCCGTCGACGCCCTTGGTCAGCGCCTCGGCGGCGGGCCGCACCTCGGGCAGGTCCACCTCGCCCGACAGCAGGATCTCGTGATCGCGGGCCTCCACCTCGATGTCCAGCGCGTGGTGCCCCAGCTTCTCCAGCAGCTCCATCGCGACGCGGATCTCCAGGATCTCCTCGACGACCTCGTCGGCGGCGTCGCCGACGGTACGCTCGACGGCCTCCTCGACGACCTCGCCCGGGATCTCCTCGGCGACCTCGGGGGGCACCTCGTCGGGCACCTCGTCGGCCACCTCCTCCGCGATCTCCTTGGCGACCACCGGGGCCGGCGCGGCGGGGATCGGGTCCGGCTCCTCACCGCACCCCAGGCCCAGCGCGAGCCCGGCCACCGCGGCCAGCGGTGCCAGGGCCGACAGTGTCGTCCGTGGCTGCATCATCGTGTCCTCCTCTCGAGGGGTCTGCTCGCCCCCCGGCGTAGGAACGGCGGGGCCCGCCGTCAACCGGGCGCGGGGCAGCCCCTCCTCGCCGCGGCAGCCTCATCGGGGCGTCCCCCACCGCCCGATCGGACGGCCACGGGTGGCCCTGCAGCCGCACCGGGCCGAGGCCGGAGCCGAGGGCCACGCACCGCAGCGGCGGTCCGCGCGGCCCCGGGAGGAGGAGTTCGATGCGACGCAACCAGCTGTGGATCATCCCGACGGTGCTCACGCCGGCCTGGCTCGCGGGACTGGTGGCGATGGCGCTGCTCGTCGGCTGCACCGCCGAGGACCGCATCGCGTTCGAGGGCGCCCAGACCAGCGACACCGCCGAGGCCTACTGGGCCTACCTCGAGGAGTACCCCGACGGGCTGTTCGCCGACGAGGCCCTGCAGCGGGCCGAGTCCCTGCAGTACCTCGACGCCCGCGAGGAGGACAGCTACGAGGCCTACGAGACCTACCTGGACCGCTTCCCCGAGGGCGAGCACGCCGCGGAGATCCGGTTGCTCGCGCGCGGCAAGCTGTGGGAGGCCGCCGAGCGGGCCAACACCGTCGAGGCCGTGCGCGAGTTCCTCGAGCGCTACGACGAGGGGCCCGAGCGGCAGCGCGCGCTGGCCCGGCTCACCACGCTGACCTACGCCGAGGACGGGATCACCGTCGACGACCTCGATCTGGTGCGCCACGACGAGGACGGCGACGGCGTCCCCGAGGGCTGGGTGCTCACCGCCGAGGTGACCAACGAGGGCGGCAAGGACCTGCGGATCCTGACGCTGCGCCCGGTGGTGGTGGACCCCGAGGGCGCGGTGGTGGCGCTGCTCGAGGACGTCGAGGTCGCGCGCGAGGCCGAGCTCGGCGCCGGCGAGGCGGCCGCCGTGGAGTCGCTCGACGTGCTCGAGCAGGGTGCCAGCCGCGGCCTGCACCTGGTGCTCGAGGACGACGAGATCCCCGACGAGTGGGCCCAGCCGCACCTGGACACGCTGGTGATCCAGGTCGTCGACGCCCGCTGATCGACCGCCGCGAGAGAGGAGCCGAGATGGACACCGGACCGCTGAAGAAGATGAGCGCGGTGGAGCGCTTCGTCGAGATCCTGGAGCAGTTCGAGACCGCGATGCTGGTCACCCGGGACGGCGACGGGCGGCTGCACGCCCGGCCGCTGGCGGTCGCCGGCCGCGAGGTGACCGGCGACCTGTGGTTCGTGACCTCCACCGAGACGAGCGCCTTCGAGGAGGCGCAAGAGGACGGCGCCGCGCTGGTGACGATGCAGGGGGGCGGCACCTACCTGGCGATCGGCGGGGTCGCGGAGGTGCTCCGCAGCCGCCAGCGGCTCGAGGAGCTGTGGCGCCCCACCTGGCGCGCGTTCTACCCGGACGGCCTCGACACGCCGGACCTGGTGCTGATCCGCCTCGTGGCCCACGAGGCCGAGTACTGGGACCGGGCCGGCATCCGCGGGGTGATCTTCGCGCTGCAGGCGGCCAAGGCGTTCGTCAAGGGCGAGCGCACCGGGCTCGGCGGCGAGCAGCTGCACGGCCACGTGGAGCTGTGACCCGCGCGGGCCGTCTCGCCCGCGTCACTCGACCTCGTCAGCCCCCGGCGCCGGGGGCCGGGCGCGCCACGAGACCCCCACGCCGAAGCCGAACCCCTGGGCCACGTTGCGGGCCCACAGGTCGCCCTGGAAGCGGGCCTCGATCGCCAGGCCGTTCCACACCGTCACCATCACCGCCGGGCCCAGCGCGAGGTTCTGGCGGGTGACCTCGTCGTCGCGCAGGTTGCGGATCCCGTCCAGCTGGGCCATCACGATCAGCGGGTGCACGTCCAGGCCCACCGTGGCGCGGAACGGGATCCCGTCGACGAACACCAGGTCGGTGTCCCAGCCGACGAACCGCTCGCTGCGGTGGCGGTACCCCACCCCACCCTCGATCCACACCGGGATCCCCGGCAGCCCGCCGCCGAGGAACACCCAGCCGGTGAGGTCCACCTGGCCGTCCCCGACCAGCGGGAACACGATGCGGTAGGCGCCGTACTCCTCGCCCACGCTGTCGTTGGCGTACAGCGGCAGCTTGAGCTCGGCGGCGACGGCGAGCTGGAACGCGCGGTGCAGGATCGCCACCTGCAGCGCGGCGCGCAGGTCGCCCAGCCGCGTCGTGGTGGCGTGGCCCGTGCCCTGCTCTCCCAGCCCCGGCACCTCGAACCAGGTGGTCCCCACCGACAGCGGGAGCTGTACCGAGAGCTGGATCGGGTGCGGCGGGAAGACCCCCAGCTCGCCGTACAGCCCGTACTGCTGGCCGAAGAACGAGAAGTCGGTCTCCTCGCCGGTGCTGGGGTCGACGTAGCCGGTGGCGCGGTAGAAGTCCGCCGACAGCTTGACGTAGTGCCCGCCGAAGCCCTTGGTCCAGGCGCCGGCAGCGGCGTCGCGCGCAGGCGCCAGCCCGACGGCGAGGGCGGCGAGCAGGAACGGGAGGAGACGCTCGAGGGCCCTCATCGGACCTCCACCTCGATCTGCATGCTGCCGTCCCAGCCCTCGTAGCGATCGGTGGCCTCGGCGC
The DNA here is from genome assembly GCA_964584075.1 of uncultured Rickettsiales bacterium. GTDB lineage: Bacteria > Myxococcota_A > UBA796 > UBA9615 > CAYRNR01 > CAZOYV01. The sequence goes on along the minus strand of CAZOYV010000063.1, from coordinate 17,848 downwards.
CCCCCGAGACCGCCCCCGACCGGGTCGTGAGCCGCACCTGGATCACGTAGGTCCCCGGCTCGGCGGGCAGCCAGTCGTGGCTCCACAGCGTCCAGATGTCGGGCCCCGGGGCGTAGTCCAGGGTCGCCTGCTCCCACGTGTCGCCGCCGTCGGTGCTGACCTCCACCTTCTCGGCGGGGTCGGTCCCCGCGAACGCCGTGCCCAGCAGGCGGATCGCCCCCACCTCGAGGCTGGCCATCATCGCCGGCGAGGCGATCAGGGTGTTGGCGTTGTACTCGGCGGTGTTGGACCAGTCGCGCTGCTCCCAGTAGCCCAGGTAGGGCTCGTCGACGAAGTCCAGCTCGGTGATCCACTTGGGGTTCTTGGTGCCGTAGCGTCCGGGCGTCAGCAGCCGCGCCGGCGCCCCGTGGTCGGCGGGCAGCGGCTCGCCGTTCATCTCCCACACCAGCCACACCGGGGACGCCAGGTCCCCGATCGGGATCGAGGTCGTGTAGCCGTCGGCGCCGGTGAACTTCATCTCGATCGCCTCGGCCGGCACGTCGACCCCGAGCTCGTCGAGCACCTCCTGCAGCGGCAGCCCGGTCCAGATCGCGTTGCCGATCTGCTGCCACGAGGGCGACGTGCCGATGCACTCCAGGGTGTGCTCGCGCTCGCGGCCGGGCAGCGCCAGCAGGGCGGCGCGATCGAGGGTCGCGACCTCGCTGCCCCGGTCGCGGATCACCATCGTCCAGCTGTCGGGGTCGACGCCGGGCGTGCCGCAGCAGCTCTGGACGTAGAACTCGTCGTTGGGCGTGATCGGCGGGATGCTGCCGCCGGTGCCGCCGTCGGGCAGCACCAGCACGTCGCAGCCCTTCAGCACCCCGCTGGAGACGATCGCCGCGGCCCCGATGAACAGGATCTCGCGGCGGTCGTAGGGGCGCACCACCGTGCGCCGGCCCCGGTCGCTGGCCATGACACTCCCTCCCGCCTCTGCAGGAGACACGCTACGTGTGCGAACCCCTGGAGCTCAACCTCGGTCCTCCCGGCACCGGCCGCAAGGCCCCCGCCCTGCCTCAGTCGTCTGCGGGGTCCACCTGGACCCAGCGGGAGGGCCGGCGCTGGCGGATCAACCGGTCGTCGTGCTCCTCGTCGGACAGGTCGCGGCAGTGCTCGCAGATCAGCTCCTCGCCCTGGTCGATGCGCTCCTGGGACAGGTCGTCCCCGCAGTGCGCACAGACCCAGCGGTCGACCTTCGCGGTCTTCGGTCGGCTCCTCTTCGTCATCGTCTCTCCTCCTCGACGCGCTCCTTGAGCGCCTCGTTCATCTGCTCGAAGCCGCGGCGGGTGTCGCGGTCCAGCGAGCGCCACAGCAGCGGCACGAGCAGCCCGCGGAAGCGCTCGCGCTGGGTGAAGCGCACGCGCTCCGGGCCGCCGAACGGCAGCGGCCGGATCTCGAAGCTGTGCTCGCCGTCGAACACCCCGGGCAGCAGCACCCGGCCCAGCCAGGTCAGCTGGACGCCGTCGTTGGCGATCTGGACCTTCGGTTCGAACCGCACCGGACGGCCCTCGGGCGGCTCGAGCCGCACCTGCAGCCGCTCGCCCTCCTCCGCGACCCCGCGGATCTCGGTGATGAACGGGTTCCACTCCGGGTAGCGGTCGAAGTCGGTGAGCACCGCCCAGACCTCGTTGGGGTCCGCGTCGATGTCGATGTCGGTGACCAGCTCGCGCATGGTCCCTCCTCCGCGGATGCCCCCCGCCCCGCGTCCGCGCCGTCAGTCGATGGTCAGCTGCCCGCCGGAGTCCTCCTCGATGTCCACCGACCCGGCGTTGGTGATGTGGATGTCTCCGGCGCCGTCGCGGATCGTCACCGTGCCCTCGACGTCGAGCACCTCGATGTCCCCGGCCCCGTCGTCGATCGTGGCGTCGCCGGTGACGGTGGTGACGGTCAGGTCTCCGTTGCCGTCGTCGACCACCACGTCGCCGTCGACGGTGTCGATGGTCAGCTCGCCGGCGTCATCGGTGACCGTCACGTCGCCGCCGGCGTCGGTGATCGTCACGTCGCCGCCCGCGTCGTCGAGGGTCACGCCCGCGGTGGTGGACAGCTCGGCCTCGTCCGCCACCGCCTGCACGTCCAGCGCGACGCTGGCGGGCAGGGTCACGAACACGTCGGCGGTGTAGCGCGCCACCGCGGGGTCCAGCCACACGCGCAGCCGGGCCCCGCCGTCGCCCTCGTCGCGCAGCTCGAGGTGCAGCGCGTCCACGGCGTCCTCGTCCTTGTCCTCGCCGCTGCGGGTGGTCACCAGGTCCACCTGCGCCGACACGGTGGTGGCCCCGGCGTCGCCCGTGACGGAGAGCATCCCGTCGTCGGCCTCCACGGCGACCTCGTCGACGCCCGCGGCGTCGATCTCGTCCTCGAAGCTCTGCACCAGCCGCTCCTCGGTGCAGCCGGCCACCGCCAGCAGCAGGGCCAGGCCCGGCAGCCACGGCGCGGTCCTCGTTCGTCCGCTCGTTCCGGGGAGCGGTCCATTGCTCGTCACGGCAGCACCTCCTTCTTCTGTTCCCAGCGATCCATCGCCTTCTCCGCCGCCTGCTGCTGGCGCACCTCCGCGCGGCGCGCCCGCGCCAGGTCCTTCTCCTCGCGGAGCAGGTGGGAGCGGAACTCGGCGACCACGTACTCCTGCTCGGTCTCGACGGCCTGCCGCTCCAGCAGCTGCGCCCGCTGCAGGGCCAGCTCGGCGCGGTCCACGGCCAGCTCGGCCTCCGCGCGGTCGACGGAGGCCTGCAGCGCGGAGAGGTTCTTCATCGCCCACGTCACGCGAGCCCGGGCGGCGGCCAGGCTGGCCTTCGCGGCCTCCACGCCCGCCTCGGCCTCCGCGGTGCGGCCCGCGGCGTCGTTGCGCCGCGCCGCCCGCAGCTCCGCCCGCGCGGCGCGCAGGTCGGCCTGGGCGCCGAGCCGGTCGTCCCGGGCCGACCGCAGCTCCTCGCGGCCGTCCGAGACCTCGGTCTCCGCGCCCGCCACGCGGGTCTCGGCCAGCTGCACGGCGTGCTCGGCGTCGGACAGGGTGGCCAGCGCGGCGTCGTCGAGCCGCGCCAGGTCGGCGCGCTCCACCGCGGGCTCGCCCAGCGCGGAGGCCAGGGCCGCGGGGATCAGCAGGGCACACACCAGCGCCGCGAGCGCCAGCTCGAGGGCGCTCGTACCGCCCGGTCGTCCGGGGTCCTCTCGGTTGGTCGTGTCAGGTCTCATGCTGGCCGGCCTAAGCACGGGCTCGAGCCCCGCAAGGGTGGCGGGGTCCCCGATCAGGGGGGCGGATCGTCCGCCGCGAACCAGGCCTGCAGATCGTTGTCGACGTACGCCGCGCCGGCCTCGTAGGCCTCGGCGGAGGCCACCGCACGCTGGACGTGGTCGTCGACGGTGCCCGTCAGCTGCACCACGCCGTCGTCCACCGCCACCGCGATCGCGAGCTCGTCGACCAGGGGGTTCCAGCGCAGCTCCTCGCGCACCCGGCGCGCGATCTCGTGGTCGGGCAGGCGCGCCGCGCCGGGGTCCGGCTCGTGCCACCACTCGTAGCGGTGGATCGTCCAGCCGCCCTCCACCAGCGGATCGGACGGCATCGGCCGCTCCGCGTCCGCCACGCCCAGCCGGTTGCGCACGTGCAGCACGCCGGCGCAGCGGGCGGCGACGTCGTCGGCCCGGGCGCGCTCGTAGCGGGAGTCGACGGTGCCCCCGAGGGTCACCACCCCCTCCTCCACCTCGACCTCGATCGGGCGGCCCTCCACCAGCGGATCGCGCAGCAGCGCCTGGCGCACCGCCGCGGCGAGCTCCTCGTCGCTCCGCTGCGCCGGCGGGACCACGCGCAGCAGGTTGCGCACCGACCACACCCCGCGGGTGTTGCGCGCGGTCTGCTCCGCGGCGCGGCGGGCCTCCAGGTGGTCCACCACGCCGTCGAGGGTCACCGTCCCGTGGTCCACCGCCACCTCGATGTCCAGCCGCGAGACGCGGGGATCGACGTGCAGGGCGTCGGACAGCGCCTCCTCGATCGTGGCGTCGGGCACCAGCGGGTGGAGCGTGTCCCGCTGCCACTCGTCGTCGAGCCACTCCAGCACGCGCACGCCGGAGACGTCGACGGAGCGGGTGCCCGAGACCCACGCGCGCTGCTCCACCCGGCGCCGCTGGGCGGCGCTGCCGACGCTCCCGGTGACCGTCACCTCCCCGTCCTCGCAGGCGACGTCGAGCTGGTGCGGCTGCAGCAGCACGTCGGCCTCCACCAGGCCCTCGACGTCCGCGACGATCTCCGCGTCGCCGCGCTCCGCGGTCAGGTCCAGCGCGACGTGGTCCTCGACGGCGCGGACCCCGACCACCCCCGCCGCGGTGAGCCGCACCAGCTCGCGCTCGTGCCACGAGTCGACGGTGCCGCGCAGGTGGACCACGCCGTGGTCGGCGTCCACCTCCAGCTCGTGCAGGTCGGTCGCCGGGTCGTACTCCAGCGCCAGCTCGACCATCCGCTCCAGCAGCGCGTCGGACACGCCCGGATCGCGGATCGAGACGCGGTCGACGACGCTGCGCACCCCGCGCACGGTCTGCGCGAGGCGCACCGCGCGATCCCGGGTGGCCAGATCGCCGAGCTCGCCGGTGAGCGTCACCACCCCCTCCTCGGCGGCGACGTCGAGCCGGAACGAGGGCACGCCGCTGTCGGTCAGCAGCTCGCTCTGCACGGCGGTGACGATCTCCGCGTCGGTCATCGGGCGGCGCACCTCGGAGCCGGCGGGCGGGGCCGCCTCGCCGGCGGGCCCACGCGGGCAGCCGCACAGGGTCAGCGCGACGATCCACGGGACGATCCGGGTTGCCGACGTTCGCATCGAGCCTCCTCTCGGCCGGCCCTCGGTTCTCGGGCGGAGGGCGACCCCGGCCTACGAGGGCGTGGGGGCGCGCTCCACCGGGCGGCGACCGACCAGCCCGTGGGGCGATCCCCGATGCCGTCCCGCCCGGCGGATCCCTAGGCCCCGGTCGAGAGGAGGCTCCCGATGACAAGCTCCCGCGTGCTCCCGACCGCGCTGGCCGTCCTGGCCACGGCGCTGCTCGCCGCCGCCGACGCGCCGCCCGACCGGCCCACCGACGGCGAGATCGCGCTGGCCATCGACGGCGAGCTGTTCCGCGATCCCGCCGTCCGCTCCAACGAGGTGGAGATCGCCGTGGACGACGGCATCGTGACCCTCACGGGGACCGTCGAGCACCTGCTGGCCCGGGATCGCGCGGCGCGCATCGCCCGCGCCGTGCGTGGGGTGCGCGGGGTGATCGACCGCCTGCAGGTGGAGACCCCGCCGGTGGACGACCTGGCGCTCTACGGCGAGGTCGAGGCGGCGCTGTTCACCTCCCCGCCCACCGACGCGTACCAGATCGAGACCGAGGTCGAGGACGGCCGCGTGACCCTGCGCGGCACCGTCGACTCGTGGGCCGAGCGGATGCTCGCCGGGCGGGTGGTGAAGGGCGTCGCCGGCGTGCGCGAGCTGGACAACCAGCTGGAGGTCACCGAGGTCGGCCGCCGCCCCGACCGCGAGATCGAGGAGGACGTGGAGGCGCTGCTGCGCGCCGACGAGTACGTGGACGCCGTCCTGATCCACGTCCGGGTGGACCGCGGCGAGGTGATCCTCTCGGGCGTCGTGGGCAGCGCCGCCGAGCGCGACCGCGCCCGGGAGCGCGCCTGGGTCCACGGGGTCCACGCCGTCGACGTGGTGGACCTCGAGGTGCGGCCGTGGGCCGAGGACGAGCAGACCCGCGACCGGCCGGCCGCCGGCGAGATCGGCGACGACGAGCTCTACCGCGCGCTGCGGGCCGCGCTGCGCCAGGACCCGCGCGTGGACGCCGGCGGCGTGCAGGTGCTGGTCGACGACGGCGTGGTGCGGCTCCACGGCCGGGTGGCGTCGCTGGACACGCGGCGCGTGGCCGGCCGCACCGCGGCGAACACCGTCGGCGTGTGGCGCGTGCTGAACCACCTGCAGGTCTGGCCGCCGTCCGACCTCGGCGACGCCGACCTCGCCCTCGCGGTGGAGCGCGCCCTGGCGCGGGACGCCTACGTCGAGCGCTTCCAGCTCACCGCCGAGGCGCGCGACGGGATCGTGACGCTGCGCGGCACCGTCGACTCGGCGTTCGAGAAGGCCCGCGCCGAGGACGCCGCCGGACGCGTCCCCGGCGTGCTGCGCGTGGTCAACGCGCTGGTGATCGGCACCGACCGCTGGCCGCTGCGCCACGACGCCTACGTCGACCCCGACTGGGACGCCGACGAGTTCGACTGGTACGCCCACCCCGGGATCGGCTACCCCCACCGCTCCGACCGCGATCTGACCACCCGGATCGAGGACCAGCTGCGCTGGAACGCCTACCTGGACCCCGGCGAGATCGTCGTGGAGGTCGAGGACGGCGCCGCGCGCCTGACCGGGATCGTCGACACCGCCGAGCAGCGCGCCCAGGCCACCGCCGAGGCGATCGAGGGCGGCGCCCGGCTGGTGGACAACGACCTGCAGGTGCGGTTCGGGCCGCCGGCCCCGGCGCCGTCGGGGGAGGACGCGCCGGCCGGGAAGGGAGGCGGCTCGTAGGGGCTCCTCACTCGAGCCCGGCGTCGGCCGCGCCCTCGAGGACCTGCAGGTCGTTGTCCACGCTGCGGGCGCCCGCCTCGCGCGCCTCCTGGGCGGCCAGGCGGCGCTCGTGGCGATCGTCCACGTGGCCCCGCAGCCGGGCCACGCCGTCCTCCACCGTGACCACCACGCCGCGGCCGTCGACGAACGGGTTCCACAGCAGGTGCTCCTCGATCGCGCGGGCCAGCTCCCAGTCGCTCACCGGGGGCACGCGGCGCCGCGGCAGCGTCTGCCACGCGTAGTCGTCGGGACGCCAGTCGCCGTCGACGAACGGGTCGTGGATCAGCGGCTCCGTGGCGGCGACGACCAGGATCCGGTTGTTCACCGCCACCACTCCGCGCACGCGGGCCGCGGCGTTCTCGGCGCGGACCTTGTCGTGGGGGCCGTCCACCGCGCCGTCGAGCCACACCACCCCGTGGCGCACGGTGGCCACCACCTCGTCGGGATCGACGCGCGGGTCGTCGCGCAGGCCCTGCTGCACGCGGCGCTGGATCTCCTCGTCCGGCAGCTCGCTGGGGTCGCGCACGTGGAGGTGGTCGCGGACGCTCCACACCCCGGGCGTGTCGCGGGCGATCGCCACCGCCTCCCGGCGGGCGGCGAGGTGGTCCACGAACCCGGTCAGCGTGACCGTCCCGCCGGCGCTGTCCACCTCGATGCCGAGGGCCGCGGTGCGCGGCGCCACGATCAGGGCGTCGCGGATCGACCGCTCGATCTCCTCGTCGCCGCGGAACACCGCCTTGGTCGGCCGGAGGTCCACGTCGTCGACCCAGGGCAGGACCCGTAGCGCCGAGGTGTCCACGTCGACCACCCCCGGGACCAGCGCGTCCAGCCGCGCCATCCGACGCTGGGCCGCCGAGCCCACGGAGCCGCCCAGCGCCACGTGGCCGTTCTCCACCGCGACCTCGACCAGCTCGCCGTCGAGGTGGACGTCGTCCCGCAGGCGACGCTCCACCTCCGCCCGGATCTCCGCATCGCTGCGCGGACCGTCGAGCACGACGCGCAGCTCGTTGCGCACCTCGGCGACCCCGGTGAGGCCCGCCGCGACCCGGCCGGCGACGTCGCGCTCGGGCCAGGAGTCGACCTCGCCGGCGAGGGTCACGGTCCCGCCCGCCGCGATCACGTCGATCTCGAACGACTCGGTCACCGGGTCCCGCAGCAGGGCGTCCACCACCCGCGAGCGGAGCTCGTCGTCGGCCAGCGCCGGGACGCGGACCTCGAGGTCGTCGACCACCGAGCGCACGCCGCGCACCGCCTGGGCGATGCGGACCGCCCGGTCCCGCTCCAGCAGGCTGGCGACCCGCCCCTCGAGCACCACCACGCCGTCCTCGACCGACACCTCGACGTGCTCCCGCTCCACGACCGGGTCCAGCAGCAGCTCGGTCGCCACGGCCTCCTGGAGCAGGCGCTCGCCGGGGTCCGGCCAGAACGCCTCGTCGGCCGCGGCCCGCGGGGCGATCGCCCCCGCCGCGAGGGCGATCGCCAGCCCGGCGGCGAGCCGCCACGCGCTCCTGCGGGTGCCGCGGTTCCTCGTCTCTCTTCCTCGTCGCATCGTCACCTCCCGGTCCGATCCCGGGCATGCGAACGCGCGGCGCGGATCGCCCTCCGGGCTTCCCCCAGGTCGGGTTGGGTCGCCCCCCCAGGTGTGGAACGGCGCGTCCGGGCGGGACGCGCTGGATCAGCCGTGCTCGAGCATCCACTGCACGGCGCGCTGGACCAGCTCGGCGCTGTTGCGCAGGGCCAGCTTGGCCTTGATGTTCTCGCGGTAGGTCTCGATCGTCTTGATCGACAGGTGCAGCTCCTCGGCCACCTCGCGGGTGGTCTTGCCCTGCCCCAGCTGGCGGAACACCTCCAGCTCGCGGTCGGACAGCGCCTCCACCGACGAGGCCTCCAGCGGCGCGGCGCCGGGCAGCACCCGCTGGAGCAGCCGGTCGGACATCTGCGCGCTGAGGTAGACGCCGCCGTCCAGCACCCGCCGCACGGCCTCGATCACCGTCTCCGTGGGCGCGTCCTTGCCCACGTAGCCGTTGGCGCCCGCCCGCAGGCAGCGCTCGGCGTACAGCGTCTCGTCGTACATCGACGACACCAGGATCCGCAGCTCCTCGTCGCGCGCCCGGATCTGCTTGATCAGCTCCAGGCCGTCCATCCCCTCCAGCGAGATGTCGACGATCATCAGGCCCACCGGCTCGCGGTCGAGGAACGTCAGCGCCTCCATCGCCGAGGCGGCCTCGCCGGCGACCGCCAGCCCGGGCTCGGTCGACAGCAGCTGCCGCAGCCCGTGCCGCACCATCGGGTGGTCGTCCACCACCAGGATCCGGGCCTCGCGCCCGGCGCCCGTGCTCTTCATCATCGCCCCGTCCCTCTCGTCGACGTCGTCATCATAGCTCCAACCTCGCCGTCGAGGCGGGACGGGGCCATGGGGGGAACACCGGGCTGGGGTTCGGGGAATCCCCCACGGATCCGTTGGCACCGTCCCCGCCGGGCGCCGCCGCGGTGCCCCGATGGTCCCACGCCGTCGCCGCGCCTAGCCGGTCGCCGAGGAGGAACCGATGCAACGCAGCCTCGACGAGATCATGGGGTACAAGGGCTACACCCTGCAGGCGATCGACGACGACATCGGCCGCTGCCACGACTTCCTGTTCGACGACCGGTTCTGGTCGATCCAGTACCTGGTCGCCGACACCCGCGCGTGGCTGCCGGGGCGCAAGGTGCTGATCCCGCGCGACGCCCTGGGCGAGCCCGACTGGGAGAGCCGGATGTTCCCGGTCCGGCTGACGCGAGCCCAGATCCAGGACGGCCCCCCGCTGGACAGCGACGCGCCGGTCTCGCGCGAGTACGAGCGCCAGCTCCACACCTACCTGGGCTACCAGCCCTACTGGGAGCGCCTCCGGGAGATCACCGAGATCGCGGTGGAGAACCACCTGCGCTCGGCCAAGGAGGTGGAGGGCTACCGGATCCGTGCCCGCGACGAGGAGATCGGGCACGTCGAGGACTACATCGTCGACGACGAGACGTGGGTCCTCCGCTGGCTGGTGATCGACACCCGCAACTGGCTTCCGGGGCGCAAGGTGCTGGTCTCGCCGCGGTGGGCGGAGTCGATCCGCTGGGGCGAGCGGATCGTCGAGGTCGACCTGGCGTCCGAGCAGATCCGGCAGAGCCCGCGCTACGAGCCCCACCTGCCCGTCAACCAGGAGTACGAGCAGCGGCTCTACGACTACTACGGCCGGCCGGTGGGCTGGGTCCGAGACCGCTGAGGCGCGGAACGCCATCGAGAGGAGGAACGAGATGAAGCCCGACGGAATGACCCGCCAGATGCTGTGCGCCAAGATCACCGAGATCTTCCCCGACGTCGGGGAGTGTGGGATCGACGTCGACGTCCGCTGGGACGACGAGCGCGAGGCGTGGATCGTGGACCTGCAGCACGAGGACGAGTCGCTGCAGACCTACCTGGAGCCCTCCGAGGCCGCCGAGTGCCTGCGCGGCGATCGGTGCGTGCGGCTCGGCTTCGAGATCGGCCAGCTGCGGGCCAACGTGGAGAAGCTCACCGAGGTCTGAGCCCCGCCTCCCGGTCCGGGCCCAGGGGGACGAAGCAGCGGACGGTCGTGCCCCCGTCCCGCCCGCCGACCAGCTCGAGCGTCCCGCCGAGGGCGTGGGCGCGCTGGCGCATCAGCGTCAGGCCGAAGCCCTCGCCGTCCACCGCGGCGGGGTCGAAGCCCTCGCCGTCGTCCCGCACCTCGAGCACCGCCCCCGCGTCGTGGCGGCTCAGCTCCAGCCGCAGCGAGGTCGCGCGGGCGTGCTTGGCCGCGTTGATCAACGCCTCGCGGGCGATGCGGTACAGGTGGGTCGCCCGGTCCGCGTCGCGCAGCGGCGGGGGATCGCCGACCGCGGCGTGGCAGGGCAGGTCGTACAGCCGGGAGACGGTCTCCGCCAGGGTCCGCAGTGCCCCGGGCAGCGAGCCGGGCTCGACGGCCACCGGCATCAGCCCGCGCGACAGGTCGCGGACCCGGGCGAGGGTCCCGTCGAGGTGCTCCCGCAGATCCGCGGCCCGCCCCGCCGCGGCGGAGCGCTCCTGCTCCAGCCGGGCCTGCAGGCCGCGGGCGATCATCTTGGTCCCGGCCAGGCGCTGGGCGATGTCGTCGTGCAGCTCGCGGCCCATCCGCCGCTGCTCGATCTCCGAGATGCGGGCCACCTCGCGGGACGCCTCCTCGCGCTCCAGCACGCGGCCCAGCAGCGTGACCACCTGGTCCATCGCCCGCCACAGGTCGTCGTCCGGCTCGAGGCGCTCGGTGTGGAAGAACTCCAGCGCCCCCGCCACGCGGCGCCCGACGGGGATCGGGAACGCGGCGTAGGCGCGCAGGCCGTCCGCCAGCGCCGCGTCCCGCCGCAGGAAGCCGTCCGCGGCCGTCAGGTCGGGGACCGCCACCGGCTCGCCGCTGGCCAGCAGCGCGCCGACGAGCCCATCGCCGGGCTCGAACTCGAGGGGGCCGGTGGCCGCCTCCAGCCGCTCGCGGCGGCGCGAGTCCGCCGCCCACCACACGCCGCTCTCGACCAGCACCGGCTCGCCCCCGGCCTCGCCGCGCAGGAAGGCGTGGCCCACCGACCACGCGGTCTCGCTGCAGACCCGCTCCAGCGCCCGCCGCAGGGCCTGCTCGGGGCGCGCGGCCTCGTTGGCCACCAGCGCCACGTCGTGGGTCATCGCCAGCAGGCGGCTGCGCTCGCGCACGCGGCGGTCGAGGTCGTCGTTGAGCCTCTGCAGCGCGCGCTCGCTGCGCTTCAGGGCGGTGATGTCGGCGAACGTCACCACCACGCCGGCGACGCGCTCGGCGCCGGCGTGGTAGGGCAGCACGCGGCGCACGAACCAGCGGTCGCCGTCGAGGGCGACCTCGTCGCGGACCTCCGCGGCCCCGTCGCGGACCTCCCCGGCCTGCTGCAGCAGCGTCCCGTCCACCACGGGGCGCCCGAAGTCCGCCAGCGGGCGGCCGCGGTCCGCGGGCCGCAGGGGCAGCAGCGCGGTCATCGCCGGGGTGAAGCGGCGGATCCGCAGCGCCGGATCGAGGAACACGGCGGCCACGTCGGTGCTGGTCAGCAGGTTGGCCAGGTCGTGGTTGGCCTCCTCCAGCTCCTCGACCTTGGCCTGCAGCTCGGCGTTGACCGTCGTCAGCTCCTCGTTGAGCGACTGCAGCTCCTCCCGGGAGGCCTCCAGCTCCTCGTTGGTGTAGCGCAGCTCCTGGTTGGTGGAGAGCACCTCCTCGTGGGCGGTCTGCAGCTCCTCGTTGCTGGTCTCGAGCTGCTGGACGTGGAGCCGCAGGTCCTCGCGGGTGTCCCGCAGCTCCTGCTCCAGCTGGCCGATCAGCTCGCCCTCGAGGGGCAGCGCGGGGGGGGGCGCCTCGGCCGGCCCGCGCTCGTCGTCGAACACCACCAGCGCCAGCGGCTCGTCCGCCTCGGGGTGGTCCACCGGGCGGACGCAGACGCGCACCGCCCGGCGCTCGCCGGCGGCCTCGAGCGACAGGCCCGCGCGGGTCACGACCTCCCCGTCGGCGAGGGCGCGCCGCACGGCCAGCCGCACCGGGTGGCGCAGGCCCTCGGGGATCTGCTCGAGCAGATCGTCGGTGGGCGGACCGTGGGGCTGGCGCAGGTAGCGCCCGGTGTCGCCCGAGTAGTACAGCGCCCGGTGGTTGTGGTCGACGACCACCGCGGGCGGCGTGGCGTGGCGCAGCAGCGCCTCGCGGGCGACGTCGGCGACGCCGCGGCCGGGGATCGCCGGGACCGGCGGCAGCACGAACGGGTCCGGCGGCGCGGCGATGGTGTGGGGCGCGCGCTCCAGCGCCGGTGCCCGCCCGCGGGCCTCGCCGACCCGGCGGTAGAGGCGCGCCGCCGAGTCCACGGGGCGGAACAGCTCGGTGCGCTCGCGGGGCCCCTCCGAGCGCCCGAGGAACAGGTAGCCGCCCGGCCGCAGCGCGAAGTGCAGCAGGCGCAGCACCCGGGCCTGCGCCTCGGGCTCGAGGTAGATCAGCAGGTTGCGGCAGACCAGCAGGTCGATGCGGGAGAACGGGGGGTCGTGGATCAGGTCCTGCTGGGCGAACGTCACCAGGTCGCGCACGCCGCGCGCGACCTCGATGAAGCCGTCCCGCGCCGCGGGGCCGAGGTAGCGCTCGCGCAGCCTCCGCGGAACGTCGGCGGCGGACGCGGCGGGGTACTGAGCGCGCCGCGCCGTGGCCACCGCCAGGCCGTCCAGGTCGGTGGCGAACACCTGCACGTCGACCTGCCGGTCGGCGGCGCGGACCGCGTCGTGCAGCAGCATCGCCACGGAGTACGGCTCCTCGCCGCTGGCGCACGCGGGCACCCAGATCCGCCGCGCGGCGCCGGGCTCCGCCTCGGCGACCAGGCGGTGGATCGCCTTGCGGCGCAGCGCGTCCCAGGCCTCCGCGTCGCGGAAGAACGAGGTGACGCCGATCAGCAGGTCCCGCAGCAGCGCGTGGGCCTCCTCGCCGTCCTCGTCCAGCAGGCGCAGGTACCCCCCGAGGTCGCCGACCTGCCGCAGCCCCATCCGCCGGTGGACGCGCCGCGCGAGCGTGCCCGCCTTGTAGTGCCGCAGGTCGCGGCCCGTGACCTCGCGCAGCCGCTCCAGGACCGCCGCGAGGGCGTCCTCCCCGCCGGCCTCGCCCGCCGGGGCGCCGCCGGCGCCGCCGTCGACGTACGCGTGGCGCCGGTAGCGCGCCAGCAGCGGGCCCATCTCCTCGGGCGGCAGCACCAGGTCGGCCAGGCGCGCCTCGATGGCCGCGCCGGGCATCCCGTCGAACTCGGCGCTGGCGGGCTCCTGGGCCAGCGTCAGCCCGCCGGCCTCGCGGATCTCGCGCAGCCCGCGGAGGCCGTCGGTGCCGGTCCCCGAGAGCAGCACGCCGACGGCCTGGCGGCCGCGCGCGCGAGCTAGCGAGCCCAGGAACGCGTCGATCGGGGCGCGCTGCCCGCGCCGCGCGGTGGGGGCCTCCAGGCGCAGCGCCCCGTCCTCGAGGCGCAGCTCGCGGCCGGGCGGGATGACGTACGCCCGGCCGGCCTCGACCGCGTCCCCGTCCTCGGCCTCGACCACCGGCAGCGCCGTCCGGCGATCCAGCAGCGGGGCCATCTGGCTCTCGCGGTCGGGGTCCAGGTGCAGCACCAGCACGAAGGCCAGCCCCCCATCCTCGGGCGCGGCCTGCAGCAGCCGGCGGCAGGCGTCGAGCCCCCCGGCCGACGCGCCGACGCCCACCACCAGGGGGTCATCCGCCCCTCCGGCGCCGCGGTGCTCGTCTCCTCTCCGGGTCCCGTTCGCGGTCGGCATCGGATCCTCTCGATCGCCCCCCGATCCATACCACGGCCCCGCCCCCGGCGCCGGCTCCTCCGTCGCGTTGGGGGAATCCCCCATGCCCCGCCCGGGCGGACGCCCGCCCGGAACCCCGGGTACGACCCGGTACCCTCCTCCGCCCGCGGACTCCTAGGTTCGGGTCGCGACGCCACCCCGGCGGGAGGAGACCGATGCGCGGCACCATCACGGCCAAGCTGATCGAGGACCACCTGGTGGACGGCGACGTCACGCCGGGCACGGAGATCGGCCTGCGGGTCGACCAGACCCTGACCCAGGACGCCACCGGCACGCTGGTGATGCTCGAGCTCGAGGCGATGGAGCTGGACCGCGTGCGCACCGAGCTCTCGGCACAGTACGTGGACCACAACCTGATCCAGCAGGACTTCAAGAACCCCGACGACCACCGCTTCCTGCGCAGCATCTGCCGCAAGCTGGGGGTGTGGTACAGCCGCCCGGGCAACGGGGTCAGCCACCCGGTGCACCAGGAGCGCTTCGGGGTCCCGGGCAAGACCCTGGTGGGCTCGGACAGCCACACCCCGGCCGCCGGCGCGATCGGCATGCTCGCCATCGGCGCCGGCGGGCTGGAGGTCGCGCTGGCGATGGCCGGCGAGCCGCTGTACCTGCCGATGCCGGAGGTGTGGGGCGTGGAGCTGGTGGGCGAGCTGCCCGACTGGGTCAGCGCCAAGGACGTGATCCTCGAGATGCTGCGCCGCCACGGCGTCCGCGGCGGCCGCGGCCGGGTGATCGAGTACCACGGCCCGGGGCTGGCCTCGCTGGCGGTGATGGACCGCCACGTGATCGCCAACATGGGCACCGAGCTGGGCGCGACCTCGACGGTGTTCCCCGCGGACGACGCGGTCCGGCGCTTCCTGCGGCGCCAGGGCCGGGAGGACGACTTCGCCCCGCTCGTCGCCGACGACGACGCCGAGTACGACCACACCGAGCGCATCGACCTGTCGGCGCTGGAGCCCCTGGTGGCGCTGCCCACCAGCCCGGGCAACGTGGTCCCCGTGCGGGAGGTCGCGGGGGAGCCGATCTACCAGTCCTACGTGGGCTCCTCGGCCAACCCCGGCTACCGCGACTTCGCCGTCGTCGCCGAGATCGTGCGCGGCCGCCAGGTGCACCCCGACGTGTCGCTGGACATCAACCCCACCTCGCGCCAGGTGCTGCAGGAGCTGGCCCGCGACGGGCACGTCGGCGCGCTGCTGTCCGCCGGGGCGCGGCTGCACCAGGCCGGGTGCAACGGCTGCATCGGGATGGGCCAGGCCCCGGCCACCGGCCAGATCAGCCTGCGCACCGTGCCGCGCAACTTCCCCGGCCGCTCGGGGACCAAGGAGGACCAGGTCCACCTGGTCAGCCCCGAGACCGCCGCCGCCTCCGCGCTGCGCGGCGCGATCACCGACCCGCGCGACCTGGACGGCGAGATGGCCTACCCGAGGGTCGAGGAGCCCGCCGAGATCGAGATCAACCGAGAGATGCTGGAGGCCCCGCCGTCCCCCGAGGAGGCGGCGCAGGTCGAGCCGATCAAGGGACCCAACATCGCCAGCCTGCCGGCGCTGGACCGGCTGCCCGAGCGCATCGAGCTGCCCGTGCTGTTGCGGGTCGGGGACGACGTCTCCACCGACGAGATCATGCCGGCCGGATCGCGAATCCTGCCCTTCCGCAGCAACATCCCCCGCATCGCCGAGTTCGTCTACGAGCCGGTGGACCCCAGCTACCCCGAGCGGGCCCGGTCGGTGCGAGACGCCGGGGGCCACGTCATCGTCGCCGGCGACAACTACGGCCAGGGATCCAGCCGCGAGCACGCCGCGATCGCCCCGCGCCACCTGGGCCTGCGGGTGGTGCTGGCCCGCAGCTACGCGCGGATCCACCAGCAGAACCTGATCAACTTCGGGGTGCTGCCGCTGACCTTCGCCGATCCCGACCTCCTCGAGCTCGTGGCCCAGGGCGACGACCTGTCCATCGACCGCCTGGCGAACGCCGTAGAGCGCGGCGACGAGGCGCTGCAGGTCACCGACGTGACCCGCGACGCCACCTTCGAGGCCCGCCTCGACGTCTCCGAGCGGCAGCGGGAGGTGCTGCTCGCCGGCGGCCTGATCAACTGGATGAAGCAGCGACTCGCCGGCGACGAGTCGACGGCGTAGCGGAGGACCAGGCGCAGCGGTTCGCCCGGGAGAGAGGAACGCCATGGAGCTCGCGTGCACCACGTTCGGCGAAGGCCAGACGATCCCCCGCCGCTACACCTGCGATGGCGAGGATCTCTCGCCCCCGCTGACCTGGACCGCCCCCCCCGAGGGCACCGTCACGTATGCCCTGCTGATGGAGGACCCGGACGCCCCCCGCGTGGAGCCGTTCGTGCACTGGATCGTGGCCGACATCCCCGCGGAGGAGCGCGGCTTGATCGAGGGCATCCCGGGGATCTGGCGGCCGCCCTCGATCCCGGCCCGCCAGGGGGTCAACTCGTTCTCGGGCGAGCGGCCCGGCTACCGCGGACCGGCGCCGCCCCGGGGCCACGGCCCGCATCGCTACTACTTCCACCTCTTCGCCCTCGACGCCCGGCTCGATCCGGCGCGGGGCTTCGACAAGCGCGAGCTGCTCGAGGCGATGGAGGGGCACGTGCTGGCGCGGGCGTCGCTGATGGGCACCTACGAGCGCTGAGCCGTATCGCCACGCCCGACCTCCGCGTCGCCGTTCTCTCGCGCGTGGCTGAACTTGACCACGGCGACGAACACGACGCCGCCGACGGCGTTGCCGACGGTGGCCCACAGCAGGAAGCGCAGGTAGTCCAGGACGGTCAGGTAGGGGCTGGTCAGCACCCCCGCGAGCACCTCCACCGAGCCGGCGATGGCGTGGTGCAGGCCGGCGACGCCGATGGCCGACGTCACCAGGAAGGTCACCAGGATCCGGGAGATGGTGTCCTGGGACGCGGCCAGCAGCCACGAGAGCAGGCCCATCAGCCACCCGGCGAGGACGCCGCTGGCGAGGATCACGTACCAGGTGTGGTCGGTCAGCTCGTGTGCCAGCACCGCGAACACCGGCCGTTCGATGGCGCCCAGCCGGGGCCCGATCCACACCGCGAGCAGGGCGAACGCCAGCGCCCCCAGCAGGTTGGCGGCGTAGACGATCCCCCACAGCCGCGCCAGCCGTGCCAGCCGCGCCTGGCGGGCCAGCACCGGGAAGGTCGCCAGCGTGGTGTGCTCGGTGAACAGCTCCGAGCGCCCCAGCGTCACGAACACGAAGCCCACCGGGTAGGCCGCCGCCACCAGCAGGCGCGTCGCCGCGCCGTCCAGCACCCCGCCGAGCATCGTCAGCAGGGCAGCCATCACGAACAGGCTGAAGCCGATGTCCAGCCCGGCCGAGAGCCCCGAGAGGAACAGTCCGCGCGCGGGCCGGCGTAGCTCGTGCAGGCCCGTGGCGATCTCCTGGTCGAGGATCGTCTTGTAGGACTTGGGCTGGGAGCGGTCCTCGAGGGGGTGGTGCCCCACCGGCTCTGCCGCTCCCTCGTCGCGTGCGCCGATCATGACGATCCCTCCGCAGCCATTCCCGTCCGCCGGCTCCGTCCGGCGCCCCCCGGCATAGGCCCCGGCCGCGACGGCGCAAGCGGTCGCCTCGCTCCGCGGGGCTTCGGGGGCCGGGGAGCGCTCCACGGCCGCACCGGGGAAGCCCCGGTACCCGCCGCGACCGAGCGTTGCCAGGGTACGGCAGCGAATCCCCACAGAGGAGCAACACCATGAGAGACCACCGGACCCTCCCGTACACCCTGCTCGCCCTGGTGCTGGGGGCATCCCTGTCCCTGGCGTCCACCGGCTGTCCCGAGAACGACGACGACGACTCCGCCGACGACGACGACATGGCCGACGACGACATGGCCGACGACGACATGGCCGACGACGACATGGGC
>CAZOYV010000062.1:0-33288 GCA_964584075.1 uncultured Rickettsiales bacterium | reverse complement strand
CGGTGTCGTCGTCGCCGGTGTCGTCGTCGCCGGTGTCGTCGTCGCCGGTGTCGTCTTCGGCCGCGTCGTCGTCGTCCCAGATCCCGAGCCAGCCCTCCTCGCCCGGATCGTGGCAGCCGAACAGCAGGATCAGGCCCAGCAGCACGGGCCAGGCCGCCGCGGCAGCGCGCGTCCCCCCGGGCCGCGGTGCATCGGTTCGTGGAGTCATGCGTGGCACCTCGCGCACGCGGGAGCCCCGTGCCGCTCGTTGCGCGGAGCTCCTGCGTTCGTACCATTATAGTTACGCGAGCCCCGCCCCGTCCGTTCTGGTAGGCTGCGCGGCGCCGAAATCCCGGGAGGAGCGAGCCCTTGGGCACCCGCCTCGACATGTCCAGCCTGGAGCTGACCCTGGAGCAGCTCGAGGACCGCGTGCTGCCCCTGCTGGTGCGCCGCGACGGCGGCCTCGAGCAGGTCGCCGTGCTGGTCGATCGGCTCGACCCGTACACCTGGGGGCACTCCGAGCGGGTCGCCCAGTACGTGCTCGCCTTCGGCCGCGAGATCGGCTTGGAGGGGGAGACCCTCGATCAGCTGCGCGCCGCTGCGCTGCTGCACGACCTGGGCATGGTGCTGTGCCCCTCCCGCGTGCGCCGCAAGACCGCGCCGCTGGAGGTGGACGAGTTCGACCGGATCCACCGCCACCCGGTGGACGCCGCCGGCATCGTCGGGCAGATCACGCGCTACGTGGCCGTCGCCCGGATCATCCGCCACCACCACGAGCGGTGGGACGGCGGCGGCTACCCCGACGGGCTGGCCGGCGAGGAGATCCCCCGCGAGTCGCGGATCCTGGCGCTGATCGACGCCTACGACGCGATGATCAGCCAGCGTCCGCACCGCCCGGCGCGGACCGTCGGCGAGGCGCTGGGCGAGATCGAGGCCCACGCGGGGACCCAGTTCGACCCCGCCATCGCCGGGCAGTTCGTGTCCCGCAACCGGGCGCGGTTCGAGGAGCGCGCGGAGCGGCTCGGCGCGGCGACGTACTTCGCCGAGCTGTCGGTGCGGGCCTACGAGCGGGTGGTGCAGGAGTCGCTGCGCCGCGAGCCCGGCGCCAGCCCCCAGACCCACGCCGACCTGCTGATGATGCAGTACCCGGAGCTCGGCGCCGAGCAGTGCCGCAAGGTGGTCGCGGCGCTGATGTACCCCGGCAGGCTGCGCGACGACCTGTACAGCGACGACGTGGAGCAGATCAAGGACGACGAGGTCCGGATCCGCCACCCGGCGCGGATCGACACCGAGGTCGGCAGCGTGGTGCGCTACGGGGGCGAGCTGTTCACGGTGGTCAACATCGGCCGCACCGACGACGGCCGCTTCGAGTACCAGCTCAAGCGTTGATTCAGTACAGCTCGTAGCCGTACGGCGCCGCCGCCGAGCCGGCCGTGGCCTCCAGGCCGCTGCCCTCGACCTCGATCCAGTACTCCACCGCCGTGGAGTCCTGCCCCTGCCAGTCCCCGGCGGGGATCGTCAGCTCGAGGGTGCCGCCGTCGCCGCCGTACCCGGTCCTGGCCTGCCAGGCGCCGCCGGGCTGCGCGCGGTAGTGCACCACGGCGCGGTAGGCGCCGGGCGGATCGACCTGCACGGAGAGCGAGACCGGCTTGCCGAGGATCCCGCGCGTGACGGCGGCGTGGGTCAGCCGCAGCGCGGTGCCCGCGGCGGGGGTCGGCGGCTCGGGGGTCGGCGGCTCGACCACCACCGGGGTGGGGGTCTCGGGCTCCGGGGTGGGGATCTCGGCCTCGGTCACGGCCTCGGTCACGGCCTCGGTCACGGCCTCGGTCACGGCCTCGGCCTCGGTCACGGCCTCGGTCACGGCCTCGGCCTCGGTCTCGGTGACGGGCTCGGTCTCGGTCTCGAACTCGGCCTCGGTCTCGGTGACGGGCTCGGTCACGGACTCGGTCACGGGCTCGGCCCCCCCCCCGCCGCCGAACAGCGTGCCCCACGGCACGAGCACGGCCGCGGCCAGCAGGCCGGCGGCGACCACCACGACCGCCGCGACGATGGCGAGCCACGCGCCGCGGCCGAGCGCGTCCCCGGAGGGCTCCGCCAGCTCGCGGAGCAGGCCGGTGTCCGGTCCGAGCTTCGCGATCTCGCCGTCGCCGGCCGGCTCCGACTCGCGCCGCGCCTCCTCCGCGCGGACGCGCCGCTCCTCCGCGACCTCGTCCGGGAACAGGACCTCGCCGTCCCGCGAGTCGCTCGCCCGCGACCAGCGCTGGGTGTCGTCCATCGACACCAGGTCGTCCGGGGTGCCCTCGCCCAGCTCCGGGTCCGCGAGGTTCGGCGTGCCCGCCGCGAGGTCGTCGCGGGGCTCCAGCAGGTGGCGCACCGACTGGCCGGCGACCTTGGCCATCCGCTCCGAGAGGATCCCGTGGAGGTCGCCGGCGATGCGCGCGATCGCCTCGTCGCCGAACGGCGGCGGCGGCACGGCGCGCAGCTGCTCGACCAGCGCGTCGCCGTCGGGGATGCGCAGCCGCGGGCGGGGCTCCAGGGCCCGCCGGAGGACCTTGGCGAGCTCGGGGACGCGCTTGCGCGCGACGTCCAGGGCGTCGCCGCAGTCCGCCCCCTGGACCTTCCCGAGGATGTCCTCCAGCGACGGCGCGGCGAACACCGGCCGGCCGACCAGCAGCTCCAGCATCGTCGCGCCCCAGGAGAAGACGTCGGAGGCCTGGGTCAGCTCCTCGCCGCGGGACTGCTCGGGGGACATGTACAGCGGCGAGCCGCGCGGGCCCTCGATGCCGAGCGTCATGTAGAAGTCGGTGGCGAAGCGCGAGATCCCGAAGTCGGCGATCTTGGCCTGCCCCTCCCGGGTCAGCAGGATGTTGCCCGGCTTGAGGTCCTGGTGGATCGCTTCGATCCGCTTGCCCCCGTGGGTCGCGCGGTGCAGCGCGGCCAGCCCCCGCGCGGTCTGCAGCGCGATGGTCGCGACCAGCGACTGGTCCACCGGGTAGGGCAGCTCCTTGGCGGTGGTCCGCACCTGGGCCAGGTTGGGGCCCTCGATCAGCTCCATCGAGATGTAGATCCGGTCGCCCACCTGGCCGCACTCGTAGAACTCCACCAGGTGCGGGTGGCGGATCGTGGCCCCCAGGCGCGCCTCGTTGATCAGCCCGGCGAAGGCCTTGTCCTCGTAGCCCGCGATGCGGCGCCGCAGGACCTTGAGCGCCACGGGCTTGTGGATCCCGAACTCCCCCACCAGCGCCGCCTGGTAGACGGTGGCGAAGGTGCCCTGCCCCAGGACCCGCTCGACCAGGAAGTGGCCGAAACGGAACGGCTCGCCGGACTCCTCGGGGGGATCGTGGGGGCCCTCGATCATCGACGTTCAGTCTACCCCTGTGCGTATAATGGCGCATGGCCCGATCCCCTCTTTGCTGGTCCCTGGTGCCGCTGGTACTGGTGCTCGCCGGGCCGGCCGCCGCCGGCATCGACGATCCCCAGGACCCCGAGTCGCTGTTCTTCGCCGGGTTGGACCTCAAGGAGGCCGGCGACTGCGAGGGCGCGGTCAGCCGCTTCCAGCTGGCGCTGCAGCTCGACGAAACGCTGCACCAGGCCCGCCTGTACATGGCCGAGTGCTACTACCTGCTGGGCATGAAGCAGCCGGCGCTGGACGAGCTGCGGCTGTACCTCGCGGCGGACGTGGAGGCCAAGCGCACCGACCAGGCCCACGAGCTGGTCCGGGCCTGTGGCGGCGACCCGGTGCTGATGGAGAAGCAGATCGCCGCCGAGAAGGCCGCGGCCGCCGCCGACGCCGGCAGCGGAGACAGCGGCAGTCCGGACACCGGCTACGTCCCCAGCACCGGCGACGGCGGCGCGACGGGCCCGGCGGTGAAGCCCGCGGGCCCCGCCCGGTGGGCCCCCGTGACCCTCGAGATCGGCCCGCTGGTGGAGCACTACGGCAACGACATCCAGCTGGTCGCCGCCGGCCCGGTGATCGGCGGCCGGTTCCTGGTCTGGCGCTACCTGGAGCTGCTGGCCCAGTGGCACGTCGGGTTCGGTCCCTACCCGGGCGAGGCGGGCACGATCCACCTCCCCGCGTGGGCCTTCGGCGCCGCCGCCTCGATCCCCGCCGGCCCGGTGCGGATCGTCGCCGGCGCCGAGGTGCCGCTGGCGATCAGCCGCAAGGGCGACGAGGAGGCCGGCGTCAACACGGGGATCCTCGGCGTCTTCGGGGTCCGCGGCGTGGTCCCCGACACCCGGCTGGTGTTCGGCGGCCAGTTCGAGGGCGGCTACCTGGTCCGCCCCACGATCGCCGGCAGCCTCAGGGTCGGACTGCTGATCGGGCCGATGCCCGAGTAACGCCTCGTCGCTCGCGGAGCGGCCCACGCGCTCCCGGCCGGTCCCGCGATCGATGCCCACCGGCCACCGGCTCGCTCCGGGGCAGCGGTGGTCGCTACCAGCACGGGGTCCAGGTCCGGAGCGATGGGCTGGCGAGCGCCCGGAGTGGTGCTGCGCGGAATCGACGCCGCGCGACGGGCTGCCAGACAGCCCATTGCCACGACCCAGCTCAATCTGGGAATCCCCTTGTGATAGAACCGCCCCGTGGATTCCACGCGGGCCAAGATCGGCGAGGTCTCGTCCTCTGCCTCCCTGCCGGTCTCTTCGACGGCCTCGATCGGCCGTGGAGCGTGTTGCTGCCACCCCTGGCGAGGCCACCGTGGTACACATCGGCTTCCGCGCCCCGCGGTCGGAGCGCCCGTGCACCGGGGGAGCGATCATGGAGGCTGAGACCGACCTCGTGAGCTCGACGGAGCGAGGCCGTCCCTCGGGGCGCTCGACCAGCCGCCGGCTGATCCGCTCGTCCGTCGTGCTCGCCCTGGGCTGGCTCGGCCTCAACGGCCTCGATCTCGACTCGTGGCTGGTGGGGATCCCGGCGGTCGCGGCCGGCGCGTGGGCGGCGACGCGGTTCACCGCCCGCCCGTACGTGCCGATCCGCTTCGCCGGTCTGCTGCCCTTCGCCGCGACCTTCCTGCACCAGTCGCTGCTCGGAGGGTGGGACGTGGCGCGCAGGGTGCTGGCCCCCTCCATGCCGATCCGGCCCGGCCGGGTGGTCTTCACCACCCGACTGCCGGAGGGCACGCCGCGCCACCTCATGCTCAGCACGATCAGCCTGCTGCCCGGGACGCTCTCCGCCGGGTTCGAGGGCGATCGGATCGAGGTCCACGCCCTCGACACGAGGGCCGACGTCGACGCCGAGCTCCGCCACCTCGAGCGGCGGGTGGCCGGGCTGTGCTGCGGGCCCGACGAGGTCGTGCGATGACCCTCGTGTGGTGGATCGCGGCCTGCGGCCTGCTGCTCAACATCGCCGTCGGCCTGGGCGTCATGTTGCGCCGGCGAACGACCGTGGACCCGCTGCTCGCGGTGCTGCTGTTCGGGACCGCGGGCGTCGCCCTGCTCGTCGTCCTCTCCTCGGCCCTCGACGCGCCTCGCGGTCTCGACGTCGCCCTCGTCCTGGCCCTGCTCGCCGCGGTCTTCGGGGTGGCGGCCGTCCGCTTCGGCTGGTTCGGAGACCGACCCCGGAGAGGAGCCGACCGTTGAGCGTGCTCGACATCCTCTCGGCGGTGATGCTCGCCGGCTCGCTGTTCTTCTTCTCCGCCGGGACCATCGGCCTGCTGCGGCTGCCCGACCCGCTCAGCCGGTTGCACGCGCTGACCAAGGCCGACAACCTCGGGCTCGGCTTCGCCATCCTCGCCGCGGTCTTCCAGGCCCCGAGCTGGCCCACCGCGTTCAAGCTGCTGCTGATCTGGCTGCTCGTGCTCGCCGCCGGGACCAACGTCGCCTTCCTGGTCGCGGGCGTTGCCGGCCGGAGGGACGCACCCCCCGACCGCGGAGGTGCGCCGTGAGCGCCGCGTTCGTCTTCGACGTCCTGCTGGCGCTGCTCGCGCTCGCCCTGGCGTTGCGCGCGGTGACCGACACCGATCTGTTCCGGGCGGTGGTGAGCTTCGTCGCCCTCGGCCTGGTGCTCGCGGTGACCTGGTTCCGGCTCTCGGCGCCGGACCTCGCGCTGGCCGAGGCCGCGGTGGGGGCCGGGCTCACCGGGGCGCTGATGCTCGCGGCGCTCCGGCGCTGGACCCGCGACGGCCGCGACGGCGGCGACTCGTCCGGAGGAGCGACCTCGTGATCGGCCGGCTCGCCAGCTGGGCGTTCGCGCTGGCCGTGTTCGCCGTCCTGGTCTGGGGGGTGCTCGGGCTGCCGACCCCCGCGCCTTCGCTGACCGGCGAGGCGCACGCCGCCCTCGAGGACAGCGGCGTGACCAACCCGGTCACCGCCGTCCTGCTCAACTACCGCAGCACCGACACGCTGCTCGAGCTCGGCGTCCTGCTGCTCGCCGTGGCCTCGGTCTGGAGCCTGCGCCGGGCGCGCGGCGCCATCTTCGGCCCGGTGTCGGGCCCGCTGCTCGAGGGGCTGATCCGCGGGCTCGTCCCGCTGCTGCTGGTCACCGGCGGCTACCTGCTGTGGCTCGGCGCCTTCGCCCCCGGGGGTGCGTTCCAGGGCGGTGCGCTGGCCGGCGGCGCGATCGTCCTCGTCGCCCTCGGCGGGCTGACCGGCCGGTGGTTCGCGGATCACGAGCGGCTGGTCCGCCTCGGCCTGACGGCCGGGCTCGCGGTCTTCGGCGCGGTCGGCGGGGCCGTCACCGCGTGGGGCGGCTGGTTCCTGGACTACCCGGCGGGGACCGCCAAGGCGCTGATCCTCGTCATCGAGTCCGCAGCGCTGGTCTCCATCGGGCTGACCCTCGGCTGCCTGTTCCTGGGGGGACGCCCCTCGAACGACGGGGATGCAGGGGACGCGCCGTGAGCGGAGCACCGGCGGACCTGTACCTCCTCGTCGGGGTCGCGCTCTTCGCCCTCGGGACGGCGGGGGTCTTCCGCGACGTCGCGTCGATGCGCCGGATCATCGCCGTCAACGTGATGGGCAACGGCGTCTTCCTCGTCCTCGTCGCCCTCGCCGCGCGCAACGGGGACCCGCCCGATCCCGTCCCGCACGCCATGGTGCTGACCGGCATCGTGGTCGCGGTCTGCGCCACCGCGGTGGCGCTCGCCCTGGCCAACCTCGTCCGCCGGCACGACGCCTCGGACGACGACGGGGGCTCCCGATGAGCCCCGATCGGTTCCTGTTCCTCGCCCCGCTGCTGCCGCTGCTCGGCGCGGTCGTCGCCTTCGCCGCACCCGGGTGGTCGCGCCGCGTCGGCCTCGCCGCCGTGGCGGCCCTGTCGCCGATCGCCCTGTGGACGGCGAGGGGGGTCCTCGACGCCGGCACCCTGGTCCACCCGCTGGGGGGCTGGTCCGCACCGCTGGGGATCGCGTTCCGCGCCGACGGGCTGTCGGCGGTGATGCTGCTGGCGGTGGCGGTCGTCGGGCTGCTGATCTCGGTGCACGCCGCCGCGTCGTTCGGCCTCGCCACCGCGCCGGCGGAGCGCGAGCGGGCGTTCTGGCCGCTGTGGCTGTTCCTGCTCTCCGCGCTCAACGCGATCTTCGTGTCGGGCGACGTCTTCACCCTCTACGTCTGCCTCGAGCTCAACGGGCTCGCCGCGGTGGCGCTCGTCGCCTCCGCCGGATACCCCGACGCCGTTCGCGCGGCGCTGCGCTATCTCTTCGTCAGCCTCGCCGGATCGCTGTTCTACCTCATGGGCGTGGCGATCCTGTACGGCGGGACCGGCGTCCTCGACCTCGAGCTGCTCGCCGCGCGGGTCACGTCCGACCCGCCCGCCATCGTCGCGTGCCTGCTCATGACCGGCGGGCTGATCATGAAGGCGGCGCTGTTCCCGATGCACTTCTGGCTCCCGCCCGCCCACTCCAGCGCGCCGGCGCCGGTGAGCGCCGCGCTGTCGGCGCTGGTGGTCAAGGCCGGCTTCTTCATCCTGCTGCGGCTGTGGTTCGGGCCCTTCGCCGGTCTCGTCGGCGGGGGCGCGATCCAGTGGATCGGCGTGCTCGGCGCCGCGGCGATCGTCTGGGGCTCGTGGCAGGCCCTGCACCAGCCGCGGCTCAAGCTGGTCGTCGCCTACTCCACCGTCGCCCAGCTCGGCTACCTGTTCGTGGTCTTCCCGATCGCGTGGGCCGCCGAAGACCGGACCGCGGCCCTGACCGGCGGCTTCGTCCTGCTGCTGTCGCACGCCACGGCCAAGGCGGCGGTGTTCCTCGCCGCCGGGAACGTGCTCGCGGCGATCGGCAACGACCGCATCCCGTCGCTGTGCGGGATGAGCCGCTGGCTGCCGGTGACGGCGTTCGCGATGGGCCTCGCCGGCGTCGCCCTGGTCGGCCTGCCGCCCAGCGCCGGCTTCACGGGCAAGTGGCTGCTGCTCGTCGCCGCCCTCGAGCAGGGTCAGTGGTGGTGGATCGCGGTCCTCCTGCTCGGCAGCGTGCTCGCCGCCGCCTACTTCGTCCGGCTGCTCGGGCCGGCGTTCGTGATGCAGGAGTGCGACCAGCCGGTGCGGCCGGTCTCGCGGATCGCCGAGTGGTCGGCCTTCGCCCTGGCCGCGCTGGCGGTGCTGCTCGGCCTGTTCGCGACGTGGCCCGCGCGTCTCCTCGCGGCGACCCTGGATGCGGGGGTGTCGCCATGACGACCTCGTCCCTCGTGCTCCTCGGCATCCTCCTGAGCTCCTTCGGGACGGGCTGCGTGATCTTCTTCCTGCGCGAGGAGAACCACCGGCTGCGCACGGGCCTCAACCTGGCCGGGGCGACGCTCCAGATCCTGGCCGTCGCCGCGCTGCTGCGCCTCGTCTACGCGGGCGAGGTCTGCCAGCTCTCCTTCCCCGTCGCGCCCGGCGTCACCCTGGCGATCGGCGCCGACGCCAACTCGGTGTTCTTCGTCACGCTGTCGGCCGTGCTGTGGTTCTGGACCACGCTGTACGCCGTCGGCTACCTGGAGGACTCCCCGCGGCGCAGCCGGTTCTTCGGGTTCTTCAGCTTCTGCGTCACCTCCACCGCCGGGATCGCGCTCTCGGCCAACCTCGTCACCTTCCTGGTGTTCTACGAGCTGCTGACGATCTCGACCTTCCCGCTGGTCGTCCACCGGGGTACCCGCCAGGCGCTGCAGGCCGGGCGCGTGTACCTGGCCTACACGGTCGGCGGCGGCACCCTGCTGCTGCTCGCGGTCGTCTGGCTGCAGGACCTCGCGGGCCCGGTCGCCTTCACCGAGCGCGGCGCGCTCGGCGCGCTGGTGACCACCCACCCGACCGAGCTCAGGGTGCTGTTCTTCCTCTTCGTCGCCGGGCTCGGCGTCAAGGCGGCCCTCGTGCCGCTGCACGGCTGGCTGCCCCGGGCGATGGTGGCGCCGGCGCCGGTCAGCGCGCTGCTGCACGCGGTCGCGGTGGTCAAGGCCGGCGCCTTCGGCATCGTGCGGCTGGTGTACGACGTCTACGGCGTCGAGGCCGCCCAGCAGCTCGGCGTGCTGCGGCCGCTGGCCGTCCTCGCCTGCGTGACGATCGTCTACGGCTCGATCCGCGCCCTGTTCCAGGACGACCTCAAGCGCCGTCTCGCGTTCTCGACCGTCAGCCAGGTGTCGTACATCGCCCTCGGCGCCGCGATCTTCGGCCCGCTGGCGACCCTCGGCGGCATCGTCCACCTGGTGCACCAGGGGATCATGAAGATCACCCTGTTCTTCGCCGCCGGGAACTACGCCGAGACGCTGGGGATCCACCGCGTCAGCGAGATGGACGGGGTCGGACGGCGGATGCCGTGGACCACGCTCGCCTTCACCGTGGGCGCGCTGGGGATGATCGGCGTGCCGCCGTTCGCCGGCTACGTCAGCAAGTTCTACCTCAAGCAGGGCGCGATCGAGGCCGGCGCGGAGTGGGTCACGCTGGTGCTGGCGACGAGCAGCCTGCTCAACGCCGCCTACTTCCTGCCGATCCTCTACCGCGCGTGGTTCCTGGCGCCACCCGAGTCATGGCCCGCCGAGCACCCCCGCGGCCGCCTCGAGACGCACTGGATGCTGCTGGCGCCGCCGCTGTTCACGGCCCTGATGGTCATCCTCGCGGGCGTCTTCGCCGACTCCGGACTGAGCCCCCTGGCCTGGGCGCGGATCATCACCGGAAGGGAGTACGGACCATGACGGCCGGCGACTCCCTGTCCCAGGCGCTCCTCGTCGGCGCCTTCGCCGTACCGTGGGTCCTGGTCGCGGCCATGGCGGTGCCCCGCCTGCGGCCCGGGTCGATCACCCTCGCCCCGCTCGGGGCGCTCCCGGCCCTGGCGCTCGCCCTGTTCGCCGAGCCCGGCACCGCGCTGGAGCTCCCGGGGCTGCTCGAGCACGCGGTCCTCGTCCTCGACGACCCCGGCCGGATCTTCCTCGGCTTCACCAGCGTCCTGTACTCCGTCGCGGCCTGGTACGCGCGCAACTACCTCCGCGGCGACCCCGTGCGGGTTCGGTTCTTCGTCCTGCTGCTGCTGTGCATGGCCGGCAACATCGGTCTCGTCATCGCCGGCGACGTCCCCACGTTCTTCACCTCGTACGCGGTGATGGGGCTCGCGTCCGCCGGGCTCGTGTCGCACCGGATCGACGACGACACCCGCCGGGCGAGCCGCGTCTACCTGTCGCTGACGATGATCGGCGAGGTGGTGGTCCTCACCGGCCTGAGCTTCCTCGTCGTCCGCCAGGGCACCTCCGAGATCGCCTCGCTCCACCAGGTGGAGCCGGACGCTCTGGCGCTCGCGCTGGTCCTCGTCGGCTTCGGGATCAAGGCCGGCGCGCTGACGCTGCACTTCTGGCTGCCGCTGGCGCACCCGGCCGCCCCGATCCCGGCGAGCGCGGTCCTCAGCGGCGCGATGATCAAGGCCGGGCTGCTGGGCTGGATACGGTTCCTCCCCCTCGGCGAGGCGGCGATGCCGACCCTGGGGGCCGTGTTCATGACCGCCGGGCTCGCGGCCGCGATCCTCGGCGCGGCGGTGGGCGTCCTGCAGCGCAACCCCAAGACGATCCTGGCCTACTCGAGCGTCTGCCAGATGGGGATCCTGATGACCGGCCTCGGGATCGGCGCCGTCCGCCCGGACGCCTGGCCCGGGATCCTCGCCGCGGTCCTCGTCTACACGGCGCACCACGCCCTGGCCAAGGGCGCGCTGTTCCTCGGGGTCGGGCCGGCGCTGGGCGCCCGGACCCGGACCCAGATCGCGGCGGTCCGCGCCGGCATGCTCGTCCCCGCGCTGGCGCTGGCCGGCGCCCCGCTGACGAGCGGGGCCATCGCCAAGACCGCGCTGAAGAGCAACCTGGTCTTGCTCCCGGAGGGGTGGGCCTGGGCGGTCGGCGTGTTGCTCCCGCTCGGCGCCGTGGGGACCACCGCGCTGATGATCCGGTTGCTCACGCTGGTCTGGCCGCCGCGCGACGACGCCGAGGAGCACCCCACGGCGGGGCTCTGGGCACCCTGGCTGTCGCTCGTCGCCGCCGTGGTCGTCGGCGTCTGGCTGCTGCCCGGTTCGCTCGAGTGGCTGCGCCTGAAGCTGACGCCGGCGAAGATCTGGCTCGCGGTCTGGCCGCTGCTCGCGGGCGGCGCGCTGGCCGTCCTCGGTGCCTGGATCCAGAAGCGGTGGAAGGTCGATCCGTCGCGCTGGGTCCCGCCGGGCGATGTCGGGGTCCTCGCCGGCCGACTCGTGACGAGGCTGGTCGGCGCGGAGCGTCCCTCGCCGCCGGCCGCCCACGGGCACGCGGGCGCCGACGGCGCCGAGCCGGGGCGCTCGCGTGCCGCCGAGCTCGCTGCGCTGCTCGGGCGCGGCCTCGCGGTCGTCGAGCGCACGCTGGCGCGGTGGCCGGTGGCGGGCCTGGCCCTGCTGGCGGTGCTCGCTTGCCTCCTCGCGCTGCTCGCCCGGTGAGCCCGGGCGGACGAACCCGAGCGGGGGGCGCCGGACGAGCCAGGCCCCGATCTCGGCCTGTCAGCCGCCGGAGTGCAGCAGCGACGGGAACCGCTTGCCCAGGCCGGGGGCGCGGGGCAGGACGAGCATGATCAGATCGCCGATCCGGACGTGGGACTCGGCCGGATGCCGCAGCCGGGCGAGGCCGTTGACCCGGTAGCGGTTGCCCCGCCCGATCCGTGTCTTCTCGAGATATCCCTCCTCCACCAGGTCGCTGACGATCGCCTGCACGGTCCGCTCGGTGACGCCGACCTCCAGCGCGATCTCGCGCAACGGAGCATCGGGCGTGCGGGCCAGCTGGACCAGGACGTGGGCGTGGTTGGTCAGGAAGGTCCAGGGCTTCGCCGGGCCCTCGTCGGGGTGGGTGGTGGTGGTCATGGCGCCCTCCTGAAACACGAAGTCCGATGTATGTAATCTCTTTCACGATTAAGAGCGGATCGGCCGGGTGGCAAGTCCCGGTCGCGGCGACCGGCCGAACGCGCGAGAGACCCGGACCCCTTGCACCTGTCCGATGACAACCGGGCTCGACGCGAAGTACGCTACCCACCGGCTCGAGCTGCAACCCACGCGAACACCTGGCGGGATCGACGATGGCAGACGAGACTTCACCCGGATTCCTGCGGCGCCGCTGGCGGACCCTGGCCGCGCTGGGGGTGCCGATCGTGGCCCTGATCGCGCTCGCCGCGGGCCGTCGGCCCGCCGTGGACGCCGCGGAGGTGCGGCGTCAGGAGGTGGTCCAGACCGTCGTGGCCACCGGGCGCGTGGAGCCGGCGGCGCGGATCCAGATCGGCACGACGCTGCTGGGCACGGTGCGGACGGTCAATTGCTGCGAGTGGCAGGAGGTCAAGGCCGGGGACCTGCTCGCCGAGCTGGACCACGGCGAGCTCGCCGCGGCGCTGCACGGAGCCGAGGCGCAGGTCAGCCAGGCCAGGCTGCGGGTCGACTACCTGCGGCGCATCGGCGCGCCCTCGGCCAGCGAGGATCTGCGCCAGGCCCAGGTGGCGCTGGACAACGCCCAGGAGGAGTACACCCGCGGGCAGGCGCTGTTCGAGACCACGGTGATCACCAGGGCCGAGCTGGACGAGCTGGACACGGCGCTGGAGCTGGCGCGGAGCCGCTTCCGCCGGGCCGAGCTGCAGGCCCTCAACGTGGGGACCGGCGGCAGCGAGTACGGCCAGGCGCTGGCGGCGCTGGTGGCGGCCGAGGCCACCCGGGACGCGGCCGCCGACCGGGTGGAGCAGGCCCACATCCGTGCCCCCGCCGACGGCGTCGTGCTGCGGCGCTTCGTGGAGGTCGGCGACATCGTGCAGCCCGGCAAGGTGCTGATGGAGATGGCCCGCGCCGGCGACCCGATGATCGAGGTCGCGGTGGACGAGAAGAGCCTGCCCGGGCTGGAGCCGGGCAAGATCGCGCTGGTCGCCGCCGACGCCTTCCCCGCCGAGCGCTTCGAGGCCGAGGTGGCGGCGGTGGCCCCCTCGGTGGACGCCGCCCGCGGCACGGTGGAGATCAAGCTCCGGGTGGCCGAACCGCCGGCCTTCCTGCGCACCGACATGACGGTGACGGTGGAGCTGGAGGTCGACCGACACCCGGACGCGCTGGTGGTCCCCACCGGGGCGCTGCAGGGGGCCGACGGCGCGGAGCCCCACGTGCTGGTGCTCGACGGCCGGCGGGCAGCGGAGCGGCAGGTCCGGCCGGGGCTGCGCGGTGACGGCTTCATCGAGATCCTCGAAGGGGTGGACGAGGGGGAGACGGTGCTGATCCCCGGGGTTCGCGACGTCGAGCCCGGAGACCGCGTGCGTCCGCATCGCCTGGCTGCGACTGACTCCTAGGGGGACGGCCGATGCCCTTTGCCTGGACCGTGGCGCTGCGCTTCCTGCGGGAAGGCCGGATGCAGTCGGTGCTGATCATCGTCGGCGCCACGGTCGGCGTCGGGGTGATGGTGTTCCTCTCGGCGCTGATCGGCGGGCTGCAGCAGAGCCTGATCGACCAGACGCTGGGGACCCAGGCCCACGTGGTGGTCCGCAAGCCCGAGCGGGAGGTGCACCCGCTGCTGGATCGCGCGGAGCAGCCCGTGGCGGGGCGGGTGGAGCGGCCGGCGCAGCGGCTGGAGTCGATCTCCAGCTGGCAGGGCGTGCTGTCCCAGATCGACGCGGTGGACGGGGTCGTGGCCACCGCCGCCAGCGTCTCCGGCGGCGGGTTCGCGTCCCGCGGCGCCGCGGTCAAGTCGGTGGTGCTGCAGGGGGTCGACGCCGCGCGCTACGACCGGGTCATCCCGGTCTCGCAACGGATCCTCGCCGGCTCGTTCCGGGTCCAGGGCAACGAGGCGGTGATCGGTCGGGAGCTGGCCGAGGAGCTCGGGGTCGGGGTGGGGGACAAGCTGCGGCTGCTGACCAGCGAGGAGCGCAGCGGCTCGTTCACCGTCGCCGGGATCTTCGACCTGCAGAACCAGGAGGCCAACCTGCGCTGGGTGTTCGTCTCGCTGCGCCAGGGCCAGACCCTGCTGGACCTGGCGGGCGGCGTCTCGACCATCGAGGTGCGGGTGGACGACGTGTTCGCCGCGGACGACGTCTCCGCGGCGATCCGCGCCGGGACGGAGCTGGACGCCCGCAGCTGGATGGAGCTCAACGAGCAGCTGATGGTGGCGCTGCGCTCCCAGGGCAGCTCGTCGGACATGATCCAGTTCTTCGTGATCGTGGCCGTCGCCCTCGGGATCGCCAGCGTGCTGGTGGTCTCGGTGGTGCAGAAGTCTCGGGAGATCGGGATCCTCAAGGCGATGGGAGCGCGGGGCGGCGCGATCCTCCGGGTGTTCTTGATCCAGGGCTTCCTGGTCGGGCTCTCCGGCGCGGTGCTCGGCTGCCTGCTGGGGCTGGGGCTCGCGCTGTTCTTCCAGACCGTGGCCGCCAACCCCGACGGCACGCCGACCTTCCCGCTGGACCTCGGCGCGGCGGTGTTCGTGCGCGCCGCGGTGGTGGCGATCGTCACCGGGCTGCTGGCCGGGATCGTCCCCGCCCGCCGGGCGTCGCGCCTGGATCCGGCCGTGGTGATCCGCCATGGCTGAGCCCGTCCTCGACCTGCGCGGCGTGATCCACGAGTACGGGACCCGCATCCGGACGCGGGTGCTGCACGGCGTCGATCTGCAGATCGAGCCCGGCGAGTTCACCGCGGTGATCGGCCCGTCGGGCTCGGGCAAGAGCACGCTGCTGAACCTGATGGGGCTGCTGGAGCGGCCCACGGGCGGGTCGATCCGCCTCGACGGCGTGGAGACCGCCGGCCTGGACGAGGACCGTCGCGCCACCCTGCGGGGTCGCAGCATCGGCTTCGTGTTCCAGTTCCACCACCTGCTCGGCGCCTTCACCGCCCGCGAGAACGTCTACATGCCGATGTTCGTCGACCGCGACCGCGTCGACGTCGAGATGGTGGCCCGCGCCGACGAGCTGCTCGGCCTGGTCGGGCTGGCCGACAAGGCCGGCCGCAAGGCCACCGACCTGTCCGGTGGCCAGCAACAGCGGGTCGCCATCGCCCGCGCGCTGGCTCCGCGGCCCCAGGTCGTGCTGGCCGACGAGCCCACCGGCAACCTGGACACCGAGACCGCCGACGAGGTCTTCGAGCTGTTCCGCCGGATCAACCGCGAGCAGGGGACCGCGATCCTGGTGGTGACCCACGATCCGCGGCTGGCCGACCGCTGCGACCGCATCGTGCGGGTGGTGGACGGGCGGCTGGCGTCGGACCGGCGGGGCAGCTCCCAGGGGCCCTGCCGCGCCTGCGGCTACGGACCTTGCCTGCGCGATGCCTGTATGCTGTCGGCCGATATCCCCCGAGACCCGAAGAAGGAGCTGTCGACATGAAGCGCGTCCTCGTGATCCTGATCCTCGGCACCAGCCTCGTCGCGGCCAGCGCGGCCGCGGCCGTCGACCGCGAGACCGGCGCCGAGCCCGGCGTCGCCGAGCCGCTGACCCCCGAGGAGCGCCAGGCCAGGCAAGCAGAGCGCAAGGCCAGGCGCGACGAGGCGGCCCTCACCAGGCGCGGCCAGATGGACCTCGGCGGCGTCACCGGCGGCCCCAACGCCCTGCTCAACCCGCCCGGCCGCAACTGGCGCGTCCGCGGCCAGGCCGAGCTGGGCTTCGTGCAGGTGGTGGCCCACTTCATCGAGCTGGGCGAGGACGGCACCAAGTGGGACTACGTCGAGAACGGCGGCCAGGACGTGCTGTTCCCCTACACCCGGCTGCAGGCCGAGCTGGAGCTGTGGCAGCGGCTCAACGTCTCGTTCCTGTACCAGCCGCTGAACTTCCAGACCGAGGTGATCCTGATCGAGTCCGAGCGCGTCGACGGCCTGGAGTTCCCCAAGGGCACCGCGGTGGACCTGGGGTACAACTTCGGGTTCTTCCGGCTGAGCCTGCAGTACGACTTCTTCCGGGCGCCCGACCAGGACCTCGCGATCGGGATCTCGGCCCAGATCCGCAACGCCACCATCGAGTTCACCTCCGCCGACGGGACCCTGCGCCGCAGCTCGGGCAACATCGGGTTCGTGCCGGTGATCAAGGTCGAGGGCCGCTACACCTTCGACAACGGCTTCTTCATGGGCACCGAGATCGACGGGTTCTACGCCTGGGGCCGCTACGTGTCGGGCAGCAAGAACGACTTCGACGGCCTGATCGTCGACGCCTCGCTGCGCGCCGGCCTCCCGCTGCGCCCCGTGGGCGAGGTGTACCTCAACCTGCGCTACGTCGGCGGCGGCGCGCGCGGCACCGACGAGACCCCCGACCAGCCGTGGCAGGACGGCTACACCAACAACTGGCTGCACACCATGGCGCTGTCGCTGGGGCTGCTGGTGCGCTGAGACCCCCTGGGGGGAGTGAGGGCCATGCTGGAGGCGACCAACCCCGTCAGCGGGGAGGTGATCGGGCGCTTCGCGGAGGCGGACGAGGACGCCGTCGCCGCTGCGCTGGCGCGCGCCCGGGCGGCGTCGTCGGACTGGGCCGCGCAGGGGATCGAGGCGCGGATCGCGGCCCTGCGGCGCCTGCGCCGCGAGCTGGTGGGGGGGCTGGACGACGCGGTCCAGATGCTGGCGGCCGCCACCGGCAAGCCGGACCTGGACGCGCTGACCTCCGAGGTCTACCCCTGCATCGACATGATCGCCTGGCTCGAGGAGCACACCGCGCGGGTGCTGGCGCCGCAGCGGCGGGCCGGGCACGTCCTCTCGCCGGGCAGCGAGTACGAGGTGTGGTACGAGCCCTACGGCGCGGTGGCGATCTTCTCGCCGTGGAACTACCCGCTGCAGCTCTCGCTGGTGCCGGCGGTGACCGCGCTGGCCGCGGGGAACGCCGTGGTGCTCAAGCCCTCCGAGGTGACCCCGACGGTGGGGGCGTGGATCCGGCAGCTGGCCGACCGCGCGGGCCTCCCGGAGGGGCTGCTCCAGGTCCTCCAGGGCGGCCCGGCGGTCGGGGAAGCCCTGGTGCGGGCCGCGCCGGACCGGATCTTCTTCACCGGCAGCGTCGCCACGGGCCGCAGGGTGATGGAGGCGGCCGCCGCGGCGCTGACCCCGCTGGAGCTCGAGCTCGGCGGCAAGGACCCGCTGATCGTCTTCGCGGACGCGCACCTCGAGCGCGCGGTCGAGGGTGCGGTGTACGGCGCCTTCACCAACGCCGGGCAGGTCTGCGTGTCGGTGGAGCGCGTCTACGTCCAGCGGCCGATCTACGAGCGCTTCGTCGAGGCGGTGACCCGGCGCACGGCGTCCCTGCGCGTCGGCACCGGCCGCGGCAAGGACCTCGGCCCGATCATCCGCGCCGAGCAGCACGACGTCATCGAGGCCCACGTCCGGGACGCCCTGGAGCGCGGCGCGCGGGCCACCACCGCGCTGCGCCGCGACGGCGCGTACCGCTTCCCGGTGGTCCTGCGGGACGTGGACCACACGATGCTCGTGATGCGCGAGGAGACCTTCGGGCCGGTGATGCCGGTCATGCCGTTCGACGACGAGGCGGAGGCGATCCGCCTGGCCAACGACTCGCCCTATGGCCTCGATGCGAGCATCTGGACCTCGGACCTGGACCGCGCCCGGCGCGTCGCGGCGGCGCTGCGGACCGGGACCTGCGCGATCAACGACGTGCTCAAGAACATCAGCAACCCGGACCTGCCGTTCGGCGGCGTGAGGCACAGCGGCTTCGGCCGCTACCACGGCCCCGAGGGCCTGCTCGGCTTCTCCCAGGCCAAGGCCGTCCAGATCCACGACGGCCGGGGCAAGCGGGAGATCAACTGGTTCCCCCACCGGGCCAGCGGCTACACCGCCGTGAAGACGCTGCTCGAGCTGGTGTATGGTTCCGGTCGGCCGGCGCTGCGCAAGGCCAGGGCTCTGGTCGCGAGCCTGCAGGGAGGCGTTGCGGGGCTCCTGGGACGATCGTAGGAGAGCATCCCGGCGAGAGGTGAGGCATGGCGAACGGGAACGAGGTGCTGGTCAGCGGCGCGGGCCTCGGCGGCCTGTCGGCGGCGGCGAGCCTGGCGGCGGACGGCTTCGAGCTCGACCTCGGCCCGTCGATCCGCATCCTGCCGCACCTGTTCCGGCAGGTCTGGGAGCGCGCCGGCCGCGAGCTGGAGCGGATGGGGCTGACCGATCTGCGCGCGCACGTCGTCACCGAGCACGTGCTGGTGCCCGACGACCTGCAGCGCATGTACTACTCGAACGAGGGTTCGATCCAAGGTGTGGTCTCGAATCGGAAGAGAAACCTGGCGATGGAGGCACCCGAGCAGAGCCCGCGTTGCCGCAACCTGTTCTTCGTTTGTGGCAGCATCGACCCCGGCGGCGGGACACCGATGGTGACGCCGTGCGGGCAGCTGGTGGCGGATCGGGTCGGGCGTGAACGGAGCCGGACGGGAGGAGCGGATCGATGAGCGGCAAGCGCATCAGTGTCGTCGGGGCGGGCCCCGGGGGTCTGTCGGCGGCGATGATCCTGGCCCACCAGGGCTATGAGGTCGAGGTCTTCGAGAAGCAGGAGATCGTCGGCGGCCGCAACGGCCGGCTCGACGTGGGGGAGTTCAAGTTCGACATCGGACCGACGTTCCTGATGATGCCCTGGATCCTCGAGGAGGTCTTCCAGCGCTCCGGGCGGCGGGTCGAGGACTACCTGGACATCCGCAGCCTCGAGCCGTTCTACCGCCTGATCTACGCCGACGGGAAGGAGTTCCTGCCCTGCAGCGACCAGGCGTCGATGGAGGAGCAGATCGAGCGGCTGTGGCCGGGCCAGTACAAGGCGTTCCGGAAGTACATGAAGTACGAGACGAAGAAGTTCGATCGGCTCTTCCCGTGCCTGTCGGTGCCCTACAGCAGCGCCGGGCACTTCGCCCGGGTCGGCCTGGTCCGGGCGCTGCCGTACCTCGACGCGCACCGAAGCCTGTTCCGGCACCTCGGCCGGTTCTTCGATCCCGACCCGCTCAAGCTCGCGTTCACCTTCCAGGCCAAGTACCTGGGGATGTCGCCGTGGAACTGCCCGGCGACCTTCAGCATCATCTCCTACGTCGAGCACAGCGGCGGCGTGCACCACCCCATCGGCGGGCTCAACGCGATCTGCACCGCGATGGCCAAGGTGGTCGAGGAGGAGGGCGGCCGGATCCACCTCGGGACCCCGGTCGAGCAGGTGATCGTCGAGCGGGGCGAGGCGCGCGGGCTGCGGCTCGCCGGCGGCGAGGAGGTCCGGTCCGACGCGGTGGTGATCAACGCCGACTTCGCCCACGCGATGACCCACCTCGTCGAGCCGCGGCAGCTGAAGCGCTGGACGCCGATGCGGCTGAGCAAGGCCGGGCTGTCGTGCTCGATCCTGATGTTCTACTTCGGGGTCGACAAGCGGTACGACATCCCGCACCACAACATCTACTTCGCCGACGACTACGAGCGGAACGTCCGGGAGATCGCCGACCAGCTGGTGCTGTCCGAGGACATGTCGTTCTACATCCAGAACGCCTGCGCCACCGACGACACGCTGGCACCCGAGGGGCAGTCCACGCTGTACGTGCTGGTCCCGGTGCCCAACAACCGCAGCAGCCTCGACTGGGACCAGGTGGTCGGCCCCTACCGGGAGAAGATCCTCGACGCCATGGAGCGGCGCGCGGGGCTGACCGACCTGCGCCAGCACATCGTGGCGGAGGCGGTCCACACCCCGACCCACTGGGAGCGCAACCTCGACGTGTACGAGGGCGCGGTGTTCAACCTCGCCCACACCGTCGACCAGATGCTGTACTGGCGCCCGCACAACGAGTTCGAGGAGTTCGACCGCTGCTACCTCGTCGGCGGCGGGACCCACCCGGGCAGCGGGCTGCCGACGATCTACCAGTCGGGCATCATCTCCTCGGAGCTGATCCACCAGCGCTTCGGCTGAGCGCCGGCGCCGGGGTCCCGCGGCCCCGGCGGCTACAGCAGCTCGATCACCAGGTCCTCGAGCGGGTAGCTCGCGCAGGCGTGGACGACCCCCAGCGCGCGGTCCGCCTGGCGCACGCCGGGCGCGACCTCGAAGGCGGTGCCGGACCGCACCCGCACCCGGCAGTCGGCGCACTCGCCGGTGCGGCAGCTGGAGCGGTGGGGCAGGCCGTGGCGCTCCAGGCTGTGCAGCAGCGGCTCGCCGACCGCGGCGGTGAACGTGCGGTGGCCGACCACCTCGACGCGCACCCGGCGGGTGGCCGGGAGGTCCGGCGGCCACCCCGGCGCGCGGGTCACGTCGGCGGGGG
Organism: uncultured Rickettsiales bacterium; assembly: GCA_964584075.1. GTDB lineage: Bacteria > Myxococcota_A > UBA796 > UBA9615 > CAYRNR01 > CAZOYV01. The sequence continues at coordinate 12,724 of CAZOYV010000062.1, read as the reverse complement.
GCCCGAACCGCTCGCGACGCAGCTTGTGCGCCGGCACGCCGAGCTCGGCCAGCGCGGCGCCGGTGTGCTCGGCCATCGCGGCCGGCCCGCAGATCAGCACGGTGCGCCCGCGCAGGTCGCCGGCCACGGCGCGGATCTGCTCGGCGCCGAGCAAGCCCGCGGGCCCGTCGTACCCGGGCCCGGGCTCGGACAGCACCAGGCGGTAGCCGAGCTCGTCGTGGGCCGCCGCCAGCGCGGCGAGCTCGTCGCCGAAGATCACGTCGTCGGCGGTGCGGCTGCCGTACAGCAGATCGATGGGACAGCCCCAGCCGCGCCGGGCCTGGTCGCGGATCATGCTCATGAACGGCGTGATCCCGCTGCCCCCCGCGATCAGCAGCGGCGCGCCGCGGTCGATCAGCGGCTCGTGCACGAAGCTGCCGGTGGGCCCGCTGGTCGTCACCTCCCAGCCGGGGACGGCGCGCTCGAACAGGAACGGGGAGACGAAGCCGGCGGGCTCGCGCCGCACCGTCAGGTCGAGGTGGCCGACGCCCGGGGGCGACGAGATGCTGTAGGCGCGGGTGGTGCGCACCGCCCCGACGGTCACCGCGAGGCTGACGTACTGGCCGGGGCGGAAGGGGGGGAGGGGGCCGTCGGTGCGCTCCAAGCGGAAGGTCCGGGTCGAGGGGGTCTCCTCGCGGACCTCGGCGACCCGCAGGCGCATCGAGCGCGGGTGCAGGGCCTCCACCGTGCGGTACGCCTGCTCGCGGTGGTCGGGGCCGCCGTAGTCCGGGCCCGCGCCGGGCCGGGCGAGCAGCCGCGCGCGGACGCCGCCGGGGTAGCGGGCCAGGTCCTCGAGCCAGCAGCGCAGGTCGGACTTCATCGCTCCTCGCTCCGCAGCTTGCCGGCGAGGATCTCGCCGATCATCTGCCCCGACGAGATCGCCGGCCAGTAGCCTCCGCCCGGGTTGGTCCAGGCCCCCACGTGGAACAGGCCCCGCAGCGGGCTCACCGGCGGCGGGCGCAGCAGGGTGTGGCTCGTCGCCGAGTTCTCGAACCCGTAGATCGCGCCGCCGAGCTGCCCGGTGTAGCGCGTCATCGTCAGCGGGGTCCCGACCTCCACGACCTCGGCGGCCTCGCGCAGGCCGGGGGCGACCTGCTCGGCCCAGCCGATCATCCCGTCGGCGACGCGGTGCTTGTGCTCGAGGTACCGCTCGGGGGGCAGCGCGGTCCAGGGATCGCCGTGGACCATCGCCGTCAGCGTCACGGCGCTGGTGCCCGGCGGGGAGATGCCGGGGATCGCGGTGTTGGGGCAGCCGACCAGCATGTGCCCGGGGCGCTCGAAGGTGAAGCCCCGCCGGTAGTGGGCCTCGACGTCGTCGTCCTCGTTGAGCATCACCTCGTGGTGGTCCAGCCCCAGCGCCTCGATCGGCCGCGCCACGCCGAGGTAGACCTGGAAGATGCTGGTCCCCACCCGGTGGCGGCGCAGGCCGTCCAGCGCGCCGGCGGGCAGCTGCTCGCGGTCCACCAGCTCGGTCAGGGTCGGCACCGGCCCGGCGTTGCTGACCACCGCGCGGGCGCGGAGCTCCTCGCCGGCCTCGGTGATCACGCCGGTGGCGCGGCCGTCCGCGACGGTGATGCGCCGCGCGCCGCAGGCCAGCCGCAGCTCGCCGCCGTCGCGGCGCAGGCCCTCGGCCAGCGCGCTGGAGAGCCCCTGGGAGCGCAGCGCGGGGTAGCCGCAGGCGTGGCGCAGCATGCTGCCCAGCGCGGCGGCGTAGAACAGGAACGAGCAGCGCGACGGCGGCAGCCCGACGTAGCTCCACGCCTGGCACAGCAGGGCCCGCGCGCGCGGGTCGGCGACGTCGTGATCGAGCACCTGCTGTAAAGTCGCGAACAGGTAGCGCGGCATCGCGCGCAGGCGCAGCGGGATGGTCAGCAGCCGCCGCAGGCGCACGCCCCGCGGCTGGGCGAACGTCGCGCTCAGCCCGTCGGCCTCGCGGGCCACGGCCATCACCCGATCGAGGAAGCGCCGCACGCCCCGCCGCGCCGAGGGGACGGCCCGGCAGATCGCCTCCTCGAAGCCGTCGCGGTCCATCGGCAGCACCACGTCGAGCCCCGGGAACACCGACCGCGAGAACGTCGGCACCAGCGCGATCTCGACCTGTTGCTCGAGGCCGAGCTCCCGCAGCAGCAGCCGCAGGTTGCCGGGCCGCTCCGGCGTGCCCACGTCGGTGAGCACGTGCAGCGAGACCTCGAACTCGTAGCGCCCGCGCACGAAGCTGGTGGCGTAGCCGCCGGGGATGTTGTGCCGCTCCAGCACCACCACGCGCAGCCCCCGCCTGGCGAGCAGGGCGGCGGCCGTCAGACCCCCGAGGCCCGCGCCGATCACGATCACGTCGTACGGGGTGCTCATCGCCGCGCCTCCGGGGCGAGGAACGGGTGTGGGCACGGCGGCACCACCAGGGAGGACAGCGGGGCGAGCACGTTCATGATCGCCGGCAGTAGACCACATGTGGCGAACGTCGGCACCGGTGCCAGGGACGTCGCGACGACGGACTCGACCCGGCGACGCCATCCGCGGGTGGGGCCCGCCTCGCAAGCCGGGCGAGGACCCCCGAGCGGGGCCGTCACGGCCACGCCCCGTGCGGCCCGCCGCATGGGTCATGGGTGCAATATCGGCTGGAGATGACGAGTTCGGACGTGAAGCGACCACGCGGCAGACAGGCCTTCACACCCGCCATACGGAAGTGACAGTCCATCCTTCAGGACCGAGCAAGTACAACCGCTCGTTGCATGCGTTGCGTCACTTCGTCCGACTCGATGCTGGCGTCGAGCATCCCGGTCCATTGCTCGATGTACTTCATATCGAGGTTGTCCATCTGGACGCTCAGAATCTCGACCAGATCTCGAAAGACACGGTCCCGTTCGGAAAAAGCCTTCAGGATGGCGAGATCCTCGGCCGAGATCAGCCACACCCTACGGGTTCCGTCATCGACCGCCTCTCAAGTCATAGGGGTCAAGTCGAGACTTGCGACATTTGCGCCAGCCTCTGAACATAGGGGTCAAGTCGAGACTTGCGACATTTGCGCCAGCCTCTGGACCAGCGCCCTCATTCGCGCTCTCAGATCGGGGTCCCCCCGCACTCGTGCTCGCGCTCTACGAACGAGGTTCGGTACGGACGCACCCGAGACGTTGAAGCACCGGCCCAGTTCTCGGTTGCTAGCGCGGCAGTACTCCCGGCACACCAGCAACGCCAGCTGACGGGGTGCGTTGAAGTTCCCTCTCCTGGCTCTCTGCAGGTCGGTGATTTCCACATCGAAGATCACGCACGCGGCCGTCATCACCTGCTCTACCTCGAGAGCGGCAAGCCTCCGGGCATCCACAAGCTCGGGCTGTCGGTCGATCCCGCGTTCCCTCACCGCTCGAGCCCATCTCTCCTCGAATGCGGCGCTACCGACCACCGGTTTCCATCGGGTTGCCTCGAGTTTCTCCCGCACCTCGTCGGGAATCCTCTCGTGCACGAACTCGTCGAAGGCGACCACGCCGTCGGCGTCCCAATCGAACCGTCGGAATACGAAGCTCCTCTCCAACCACTTCGGCGCTTCGGGGGTCAGATAATGTCGATGGCTCGACCAGCGATAGTCCCCGGCCCGGACAACCAACTCCGCCTCGACCGGATTGATGTGGATGTATCGGAGGACCTCCAACAGGTACTCCTCGTCGTCCACCAGCCGCGAACGATACCGCCCCCTCATCACGCGAGATTATTGTCGCAAGTCTCGACTTGACCCCTTCTTCTTCTTGACCCCTTCTCCTTCTCCCGGACTGGCCGGCTATCACGGCCACGCCCCACCCGGCCCGCCGTAGGCCCCCATGTCGTTGCGCGTACCGTCCACGTCGTCGAGCCCCGGGTCGGGGTCGCCGGCGTCGAGGCACGGGGAGTCGGCGGGGAAACCGCCGGCGATGGTCTGCAGGTGCCAGTCGTCGTTCCACGGGTCCCCGTCGTCGCTGAACAGCACCAGCAGCGGGTCGGCGGAGAGGTTGCCGTCGACGCCGGTCACGTCGGGGGCGCCGGGGCCGTAGTCCAGCGCGGTGTTGCCGAACACGTCGCAGTAGGACTGGGCCGGAGCGTCCACCGGCGCGGAGGCGTCGAGCCCCGCCGAGCCCGCGTTGAACGCCACCACGGTGTTGTGCAGCGCCACGGCGCCGCCGGGATCGAGGTGCACCCCGGCACCGCCGGCCGCGGCCGCGTTGTAGGCCACGGTGACGTTGGCCACCGCCACGCCGCCGTTGGTGTCCACGGTGGCCAGGCCACCCCCGCGATCGTCGCTGACGTTGTCGGCGATCACGAGGTTGACCAGCGCCACGGTGCCCCCGTCGATCAGCACGCCGCCGCCGCCGCGGTGGAGGCCCAGGCCGGGCTCGCTGTCACCCGCGAGGTTGCCCGCCACCAGCGACTGGCGCAGCTCGCCGCTGCAGTGGTGCAGCGCGATCCCGCCGCCGTCGCCGGCGCGGTTGGACACGACCGTCAGCCGCTCCAGCAGGACGGCCGAGTCCACCGCGTGGAGCCCGCCGCCGTTGCCCCCGTTGTCGGGGGCCCCGTCGCCGCAGTGGTTGTCGGACAGCGTGGTGTCGCGCACGATCAGCGACGGCGACTGGTGGGCGTGGAGCCCGCCGCCGTTGCCGGTGAAGCCGCAGAAGTTGCCCTCGATGCGGCACTCCTCGACCGTCGCGCTGGACTGCTGCAGCGAGAGGCCGCCGCCCTCGAGGCCGCTGCCGCCGGTGAGGGTGAAGCCGCGCAGCGTGAGGTTGCCCACGACCCACTCGACGGCGGGCGATGCGAGGCCGCCGTCGATGATCGTGACCGCCGCGCCGCCGATCCCGCGCAGGGTCATGCCGCGGCCGGTCACGGCGACGGGGCCGTAGGTGCCGGGCGACACGTCGATCTGGTTGCAAGCGCCGAACGTGGCGGCGATGGCGGTGTCGAGGGACAGGTACGGATCGGACCAGCTGCCGTCCTCGGCCGACCCGACGGCGGCGGCGTCCACGTACGCGGGGCAGCCGCTGCAGCCCTCGTCGACCGTGCCGTCGCAGTCGTCGTCGATCCCCAGCCCGCACAGCTCCAGCGCGAACGGGTGCACGTCGGGATCGCCCTCGCCACAGTCGGCCGGGGTGTCGCACGGCGTGTAGCCGTCGCCGTCCAGGTCCACGTCGTTGACCAGCGGGTCGGCGTCGTCGCAGTCGCCGGCGCAGGAGTGCTGGCCGTCCTGATCGAGGTCCAGCAGGTTCAGCGTCCCGTCCTGGTCGTCGCAGTCTCCGTCGCAGCTGGTGGCCGTGTCGCCGTCGGCGTCGTCCTGGTTGAGGGTGGCGTCGATGTCGTTGCAGTCGGGGGGGTCGTCGCAGGTGGTCCAGCCGTCGGCGTCGAGGTCCTTGACGTTGAGGATGAAGACCTCGTCGTCGCAGTCCCCCTCGCACTCGCTGGCCCCGTCGCCGTCGCCGTCGAGCTCGTCGTCGGGGACGTCGCCGTCGCAGTCGTTGTCCTCGCCGTCGCACAGCTCGGGGGCTCCGGGATAGGTGTCGGCGTTGCCGTCGTCGCAGTCCTCGGTCTCGTCGTAGCCGTCGCCGTCGGCGTCCACCGGGCCGGTGTCGTCGTCGCCGGTGTCGTCGTCGCCGGTGTCGTCGTCGCCGGTGTCGTCGTCGGTCGGGTCGGGGTCGGGCACGCCCCCGTCCCAGACGCCGATCCAGCTCTCCCCCTCGCGGTCGCCGCAGCCCGCCAGCGCCCCGCCGAGGGCGAGCAGCAGCGCGAGCAGCAGCGCGGCGGGACGGCGCGGGCTCACGGGGGGCTCCCCAGCGGCCCGAGCTGGACGCCGACCTGCACGCCGCCGCCGATCCACGGAGACACGGCGTGGCCCCCGTGGAAGCGCCCGCCGAGCACCAGCCGCGAGTCCGGGACCGCGACCCGCAGGCCCACCTCGCCGAGCACCCCGGCGTCGGCGCGCGGCGCCTCGGTGTAGCGGCTGATCAGCACGGGGACCCGTACCCCGGCGACGATCCGCACCGGCCCCAGCGGCGCCGAGAAGTGCACGCCGGCGGAGAGCGAGGGGACGTAGACCGTGCCGTCGTGATCGGGGTAGCCGGCGAGGCCGAGGCCCCCGCCGGCGGAGAGCTCCAGCCAGCGCCAGGGCAGCACCCGGACCCCGACGCGCGGCCCCGCGTCGGTCAGCCCGACGCGGTTGGCGTGGTGGTCCACGCCGAGCCCCGCCTCCACGGTCAGCGGCGTCCAGCGGTGCACCACCGGAGGGGGGCCCGGATCGGGGCCCGTCTCCGGCGGGAACAGCTCGTCCAGATCCCCGCCGCACGCGGTGTACAGCGCCCCGGCGCGATCGACCTCGGCGCCGGGGAACTCGGTCGTCAGGTAGATCGCGAGCTGGGCCCGCGCCTCGTCGTCGCGGCCGCCGGCGTGGAGGCACTCGGCGAGGTACAGGCGCGCCTGGTGCAGCGCGGGGTCGAGCTGGAGCGACTGCTCGAAGTACGGGATCGCGGCCGGGCAGTCGCCCGCCTCGGCGAGGTCGAGGCCCTGGAAGAACGCCTCCTGGGCCTGCTCCGACTGCGCGAGGGCGGGGAGCCCCCCCGCGACGGACGCCAGGAGCGCGAGGAGCAGCAGCAGCGGGCGGGTGGTGTGCATCGGCGTCCGGTTCGAGTTGGGGAAATTGTAGCCCAGCCCCGGTAGGATGACAGCCGTGGGGCGCTTCCGCGGCAACGACCGGTTCCGCCTGATCCGCCGGCTGGGGTCCGGCGGGATGGGCGTGGTCTACGAGGTCGAGGACACCGCGCGCGGGATGCGCGTGGCGCTGAAGACCCTGCGCGCGCTGGAGCCGTCGTCGCTGTACCGCTTCAAGCGCGAGTTCCGTGCGCTGACCGATCTGGCCCACCCCAACCTGGTGACGCGCCACGAGCTGGTCTCCGAGGGGGACCTGTGGTTCTTCACGATGGAGCTGGTCGAGGGGGTCGACTTCGTCCGCCACGTGCGGCCCGGCCCGCGGCTGGAGCCCGGGCGGCTGCGCCCCGCGCTGGTGCAGCTGGTGCGCGCCGTCGACGCGCTGCACGGCGCCGAGACGCTGCACCGCGACATCAAGCCGAGCAACGTGATGGTCACGCCCGCGGGGCGGGTCGTGCTGATGGACTTCGGGATCGTCACCGATCTCGGCGGCGACGACAGCAAGAGCACCGACGCGCGGATCCTCGGGACGCCGGCGTACATGGCGCCCGAGCAGGGGTCCGGCGAGCGCACCACCGCGGCCGCCGACTGGTACAGCGTCGGCTCGCTGCTGTACCACGCGCTGACCGGGCGGGTGCCGTTCTTCGGCGGCGGGCTGGCCGCGATCATGGCCAAGCTGCAGTTCGATCCGCCCGCCCCTTCGGCGCTGAAGCTGCCCGAGCCGGTCGACCCCGAGCTGGAGGCGCTGTGCCTCGACCTGCTGCAGCGCGACCCGGACGCGCGGCCCGGCGTCGACGCGATCCTGGAGCGCCTCGGGGAGCGGGTCGAGCCGCGCACGCGCCGCGCCCGGGCGACTCGCACGACCAGCGGCGGCAGCAGCTTCGTGGGCCGCGCGGCCGAGCTGCGGGTGCTCGCCGAGGCGCTGGACGAGGTCCGCGGGGGGCGCGGCGCGCTGGTGGCGCTCGGCGGCCAGTCGGGGATGGGCAAGACCCGGCTGGTGCGACACTTCCTGACCGGGATCCAGGAGGGCTCGCTGGACGACGACCCGCCGCTGGTGCTGGCCGGGCGCTGCTACCACCAGGAGAACGTGCCCTACAAGGCGTTCGACGGGATCGTCGACGCGCTGAGCCACGCGCTGCTGCTCGAGCCCCGCGATGCCCTGCCCGAGCTGCTGCCCGCCGACGCGCCGATCCTCAGCCGGCTGTTCCCGGTGCTGCAGCGGGTCCCGGGGGTGGCCGACTCGCCGGTCACGACGGTGGACATCCCCGACGCCCAGGTGCTGCGCTCCCGGGGCTTCCTGGCCCTGCGCGAGCTGCTGACCCGCGTGGCGCGGCGCCGCCCGCTGGTGGCGTTCATCGACGACCTGCACTGGGCCGACGAGGACAGCATGGAGCTGTTGCGCGAGCTGACGCGCCCGCCGGATCCGCCCCCGGCGCTGCTGATCCTGGCCTACCGCGCCGAGGAGGTGCGGACCAACGAGCTGCTGCGCCGGTACCTGGAGCGGGCCCGGCCCCACGGGGGCGTCCGCAGCGTGGAGCTCGGGCCCCTGTCGGAGGGCGAGGCCGCCGCGCTGGCCCGCCGGCTGCTGACGATGGAGGCCGGCGGGGACCGCACCGGCCCCGAGAACATCTCGGCCGAGTCGGGGGGGAGCCCGCTGTTCGTCGGGGAGATCTGCCGGTTCCTGCACCTGACCGCGTCGGACGACGAGCCGGCGGCGGACGAGGCGGTCAAGCTCGACGAGGTGATCGGCTCGCGCGTGGCGCGGCTGCCCGGCGACGCGCGGCGGCTGCTGGAGGCGATGGCGGTGGCCGGCGAGCCGCTGCCGCGCGGGGTGCTGGCCGACGCGCTGGCCCTGGAGCCCGAGGCGGTGGAGGAGGCGGTGGGGCTGCTGCGCGCCCAGAGCCTGGCGCGCACGGTGCCGCTGGGGGGCGAGGCGCGCATCGAGGTCTACCACGACCGCCTCCGCGAGGTGGTCGCGGCGGGGCTCGGCGCCGACGCGCGGCGGGACACCCACCGGCTGCTGGCGTCGGCGCTGGAGCGCTGGGAGCGGGCCCCGGTGGAGTCGCTGGCGCGCCACTGGGAGGGGGCCGGGGAGGCCCACCGGGCCGGCGAGCACGCCGTGCGCGCCGCGGGCGAGGCGGTGGCCAAGCTGGCCTTCGACCGCGGCACGCGGCTGTACCGCATGGCGCTGGAGGACGCCGCCCCGGGGAGCGAGCGGGAGCAGGCGCTGCGGGTCGCCCTGGCAGACTGCCTGGTCAACGCCGGGCGCGGCGCCGAGGCCGCCGAGCAGTACCTCGTGGCCGCCCGCGGGCCCGACCGGACGCGCAGCGTCGACCTGCGCCGGATGGGCGGCGAGCACCTGCTCAAGAACGGCCAGTTCGTGGCCGGCATGGAGGTGTTCCGCGAGCTGCTGGGGGAGCTCGGGGTATCGATCCCGAGGGGCACCGCCGGGACGATCCTGCAGGTGCTGTGGTTCCGGCTGCGGCTGCGGCTGCGCCGGTTCCGGTTCCAGGAGCGGGACGCCGACCAGGTCCCGCCCATCGAGCTCAAGAAGATCGACGCGCTGTGGGGCGTGGCCGCCGGGGTCGCGTACATGAACCCGCTGCTCGCCGCCGCGCTCGGGGCCCGGATGTTCTTCACCGCGATCCGGGCCGGGGACGCCCGCCGGATCGGCGTGGCGTTCGTCAGCGAGGCGATGATGCTCCACGCCCAGGGCCAGGACCGCCACCCCCTGGCGGATCGCCTGCTGGAGCGGGGGGCGCTGCTGATCCGCCGCCGCGGCGAGCCCGAGCAGCTGGGCTTCCTGGCGATGGTCGAGGGGATGATCGCGGTGCACCACTTCCGCTGGGCCGAGGCCCTGCCCCACGTGCTCGAGGCCGAGAAGATCTTCCTGGAGCGCTGCCAGGGGGCGTCGTGGCACCTGTCGCTGACCCGGCAGTACATCCTGCTGTCGCTGGTCAACCAGGGGCGGCTGCGCCAGGTCGCCGAGCGCCTCGAGCGCTACCTCCGCGACGCGGAGCTGCGCCACGACCGGTTCTTCCACGGCAGCCTGCGCTCGCGGTTCCTGATCGCGCGGGCACTGCAGGACGGCCGGCTGGACGTGCGCACCGAGATCGAGAGCGCGCTGGACACCTGGCCGTCGGGGATGATCACGCTGCAGCACTACTACCTGCTGGTCTCGCGGGTCGAGCTGCTGCTCTACGAGGGCGATCCGGCGGGGGCCGAGCGCGCCCTGGTCGAGCACGATCACCGGCGCGTCGAGTCGAGCTACCCGCTGGTGGGGACGATCAAGGCGGAGCTGCACTTCCTGCGCGCGCGGGTCGCGGTGTCCCTCGCCCGCGAGGGCGTCGACGTCGAGCGCAACCTGCGCGACGCGCTGCGCGTCGCCCGGCGGCTGCGGCGCAAGCCGTTCTCGTACCTGCGGGCGAACGGCACGCTGATCGAGGCGGCGGCGTGCCACGTCCGGCACCAGGACGACCGCCGCGACCAGCTGCTGCTGGACACCGAGGTCCGCTACGACGCGTGCCAGATGGCGCTCCACGCGGCGGCCGTGCGGCGCCGGCGCGGCGACCTGCTGGGCCCCGGGCGGGGGTGGGACGAGCGGGCCGGCGCCGACCGGACCATGCGCGAGGAGGGGGTCCGCGAGCCCGAGCGGCTGTGCGCCGTGATGGCGCCGGGGCTCACGCCGTGGGAGGGCGCGGGGACGCGGGCCGGGGCGGCACCCTCGCGGCAGGAGGCGCGGGCGGGATGAGCGGCCCGGTCCCGCGCGGGGAGGTCGAGGCCCTGCTGGGCCGGCTGCACCTGGACGACGAGGGGCGGCTCGGCGGGCGCGAACACCGCAAGGCGGGCCAGGTCCACGCGCTGCTCGAGCACCTCGTCCCGCTGCTGCGCGACGCACCGCGGCGGCGGCCGCTGCGGGTGATCGACGCCGCCGCCGGGCGCGGCCCCGTGGCGGCGGCGCTGGCCGGGCTGCTGCTGCCGGCGCTGGGGCTGCGCGGGCAGGTGTTGGTCTGCGAGGAGGACCCTGAGCGCGCGCGCCGGGCCGCGGCGCGGTTCGGCGAGTGCGGGCTCCACGACGTGGTGACGTCCGCCTCGGCCGTGCGCGACGTGGCGCCGGAAGAGCCCCCCGACCTGATCGTGGCGCTCCACGCCTGCGGGCCCGCGTCGGACGAGGTCGTCGAGCTGGCGATCCGCAGCGGGGCCCGGCGGCTGGCGCTGGTCCCGTGCTGTCACCGCCGCGCCCCGGAGCTGGCACGCCGGGCCGGCATCCTGGTGGGTGGAGAGGCCGGGGAGCGGCTCTCCGCGGCGGTCCAGGATGGGCTGCGGGTGCTGCGCCTCGAGGCCGCCCGGTACCGGGTCGACAGCGTCGCGCTGGGCGGGACGGCCACCACCGGCCGCGACCTGGTGATCCGGGCCCGCGCCGGCGGTGGCGTGGAGCGCGCCGCGCGGGCCCGGGCGGCATTGGACAGCTGGCGGAGGATCGAGTAGTTCCTGCCCATGGAGATCGACTTCACCCCCATCCCCAAGGTCGAGCTGCACCAGCACGTGGACGGATCGATCCCGGTCGAGGTGACCTGGGAGATGATGCAGAAGCACGGCCTCGCACCCGTCGACACTCCCGAGGAGATGCGGCGGCTGCTGGTGCTGCAGGCGGAGGAGCGGGGCACCCTGCTGGACTACCTCGACAAGTTCCACTACCCGCTGTGGGTGACCCAGTTCTACGAGAACATCTCGTACGCCACGCAGCGCATCTGCGAGGAGGCCTACGCCCACGGCGTGACCGCGCTGGAGCTGCGCTACGCGCCGATCATCCACACCTACGGCGGGCTGACGATCCGCCAGGCGATCACCTCGGTGCTGTCCGGGATCAACCACGCCAAGGACGAGCTCCCGGGGTTCGAGGCGGGCCTGATCGTGATCGCGATGCGCCAGTTCGGGCCGCACATCGCCAAGATCCTGGCGCGCTCCGCGGTGGCCGAGGCCCAGCACCTCCACGAGCGCACCGGGGTGGTCGGGTTCGACATCGCCGGCGCCGAGCGCGGCAACCCCCCGCGGCTGTTCCGCGAGGCGTTCCAGATCGCGCGCAAGGGGCAGCTGGGGCTGACGATCCACGCCGGCGAGGCCGAGCGCGCCTGGGCCGTGTGGCAGGCCGTCGACGAGGTCGGCGCCGACCGCATCGGCCACGGCTGCTCGGCGGTGGCGGACCGCGAGCTGCTGCGGCGGCTGGCCCGCGACCGGATCGTGGTGGAGTGCTGCCTGACCTCCAACTACCAGACCCTGGCCGCCACGCCCGGCGAGCCCCACCCGATCGTGGCGTTCCTCGAGGCCGGGGTCCCGGTGGCGATCTGCACCGACAACACCACCGTCTCCGACACCGACCAGGTCCGCGAGTGCGAGGCCGCCGCCGCCCAGATCGGCGCGGACGCGGTGCAGGCGATCCTGGAGCAGACCCACCGCCACTCGTTCATCGACGCCGTCCGCGCGCCGGCCTGACCCGGCCCTTGCAACGATCTGCGGTCCCGCCGGCTCTATGCCGCCGGGGCGTCGTGCACCCCCCCGAGGAGGAGCGAGGATGTCGACTGCCACGTGGATGCTGATCGTCGTCGGTGGCCTGATCGGCGGGTTCGTGCTGCTGCGCCTGGGCCTGGCCACGATGCTCCGGCGCGCCGCCAGCCGGCTGCAGGGCCAGCCCTTGCCGCCGCTGCCGGGCAAGGCCGGCGAGCAGCTGCAGGGGCGCTCGCAGGCGCTGGTCTACTTCTACTCGCCGCGCTGCGGGGCGTGCGCGGGCATGACGCCGGTGCTGGAGGAGCTGGGCAAGCGCAACCCCGGCGTGCAGCTGGTCGACATCTCCCGCGACATGGAGACCGCCCGGGCCTACGGGATCATGGGCACCCCGACGCTGGTCGCGGCCCGCGACGGCGTGGTCTCCGAGGTGATCGTCGGACCCGTCCCGCGGCCCCGCATCGAGGCCCTCGCCGGCTGAGAGCTTGTGAATCTATCCCCTCCCGTCGCCTGAGCACCGCATCATCCC
>CAZOYV010000061.1:12647-33324 GCA_964584075.1 uncultured Rickettsiales bacterium | reverse complement strand
TTCTGGCTCTGGATCTACAGCTAGGATCGACCTGCGACGCGCGGCGTCGCAGGTCAATCCGACGAGTTTCAGCTGACGACGCGCTGCGTCGCAGCTGAAACTCGTCGCACCTTGCCGGGGTTCGTCGGAAGCCGCTACTTCTTGACGTAGGTCTGGATCGAGGAGGAGATGGCCTCCTCCTGGGCCGCCATCGAGCCGGTCCAGCGTCCGCGGACGTGGGGCTCCCACGCCAGGTGGATGCGGCTCGCCGCGCTGTCCAGCGCGCCGGCCTCCTTGGTCGTCATGTCCACGTCGGGGCGCTCGCCGACCAGCAGGTACGCCACCGGGGCGTCCCCCCGCTCGACGCCGTAGCGCCCCGCCACGATCTGGAACCGGTCGCGGAGCACCGGGAACGTCACGCCCTTGGACGAGCTGATCGCGTCGTGCATGTCCACCGCCTCGCGGGCGACGCCGACGACCACCACCTGCAGGCCCTGGCCCTGGTAGTCGAACTTGCGCTGGAGCTTGGCCAGCGCGTCCAGCTCGGCGGAGCTGCCCTTGTCCAGGAAGACCAGCAGCACGGCCTGCTTGGGGTGCTCGGGGCTGACGCCCAGGAAGTGGCCCAGCCCCGGCGTCGTCGAGCCGCACACGGCCCGCGACTCGGTCTCGTTGTAGCTGTACAGCATGAACTGCGGGGCCGCGTCACCCACGCCGAGCATGTCCCCCGCCATCGCGAGGCCGCTCGGCGCGAGGGCGAGCAGCAACGCCACCGCGATCCCCACCATCTCGGGACGCCGTCGCATGGTCCCTCCCGTCGCGCGCCGGGTCAGATGCGGACCACGACGCAGGTGATGTTGTCCTTGCCGCCCGCCTCGTTGGCGCGGGCCACGAGCGCCTCGCTGGCCTTCTTGGGCTCCGGGTTGGCGACGATCAGCTCCTGGATCTCCTCGTCCGGCAGCTCGCTCCACAGCCCGTCGCTGGCCAGCAGGATCACGTCGTCCTCCTGGAGCGGGACGTGGAACACGTCGATCTCGACGTCGTCGGTGGAGCCCACCGAGCGCACGAGGATGTTGCCCGAGGGGTGCGTGCGGGCCTGCTCGCGGGTCAGCTCCCCCATCTGGACCAGGTAGGCCACCAGGGAGTGATCGCGCGTGATCTGCTGCAGGCTGCCCGCGCGCAGCAGGTAGCCGCGGCTGTCACCGACGTTGGCCACGAAGGCGTCGCTGCTGCCGTACACCAGCGCGGTGACCAGCGTGGTGCCCATGTTGCTGTCGTTGTCGCGGCCGCACTCGAGGACGGCGCGGTTGGCGTTGGCGAAGGAGTCGTGGATCACCTGCTTGAGGGTCTCCACGTCGCGCTCCTCCACCGCCTCCATGTGGGCCTTGCCCTCGGCGAACAGCGTGCTGATCGCCAGCTCGCTGGCGACCTCGCCGCGGTCGTGTCCCCCCATGCCGTCGGCGACGGCATACAGGGCGGCGTCATCGGTGAGCGGCTCCCAGCGCCAGGAGTCCTCGTTGAGCTCGCGGATCTGCCCCTCGTGGGACAGGCCGTGGACCGACGCGGCTCGACGATCCTGGTCCGCGGGGGACGCCTTCTTCTTGGCCTTGCGGCGCAGCGGAGTCCTGCGGACCGGTTCCATCGGCTCGGTGTCGCCCGCCTGCGACTCGGGATTCCTTCCGGTTCGCCTGCGGCTCATCCGTACTTCCGGTTGTCCTCCAGGGGGGGCACACGACCCCCCGGAAAGATCCGCACCATCATCCAAGATCAGGGCCGCTTTGCGCAACCACCGGACGAGGAAAATGGACGCGGCGGTGCCGGATCGTCCCGCGGGCTGCTACCCTTCCGCCCAGCCGCGGGGAACGGATGACCGCATTCGGGTTCGAGGTTCGGCACGTGGATCGGGGCGCCGGCGCGCGCCGCGGACGGCTGCGCCTGCCCCACGGCGAGGTCGACACGCCGACGTTCATGCCGGTCGGCACGCGCGCGGCGCTGCGTGCGCTGACCCCCGACCAGGTGGTCGCGACCGGCTCGCAGATCGTGCTGGCCAACACCTACCACCTGTCGATCCGCCCCGGCGAGGGGCTGGTCCAGAAGGCCGGCGGGCTGCACCGCTTCATGGCGATGCCGCTGCCGATCCTCACCGACTCGGGGGGGTTCCAGGTCTTCAGCCTCGAGGGCAAGCAGGTCGCAGAGGACGGCGTGCGGTTCCGCTTCGAGAAGGGGGGCGAGCGGGTCTTCCTGTCCCCGGAGCGCAGCATCGAGATCCAGGAGGCGCTCGGCGCCGACATCATCATGGCGTTCGACGAGTGCCTGCCCCACGACGTCGCCCGCGACTACGCCGAGGTCAGCGTCGATCGCACCACCCGCTGGGCCGAGCGCTGCCTCGCGGCCCGGACCCGCGACGACCAGTGGCTGTTCGGCATCGTCCAGGGCGGGCTGTGGGAGGACCTCCGCCGGCGCAGCGCCGAGGCGCTGGTCCCGCTGGACTTCCCGGGCTACGCGGTCGGGGGCCTCAGCGTCGGCGAGGGGCGCGAGGAGATGGAGCGGGTGCTGTCGTTCACCACGCCGCGCCTGCCCGAGGACAGGCCGCGCTACCTGATGGGCATCGGGCTCCCCGAGGACCTGCTCGTGGCGGTGGCCCACGGGATCGACATGTTCGACTGCGTGATCCCCACGCGCCACGCGCGGGGCGCGGTGCTGTACACCTTCCAGGGGCGGATGCGCATCACGCAGAAGCGCTACCGGCGGGACCTCTACCCGGTGGACACGACGTGCCCTTGCGCGTGCTGCCAGGGGTTCTCGCGGGCGTACCTGCACCACCTGTTCAACGCCGGCGAGGTGCTCGGCACGACGCTGGCCGCGATCCACAACCTGACGTTCCTGGCCCAGATGGTGGCGCAGATGCGCCAGGCGATCGAGGCCGACGCGTTCGAGGACTTCCGGCGCGCGTTCCTCGAGCGCTACCTGGGGCACGGCAAGGGGGCGAGCCGATGACGGCGATGCTGGAGTTCCACCGCGAGGGGCGTGCCCAGTTCCGGGTGCGCCTCAGCCGCAGCGAGACCCTCGTCGGGCGCGGAGACCGCTGTGACGTGACGCTGCCCGAGGAGCACGTCAGCCGCGTGCACTTCGTGGTGCGCCGCGTCGGCGGCGGCTTCGCGCTGCAGGACCGCTCTCGCAACGGGACGTTCCTCAACGACGCCGCGGTGGACGAGGCGCCGCTCCGCGCCGGGGACCGGATCCAGCTGCCGCCCTGGGAGATCCGGTTCACCGCGGGGGAGTCGCCGCGGGTGCCCGAGACCGTGGTGCGCGACCTGGTCAACCCGATGCCGGTGGTGTCGACCACCGCGGCGTCGGACTCGATGCTGGTCGAGGCCGGCGAGCTGGTGGTCCGCGAGGGCCCCGCCGCGGGGGAGCGCTACGTGATCCGCAAGCCCGAGGTGCGGGTCGGCAGCGATCCCGCCTGCGACTGGGTGCTGACCGGCGACCTGGCGCCGCGCCACTTCCGGGTGCGGCTGGACGGCGCGCGCTACGAGGTCGAGCCCGACAGCCCCGACGAGCCCCTCCAGGTGGACGGGCGGCCGGTGGACGGGGCCGCCGAGCTGCCGGTCGGGGCGCGGCTGCGGGCCGGGAGCACCGAGGTCGAGCTGCGGACCCGGACCCACGACGATCCGGTCCGCCCGCTGGGGTCCGAGCGGTTCGGCGAGATGGTGGGCCGCAGCCCGGTGATGCGGGTGCTGTTCCACCGCATCCTGCGGGTGGCGCCCCACGACGTCCCGGTGCTGGTGCTGGGCGAGACCGGCACCGGCAAGGAGCTGGTCGCGCGGGCGCTGCACGAGCACGGCCCGCGGAGCTGCGGACCGTTCGTGGCGGTCAACTGCGGCGCGCTGCCCGGGGAGCTGGTGGAGAGCGAGCTGTTCGGGCACGTCAAGGGCGCGTTCACCGGGGCCACCGCCGACCGCGCGGGTGCGTTCCGCGAGGCCCACGGCGGGACCCTGTTCCTCGACGAGGTCGGCGACCTGGCGCCCGAGACCCAGGTGCGCTTCCTGCGGGTCCTCGAGACCCACGCGGTGCGACCCGTGGGGTCCGACCGCGAGGAGCCGGTCGACGTCCGGATCGTGGCGGCCACGCACAAGCAGCTGGCCGACGAGGTCCGGTCCGGGGCGTTCCGCGAGGACCTGTTCTTCCGGCTGGCGGTGATGACGCTGCTGCTGCCGGCCCTGCGGGAACGCCGCGAGGACGTCCCGCTGCTGGCCCGGTACTTCCTCGAGACCCAGCTGGTGGATCGCCGGCTGGCGCTGTCCGAGGCCGCCGAGCGGATGCTCGTCGAGCACCCCTGGCGGGGCAACGTGCGCGCGCTGCGCAACGTGATCATCCGCGCCGCGCTGCTGTGCGAGGGCGACGAGATCGGCCCCGAGGCGATCCAGTTCGATCCGGTCCCCGGGGAGCGCCCCGAGCCGATGCTGGGGATGCGCCCCGACGAGGTCGCGGGCGCGCTGGAGCGCGCCGAGCGCGAGGCCATCGAGCACGCCATCGCCGAGTGCGGCGGGAACAAGACCGCCGCGGCGCGCGCCCTCGGCATCGCCAAGTCGACGCTCCACACCAAGATCAAGAAGTTCGGGATCGGGTGATCGCTAGTCCCACCGCTTGGGCACGTCGTCGGAGCCCTCGACGGCGTCGCCGCCCTCGCGCTCCTGCTCCTGCTCTTCCTTGAGGGCCTGCTCGGAGCGCTCGCGGTGCTCCTCGGCCAGATCGCTGATGTCGGTCAGCCCCGCGCCCTTGTCCTGGGCCTGGAGCTCCATCTTCTCGGCCAGCGTGATGCCCTCGGCGGTCTTGAACGTGCCCAGCAGCCACGAGGTCAGCAGCGGCTCGAGATCGGGCTCGCGGTTGATCATCTTGGTGCCGTGGCCGCGGCCGTAGTACGGCTGCATGTGGACCACGCCGCGGGCCTCGTTCTTGAGCACGTCGGCGCTCTTGGCCGAGTAGCTGTCCTCCATCGACACGACGATCAGCAGCGGGCGGCGCCCGTAGGCGTCCACCTGGTCGACGGTGTCGACGCCGTCGTACATCAGCCCGGGGCTGAGCAGCGTCAGGGTCGACACGTCGCGGTCCTCCACGGCGTACAGCAGCGCCGCAGAGCCGCCCACGTCGGCGCCGACGAGCTGGACCTCGGCGCCGTTGCCCGCCTTCTTGCGCAGGTAGTCCACCGCCGCGGCGACGTCCTCGGTCATCGCGATGTAGTCCGCGGCCTCGAACAGCTCGCGGTCGAGCGACCCGCCGTCGGAGGTCGTCAGCGACTCGCCGTGGCCCCGCAGGTCCGGCGCCAGGCAGGCCACCCCCTTCTCGGCGAGCTTGGACGCCAGGTAGTCCCAGTCCGCCCCGGAGCGCCCCGGCTGGTGCACGAAGACCACGGCGGTGCGGGGGTTGCCCTCGGCCGGATAGTAGGTCGCGTGGACCTCGACGCCGTCGGACGTGCGGTAGCGCACCGAGCGCGACTCGGCCGCGCACGGCAGCGTCAGCGCCGCGGTCAGCAGCAGGGTCACGAGGGCGAGGGGTAGCCGTACTCGTCGCATCCGTTCCATCACCAACGACGGTCCGCGAAATCCCCGAGAAACCCAGAGAATCCGCGTTCGTGAGCCGTCGCGAGATGACGGCCCGGTGCAAGAAAATAGTATATCAGACCATCCTGCGTCTACCGCTGGAAACCATCCACGAGTTCTTCACACCGTTGCACGGTCGACCCGACCGGATCGTCACGGCTCTGCGGCGAGGGTGGCAAGTCGCGCTCGTCGGACCGAGGGTGTCTTGACCCGCGGTGGGCGGTGGGATAGACCCGCGGCCACTGGATCGGGGAGGTGACCCACGATGACGACGATCACAGAGGTACATGGGCGCGAGGTCCTGGACTCGCGCGGCAACCCGACCGTGGAGGTCGAGATCGTGCTGGCCAGCGGCGTGATGGGACGGGCGATCGTGCCCTCCGGCGCCTCCACCGGCGAGCACGAGGCGGTGGAGCTGCGCGACGGCGACGCCGGGCGCTACAAGGGCAAGGGCGTGCTGCAGGCGGTGCGGAACGTCGACGAGGTGATCGCCCCGGCGATCCTGGGGTACTCGGCGCTGGACCAGGGCATCATCGACGCCACGCTGCTGGAGCTCGACGGCACACCCAACAAGGGCAAGCTGGGCGCCAACGCGGTGCTCGGCGTCTCGATGGCCACCGCGCACGCGGCGGCGGCGGCGCTGGAGCTGCCGCTGTACCGCTACCTGGGCGGGACGCACGCCTCGCTGCTGCCGGTGCCGATGATGAACATCCTCAACGGCGGCAGCCACGCCGACAACAACGTGGACATCCAGGAGTTCATGGTGATGCCCGTGGGCGCTGGCTCGTTCCGCGAGGCGCTGCGCTGCGGGGCCGAGGTGTTCCACACGCTCAAGGGCGTGCTCAAGGGCCGCGGGCTGTCCACCGCGGTGGGCGACGAGGGCGGCTTCGCGCCCGACCTGGGCAGCAACAGCGAGGCGCTCGACGTGATCGTCGAGGCGATCGAGAAGGCCGGCTACACCCCCGGCGAGGACGTGGTCCTGGCGATGGACGCGGCGGCCAGCGAGTTCTACGCCGACGGCGCGTACGACCTCGCCGGCGAGGGCCGCAACGGGCTGAGCTCGGACGACATGGTGGCGTTCTACGAGGACCTCGTGGAGCGCTACCCGATCCGCAGCATCGAGGACCCGCTCGACGAGAACGACTGGGACGGCTGGATCGCGTTCCAGGCCCAGCTCGGCGACCGGATCCAGGTGGTCGGGGACGACCTGTTCGTGACCAACACCCAGCGGCTCGCCACCGGGATCGAGAAGCGGGCCGCCAACTCGATCCTGATCAAGCTCAACCAGATCGGGACCGTGACGGAGACCTTCGAGGCGATCGAGATGGCCAACCGCGCGGGCTTCACCGCGGTGGTCAGCCATCGCAGCGGCGAGACCGAGGACGTCACGATCGCGGACCTGGTGGTCGCCGCCGGGACCGGCCAGATCAAGACCGGCTCGCTGTGCCGCACCGACCGCATCGCCAAGTACAACCAGCTGCTGCGCATCGAGGAGGAGCTGGCCGAGAGCGCCCGCTACCTCGGGGCCGAGGTGTTCAGCTCGGTGGGGCTGGTCCGCTAGCGGTACCCCGCTGCGCCGGCCTGCGGCAGCTGCCGCAGGTCGTACACGACATAGCGTTCGTTGCCGTAGGCCGGCTCGAGATCGGCCCGGGCCTGCTCTGCGCGCACGATCAGCAGCCAGGCTCGCTCGCGTGTCGCCAGGGCGCGCAGCGACGCGGTGTCCTGGACCGCGAAGGCCTCCTCGGCAGCCTGGCCCACGGCCCGGTATCCGCGCCACTCGCCGGGCGGGGGATCGCCGGCCAGCACGTCGGTGCCGCACTGGTCGGCCAGGCGCTGTCGCCAGGCCAGCGCCAGCTCGCGGTCGAACACCGCCTCGCCGCCGTCCTTGACCGTGACCCACAGCGATCGGCCGGTGGCGGCGCGCAGCCAGCTCAGCCCCGTGGGGGAGACGATCACCAGGTCGCCGGGCGATCCGGGCACCTGCAGCCGCGCCAGGGCCTCCACCAGCGCGGCCTCCGGACCGCGGGGGGCCGTGAGCTGGACCCCGGGCCGGGGGCCGCGTCCCATCGTCCAGCCCTCGACGCCGACCAGCAGCGCCACCAGGAGCAAGCCGCCGGCCAGGCGCCGGGTCCAGCGCGGGTCCCGCAGGGCGGCGAGCACCGGCCCCGCGGCCGCCAGGTAGGCCAGGACGGCCAGCAGCAGCCACGCCTCCCACAGGTGCAGGGCCAGCAGCGGGGCGACGGGCAGGGGGCCGGCGACGAGGGTCCCCAGCACGGGGCCGCAGAGCAGCACCCCGGCGACCATCCCGTGGGCCCGGCGGCGGACGGCCGGGTCGGCGATCCCGCGGCTGGCCCAGACCCACAGCGCCAGCTGGACCGCCGCGGCGACCCACGCCCCCGGCGGCCAGCGCCACGGCAGCAGGTGGTGGGGCATCCGCCAGCGCAGGACCTCCATCCACTCGGCGTCGACCCACCACGCGGACGGGCCTCCCCCGGCGGCGACGTACAGCCCCAGCGGGGCGCCGCACAGCGCGGCGGCGCCGACGAAGGCGGGGAGCTGGCGCCACAGCCGGCGGTCGGCCACCGCGGCGGCGAGGCACGCCACCGCGGCGTGGCTCGCGCTGCTGGCGTGCAGGTCGAGCGCCAGGCCGCACAGCGCGCCCGCCCGCAGGGGGTTGCCGCGCAGCAGCTGCCACACCGCGGCCAGCACGAGCGGGTGGGCCACGGTGCGGTTGATCAGCTCCGGCTCGAAGGTCCGCACGTGGGCCGGGCAGGCCTTGAACACGACCAGCAGCGCCGGGGCCAGCAGCGCCACCCACGGATCGGCGGCGAACAGCTCGCGGGCGATCCGCCACAGCAGCCAGAACGTCGCGGTCAGGGCCACCGCGTAGAGCACCGCGTACAGCGCCGGCAGCGCGTCCCACCCCAGCGCGCGCACGGCGGGGACCTGCAGGTGCCACCACAGGCTGGCGTGGGACGCCCCGTGCTCGGCGACCAGATCGCGGGACAGCGACCCCGGCTCCAGCAGGCGGCGCAGCAGGGTCAGGTGGATCGCCTGGTCGGAGGTCCCGAACCGGTAGCCGTTGCACGCCACGGCCGCGGCGGCCATCGCCAGCGGTGGCAGCAGCTGCCAGGCTCCCCTCTCCCAGCGCACGGGTCCCGCCTCCGTCATGACCCGTACGCCACGGCCACCAGCAGGGCCATCCCGGCCAGCACCACGCCGCCCAGCGACGCGCCGGCGATCGCCGGGCCCCGCGCGGGGTGATCCCGCGAGGCGCCGCTGGCCCCGGTCCCGAGCGCCAGGGCGGCGCCCCACGCGGCGGCCTCGACGGCGGCGCCGCCGAGCTCGATCCCGGCGACGTGGAGACCGCCGGCGGCGACGGCGACCCCGCCGCAGGCGAGGGCCAGCCACCCCCCCGTCCCGCCCACCGGCCGCACGGCGTGCTTGCGCTGCAGTGCCCGGCAGCGGCGGAACGTGCTCCACGCGGCGAGGCCGAGCAGCAGGCCCGCGGCGGACCAGCCCCACGGTCCCTGCAGCACCGTGTTGCGGGCCGACAGCACCAGCCCCACGGCGGCGACCCCGCCCAGCGCCGCGGCGCGCGGCCAGGCCAGCGTCAGCACCACCAGCGCGCACAGCCCGGCGGCCTCGGCGGCGCCGGGGGGCGGCGGCTCCCCCGCCGTGGTCCACGCGGCGACGGCGATCAGGCCGGCGCCCAGCGCGATCGCCCAGCGCCGGACGGACCGCGCCACGAGGCGCGCCACCTCCGCGTGCTCGGGGCGGTGGGCGCCGCGATCGCCGTCCTCGAACCAGCGGTCCTCGCGCACCGCCCCAGGGTACGAGAGTGCCGTCTGCGAGGCCAGCCACCGGCGGTTGTGAAAGGTCTGTGGAAAATCGGGTTTCGAGCTTGCTTTTTCTCCCCCTCGGATGCGGTCGGTGATAGCATCTGCGCAGGTGGCACGGGACCCTCGGAAGCACAGGAGGAGGTAGGCACAGCACCCGCGGTCGTGGATGCGATTGGACCCCCCACCGCACGCATCGTCGAGGTTTCGAGGAGGCCCACGATGGAGACGACCGTACAGGTGATCTGTCCCTACTGTGGCGAGGTGGTGACCGTGACCGTCGCCATCGGCAACGCCCGGCTCAACTACCACGAGGATTGCGAGGTCTGCTGCCGCCCGTTGCGGGTCAACGTCCGCCGCAACGAGGTGACCCAGTACGACGTGTGGGTCAGCCGCACCAACGGCCTGTAGCCTCCCCGCTTCCGCCGCGGTCCCGCACCGCGCCGTTGACAGATTGTCATCCTGCGCTCCTGCGCCCCCATTTCATTGACACATTGTCCCCGTCCGCGCCTCCGGATCGGGCCGGGAGGCCGCTTCCCGCCGCGGATCGTCCTGGCACGCGGATTGCTTGTTGCACTCGTTCGAGGAGATCCGTGTCGATGAGTTGTCGCCCTGTGCTGATCGCCATCTCGCTGCTGTGGGGCACCGCGCCGTTCGCCAACGCGGCGCCGGACGAGGTCGTGGCCGAGTACTCGACGGGGGCCGACCCCGCCGGGGTGGCCTTCGGGGACGACGAGCGCATCGCCGTGGTGGCCGACGCCGGCGCCGGGACCCTGACGGTCCTCGACACCGCCGACCCGGCCACCGCTCCGATCACCGTGACGACGTGTGCCGCGCCCCATGCGGTGGCGCTGGCGACCGTCGGTGGCGTCGCGACCGCGGTCGTGGGGTGCGACGACGGCGTGGTGGAGCGATTCTCCCTGGACGGCGGGACGTTCCCTGCGACCGTCACCGGGCTGACCGGGGTGGCGCTGAGCGAGAGCCAGGCCATCCTCGACGTGGCGATCGCGGGCGACGACGCCTACCTGCTGTCCGACGGCGGGCTGCTGTTCCGCGTCGATCTGCCGACCGCGAGCGAGCAGATCGGCTCGGGGTTCCCCGCCGACGTGGGCACCGCCGCGGTGGCGCTGGCCGCCGGCGCCGACGGCGCCTCGCTGGTCGTGGCGACCTCCGCCGGGACGCTGATCGACCTGACGCTGGACGACGGCGTGACCCAGACCGACGTGGTCACCGGCGAGGCTGACCTCGTCGACGTGGCCGGAGACGGCCCGTTCTACGCGCTCTCCAGCGCCGGGACGGTGCTGTCCTACACGACCGGCAGCGGGACGGCCTCGACGCTCGGGTCGGCCCCGTCGGGGACCGCCCTGGCGGCCTTCCTCGATGACGGCAGCGCGACCCTCGCGGTGCTCGGCGGCGGCGCGCTGACCTACCTGGACGCCGGGACCGGCACCGAGACGGGCTCGGCGGTGGTGTCCTCCGGGGGCGGCGCCGTGGCGCTCACCGACGACGGCTACGCGGTGGTGATCGACGGCGGCGCTGCGCTGCTGCAGCTGCTGACCGACAACCCGTGGGTCCGCATCGACGCGGTCTCCCCCGAGACCGTGACCGACAGCGGCGAGAGCGTGACGTTGACCGTGACCAGCGACGTGGACGGCAGCCTGCAGGTCCACGTCGGCGGCGGGGTGGACGGCTCGGGCACGCAGGTGACCACCGACGTGTCGTCGCTGACCGCGGACACCGCCACCGACGTGTCGTTCGCCGCCTCGGAGCTGGGGAGCGGCGACAACCTGGTGTTCGTCTTCGTGATGGACGTGGGCCTCGACATCGGCCGCGCCGCCACCGTGGTGCGCAGCGAGGTCTCCAGCGGGATCGCCGAGCCCGACGGGTTCGCCGCGCTCGCCGGCGACGGCCGGGTGACGCTGACCTGGGTGCCGCTGGAGGACGACAGCGTCGCGATCTCGCACTACGTGGTGTACTTCGCCGACGCCGACTTCGACCCGCTGTCCGGCGACCCGGGGTACTGCTCCGACGCCGACGACGAGCTGTGCTCGGGCTTCACCGTCGACCAGCCGGACTCCACCGCCGACGCCTGGATCCCGATGGACGACGACACCGGCGACGACGACAGCGGGGACGACGACAGCGGGGACGACGACAGCGGGGACGACGACACCGGCGACGACGACACCACCGAGGACGACGGCTCGATCAGCGTCGACGTGTCGCCGCTGACCAACGGGACGACCTACTACTTCGCCGTGGCCGCGGTGACCAGCGACGAGATCGTCGGAGACTTCACGGCCGTGGTCGCGGCCACCCCCCAGGAGACCGGCGGCGCCGCGTGGCTCTCCGGCGAGGAGGGCGGCTACGGCTGCGAGTCCTGCGCCGTGGGCCGCACCTTCGGGGGTGGCGCGCTGGCGCTGGGGCTGCTATTGCTGGCGGTGATCGTGCGCCGCAACCGGGAGGAGCGATGAGGACGACGAGATCGGGGCTGGCCGCGGTGCTGGCCGTGGCGCTGGGCACCGCGGTGCTGGCGACCCTTCCGGCGCGGGCGGCGTTCATGAACGAGCCCGACGAGAGCCCCAAGTGGTTCACCACGTCGCTGTCGGTGTCGTGGTGGTTCCCGGCCGAGGACAACACCGCCTACACCCAGGTGTACGGCAAGGGCGGCAAGGCGATCTGGCGGCTGCACTTCGGGTTCGTGCCGTGGAGCCGCATCGTGCAGCTCGAGTTCGGCGGCTCGTTCGGGTTCCACCAGAAGGGCGCCTACCAGGTCGGCGCGGCGAGCTCCGACGTCTCCGGCGAGAACGTGATGATGACGCTCACGCCGTTCCGCTGGGGGTTCCGGCTCGGGATCGACCCGATCTCCGAGTTCCCGGTGGTGCCCTACGGCCAGATCGGCTGGGACTACATCCTGTGGAAGGAGCACACCTCGTCGGACATGATGCGGGGCGGCAAGGGCGCCTGGCACTACGGGTTCGGCGCCGCGGTGCTGCTGGACAGCCTCGAGCCCCGGCGCGCCTCGCGCAACGACGCCTCGGCGGGCCTCAACGACGCGTTCCTGATCATCGACGCCACCAACGTGCAGTACCTCGAGGCGTTCCAGGACGAGGACGGCCTGGACCTGACCGGCTGGCAGCTCACCGTCGGCCTCAAGCTCGACTTCTGATCCCGCGCCTCACTCGTACAGCTCGGAGCGGTACAGCGAGCAGCCGTTGACCCACACCTCGAAGACGTAGCCGCGGCTGCTGTCGCGGCGCGCGGCGTTGGGCACGAACGGCAGCCGCAGCTGGTAGGTCCCCTCGGCGTCCTCGGGCAGGACGTGGACGGCCTGGACGTTCTCGGTGTCGAACCAGAACCGGATCATCCGCTCCATGCGCAGCGTGACCTCGGCCGCGGGGGCCCCCTCGACCCGCGTCAGGGCCAGGTGGGCCTCCATCTCCTCGCCCCACCGCAAGGCGGTGGCGCGCTGGCCGTCGTGGGTCAGGTGGAACTCCTCCAGCCGCGCCGCGGCGGTGACCGGGCGGGTCTGCAGCTCGTCGAGCAGCTCCTCGTCCCACGTGGTGCGCAGCCGCAGGCCCGGGAGCGGTGCGGCGGTCCAGGTCACCGCCAGGGACTCCCGCGCGACGTGGGCCGGCGGGACCCACACGCCCTCGTCGTCGACGGCGGGGCCGCCGTCGGCCGCCTCGTCGGCCCCGCTCGCGAGCGTCACCGTGACGGCCTGCTCGGCGCGGGCCAGCGGCTCGTCGCCGTCCAGGCCGAGCACCTCCAGCGCCAGGGTCCCGCGCAGCGTTCGGGTCCGGGGGCCCGGGTTGTGGACCTCGAGGACCGTCTCGAACGCCAGCGGATCGCCGGCCTCCACGCAGCCGGGCGACTGCAGCGGGCGGGTCAGCGCCGACAGCTGCAGTCCGCCGACCTCGAGCTGGGCACGCTGCAGGGTGCGAGTCGCGTCCTCGTAGCGGAACTCGCCCTCGCCGCGCTGCCGCACGAGGGTGACGTCGCGCGCGTCCCCCGACCCGGCGGGCGCCGCCGGGACCAGCGCCGAGAGGGCCTCCAGCAGCGCCTCCTCGAGCATCGCGGGCAGCGCCGAGGGGTCGCACTCGCGGCACTCGCGGCTCACCGCGGAGCGAGTCGCGCCGTCGCCCGTGGCGGTGACGCGAACCGAGATCACGAGGGTGTCCCCCAGCGTCCCGACCTCGCCGCTGACCAGGTGCGCCGCGCCCACCGCGGCCGCCGCCCGGCCGAGGCAGGCCTCGTCGCGGCAGCCGGCGTCCTCCCCCGCGTCGACCGCCCGCAGCAGCTCGCCGTGGGCCACCAGGCGCCCCTCGCGGACGTACCGCTGCGCCAGGCTCTCGGCCAGCCCGGTCAGGATCGAGGCGGTCCCCTCGGGCGCGTCCACGGCGCGCAGCGGGGCCACCGCGATCCCGGCGGTCGGCTCGGCCGCCGCGGCCCCCGCCCCGACGACCGCCGCCAGCAGGACGGGCAGCAGCGCTCTGGTCTGGATTCGCACCGTCGCCTCCGCGACGTCCCCCCCCGCGCTCGACCCCACGATAGCGGCCCGGGCGGGCCCCCTCAAGCCCCCGCCGCGGTCTCCCCCTTGAGCCGTCCGGCGACGACGCGATATTCTTCTGAGTCTGCGCCTCTCGGAGGCTGGGGAACCCACAACACAGAGGGGACGGCATGGACCCTGCGGTCCTGTTCGAGGACTTCTGCCGCTCGATCGTCCGTGCGCGCGGGCTCGGCATCGACGAGCGCCGCAGCGAGTGGACCAACGCGGTGAAGAACTCCCTGGCCCGCATCGGCCGCCGCAACGGGTTCACGCCGTTCCTCAACGACGACCGCCGCAAGTCGGGGGCCTACCTGTGGGACGTGGCGTGGTGCGTCGAGGATCGCGTGCGCCCCAGCAAGCCGCCCGTCGGGGCGGGGATCGTCGGCCTGCACTTCCCGCGGCGCCCGTACCGCAAGCTGGTGCTGTCCGGCCAGGTGGAGTGGGGCAAGCCCGGGCAGCGGGCCCGGACCCAGGTCTATCGCCAGAACATGGAAGAGGTGTTCCGCGACTTCTACAAGCTGATGGACGCCAAGAGCCAGTACAAGGTGATGGTCTACACCTCGTGGAAGTACCCCAAGCAGGGCGGCCCCACCGGCGAGTTCCTGCGCGGCTTCGAGCACATCCTCGCCGACTACCACAACCACATCGCCGGAGAGACCTACCTGTTCATCGAGTTCCACGACTCCGGCCGCACGATCTACGGGTACCAGTGCCGCGTGCCGCGGCGCGGCCCGCGCCAGTTCCAGCTGCGCTCGGTGGGCCACCACGGCTACCCTGGGACCTGGTAGCACGCAATATTTCGCGCCCCCGCGCGTGTTCTGGAACAGCGCACAGGACCGGAGGACCCGCATGGCCGAGGACACCCGCAAGCCCCGCCGCAAGAGCACCCGGGGGCGCAAGAAGCCGCCGACGACCGCGAGCGGCAAGCGCATCTTCGAGAACATCTCGCCCCGCACCTGGGAGCACCCCGCGGACCGCGCCGCGCTGGTGGCGATGCGCGCGGTGCCCGGCTTCGACCTGGTGCTGCGCAAGGTCTTCGGCGCGGTGGGCGAGCGCTCGCTGCGCCTGATCCACCTGGCGTCGGCGGCCCGCGTCGGCCCCGACCAGTTCCCGGAGCTGCACGAGTCGTTCCTCGAGGCCTGCGAGATCCTCGACGTGGACGAGCCCCCCGAGCTGTTCGTGACCCAGACGCCGTTCGTCAACGCGATGGCGGTGGGCGTCGACCGGCCGTTCATCGTGCTGCACAGCTCGATGCTGGTCCTGCTCGACCGCGACGAGCTGCAGGCCGTGATGGGCCACGAGCTGGGCCACTGCCTGTCCGGGCACGCCCTGTACAAGACGATGCTGGCGCTGCTGATCCGGCTGACGATCCTGGCGCTGCAGGTGCCCGTCGGCGGGATGGCGCTGTTCGCGATCATCGCGGCGCTGAAGGAGTGGGATCGCAAGAGCGAGCTGTCCGCCGACCGCGCGGCGCTGCTGGTCTGCCAGGACCCCCAGGTGATGAACCGCCTGCAGCTCAAGCTCGCCGGCGGCGGCAAGATCGACCAGATGAACCCCGACGCGTTCATCGAGCAGGCCGCCGAGTACGAGTCCCACGGCAACGTGCTCGACGGCGTCACCAAGGTGCTCAACCTGATCGGCGCGACCCACCCGTTCCCGGTGCTGCGGCTGACCGAGCACCTGCGCTGGATCGACAGCGGCGAGTACGACGCGATCCTGGGCGGGGCGTACGCGCAGCGCACCGAGGAGGACGGGGTCAGCGTCTACCAGCAGATCGTGCAGGGCGCGTCGTCGTACCGGGAGTCGGTCGAGGCCTCGAAGGACCCGCTGATGAAGGCGCTGCGGCGCTTCGGCGAGAACCTCGGCGACGGAGCCCGCGGCGTGGCCAGCTGGGTCAAGGGCGAGCGGGGCGCCGCAGACGACGAGGGCGACGAGGGCGACGGCGAGGGCTAGCGCCGGCTCACTCCTCCCCCTCCTCCCGGCGCTGCAGCCGGTACTCCCCCGACGACAGGATCAGGAACTCGGCGCGCTCCAGGGGCCACCACGGCTCGAGGCCGGGATCGCCCTGCTGCGCGGAGAGCCTGCGGTGCAGGACGGCCGCGGCGACCGCGTCGGCGACGAACCGGGTCCGCTCCTCGGGGTCGACGACGTCGGCGAGGGCGTCGAGCAACGGAGCGGGGAGCGGTATGCTGTCGGCGTCTTGCGGCATCGAGGTTCGCCGATGGTGGCACGCCCCCTGGGGCGCGTCAAATGGCTCGCGCTGCTGGGCCTGGCAGCACTGCTGGTCCAGGGGGACTCCGCTGCGCGCAGGCTCCCGCCGCCCGAGGAGTTCACCGAGACCGGCATGGTCCAGCGCGACGCGGAGGAGCCGGGGCGCGACGCGCCGCCGGATCGTCGGTTCGTGCTGGACGAGGCCTCGGAGGCCTCGGCGCGCGAGGCGCTGCTCGCCGGCCACCGCGGGCTGGGCACGGTGGCGGACCCGATCCTCGAGGGGCCGGCCGGGGTGCGCGTCCTGCTCGTGGGGGGCGACCTGGTGTGGCACGGCTCGTTCCTGCCCCACGGCGTGCCTCGGTCGCGGCTGGGCTTCACGCTGACCTACGACCGCCGGCACGCGGAGGGACCGCTGGCCGACGCCGGGCCGGGCCTGCCCCCGGGGTGGCGGCACGCCTACCAGCGGACGCTGCGAACGGGCGCCTGGGGTCAGTACGAGCTGTGGGAGGACGACGGCTTCGTCCACCGGTTCTACCGGGTCGGAGAGCAGACCGACGTGGCGCGCGACGCGCTGATCGACACGCTGGTCCAGCGCCGCAATCAGGGGGGGCTCCCCCCCGGGGACCCGGTACCGTTCGGGCCGGTGCTGCGCCGCAACCTCGAGGAGGACCCGATCTACCTCGAGCAGATCCGGGCGCGGCTGCTCGGGGCCGGCACCGGGCTCGAGGGACGCTACGGCAGCCGCTCGCGGGGACACGCGGTGCTGTGGGTCGACGACGAGGGCGCCGCGCTGCTGCGGCGCCACGACGGCACCCTCGAGCGGTTCGACGCCGCCGGTCGGCTGCTCGAGGTCGTGCCGCCGGCGGGCCCGGCGCTGGTCGTGGAGCGGGACCGGGACGGGGTCGGCACGGTCTCGCTCGATCTGGGGCCCCGCCTGCAGCTCGAGCGCGACGGCCGCGGCCGGCTGGTGCGCGTCGACGGCGCCGCCGCGCGCGAGGTCCGGATGGAGTACGGCGAGGGGCAGCTCGAGCGGATCGAGTCCCCGGCCGGCGCGTGGCACTTCGGCTACGGCGAGGACGGCCGCTCGCTGACCTCCGTGCAGGGGCCCGACGACTGGGTCCGCATCGAGTACGACGAGCGGGGCCGGGTGGCCTCGCTGGAGGGGCCCGGCGGCGTGACCCGCGTGCGCTACGGCGGAGACGCGGCGGCACCGACCGCCACGGTGGACGGGCCCACCGGCCGGTTCGAGGTGGAGCTCGATGCCGGGGCTCGGGAGCGGGTCGTGCGAGGCCCTCACGGTCGGTCGGTGGTGCGCTTCGACGGGGCGCTGCAGCGGCCGCTCGAGGTCGACGGGACCGTGCTGGCGTGGGACGACGCGGGCCACGTGGTGGCGATCTCGGGGCCCGACGGGGTGTGGACGGTCGAGCGGGACGGCGCGGGCCGGCCGGCGCGCATCGTGACCCCGGCCGCGACGGTCTCCGTGGAGGTCGACGACCGCGGTCGGCTGCAGTCGGCCCAGGACCAGACCGGGGTGCGCCAGTCTTTCGAGTACGACGCTCGGGGGTGGCTGGCCCGCGAGACCGACGGCGGGCGCGAGATCGCGGTCCGGCGTGGTCTGTGGGGGGAGGTCGAGCGAGTCACCCTGGCCGGAGGGGAGAGCTACTCGATCCGCCGCGACGCAGCCGGTCGTCCGCTGGGCCTCAAGGGCCCGTCGGGCTCGGAGCTGCGGCTGGCCTGGGACGCGGCCGATCGGCTGTCGACGGTGCAGGCCCCCGGCAGCCAGCGGGTCGAGCTCGACCGCTCGGCGAGGCACACCTCGGTCCGGGATCATCGCGGGAACACCGTGCAGATCGAGCGTGGACTGGACGGGCGGCTGGCCGCCGTGCGGCGCGCGGGACCGGGGTCGGGGCTGACGATCGAGGCCGACTCGGAGGGGCTGCCGGCCCGCCTGGACTGCGACCGCGGGTGGTCGCTGCGGGTGACGCGGGAGGCCGGCCAGGTCACGGCGCTGCAGGGCGCCCCCGGGGGGCCGGTGCGGGTGGTCCACGACGACCGCGGGGTGGCCGGGATCGAGGTCGCGGGGGCGCGCTGGGACGTGACGCGGGACGCCGCGGGGCAGGTGGAACGGCTGGTCGGCAGCGGGGGGCGGGACTTGCGGCTGCGGCACGAGCCTGGCGGGGCCCTGGCCGAGCTGGCGCGGGGGCCCCGGACGGGCTTCCGCACGGAGCGGGACGCGGCGGGGAGGCCGGCGCGGTTCGACCCGGCCAGCGGCGAGGCGTGGACGACCAGCCGGGACGGCGCCGGCCGCGTGGAGGGGCTGTTCCTCGACGACGAGGTCGTGCTGCGCCTGCAGCGCGACTCGCGGGGGCGCGTCGACGGCGTGTTCGAGGGCGAGGCCGAGCGGGGCTGGCGTGCGGAGTACGGCCTGGCCGGCTGGCCCGACGCGGTGGTCGCCCCCGACGGCCGGCGCTGGGCCCTGCGGCGGGACGGGCGCGGGGTGATCGAGGGCTACGTGGACGCGGACGGCACCGAGGGGACGGCGCTGTGGGACGCCTGGGGCGAGCTGGTGTCCCTCGGCCCCGGCTGGGGCGATCTGTCGCTGCGCTACGACCATGCCGGCTCGCTGGCCGGGTCGCGCTCCGCGAGCCGCGGGGCGTGGTCCTACGTCTGGAAGAACACGTCGGTCGAGGTCGAGGGCCCGGGCGGCGGGGCGGTCGTCGCGTTCGACCCCCACGGCCGGTGGCGGGAGACCGCGAGCGAGGCGAACCCCCAGCGGGATCAGCGCGCCGAGCTGGGACCGGCCGGCGCCCTGCTGGCGTGGGTTCGCGGGGAGCACCACTGGACGATGACCCCCGACGCCCACGGTCGCCGCGCCCGGATGGAGCGGGCCGGGGGCGGCCCGGTCGTGGAGTGGCGCTGGGGCACCGACGGTCTGCTCTCCGGCGTCGTGCTGGAGCAGGAGCCGATCTGGATCGAGCGGGACGCCCTGGGGCGACCGCTCGACGGCCCGGCGCGGGACGCCGCGCCGCGGGGGCTGCCGCCGGAGCTGGCGCCGTGGCTCCCGCGAGACCTCCCCCGCTCGCCCGCCGCCGCGGCCCTGCTGGGCCCGGCCCTCCCCGAGACGGGGGCCGCGGACCGCGGCGCGGTACCGGTGTCGGCACCCACCCCGCGGTGGGTCGAGGATCGCCTGCGCGCCCAGCAGGATCTGGGGTGGGCCGCCGCGCTGCCCCGCCCCCCGGGGGACGATCTGCCGGTCCCCGGGACGCCCGGGTCGGAGACGGTGACCGTCGCCGGGCTGCTGGCCCTGCTGGGCTTCGTGCCCGACGACCTCGCCGACCACCGCACGCTGGTCGCGGCCCCGGCCCCCGCGGTGACGGTGCGCTGCCCGGCCGTGGCCGAGCTCCGCGCGCTCCACGACCGCTGGAGCGGGGACCCGGGCCTGGGCGCGATCGCCCTCGATCCGGCGCTGGGGGGCGTGGTGCGGATGCCCCGCGGGGCACCGGTCGGCCACCCCACCCCGTGGGCCGCGGTGGACGATCCGTGGGCGCTGCGCGACCCGGCCGCGGAGCTGCTGGGCGCGACCGGGGTCCCACCCGCCGTGGCCGGCCTCGGCCGGGGGGGCGCTGCGGACGACGGCGATCCGCTGGCGGCCCCGCTGCGCGCTGCCCTGGATCACGGCCGGTGGCTGTCCGCGAGGCCGACGCCGTCGCTGGCCGCCGGGGTCGGAACGCGCCCGGAGTGGGCCGGCGCCATCGCGCTGTGGACCGCCGCGCGGGTCCAGGTGGTGGTCGACGGCGACGGCGTGGTGCGGGGCCTGGACGTGGGGTCCAGCGCCCAGGCGGCCTGGAACCGCCACGCGGTGGCGGCCTGGCTCGCGGCCGCCGTCGAGGGACGGGACGGGGGCGCCCTGCTGACCCCGCCGCCGTGGCTGCCGACCACCGGCGCCGCCCCCGAGCGCAGCCTCGGGCTGCGCCCCGGCCCCGGGCCGCTGTGGCCCGACCTCACCGGTGACGCCCGGGTCGCGAGGTAAACCGCGCGCAACGCGGCTATACTCCCCGCCATGGCCAAGGTCACCTTCCTGCCGGACGACGTGAGCATCGACGTGCGCGAGGGGCTGTCCCTGTTCGCCGCCGCGATCGAGGCCGACGTGGACCTCGAGAGCCAGTGCGGCGGCAAGGGCGGCTGTGCCCTCTGTCGGGTCATCATCCAGGAAGGGGGGGAGAACCTCTCCGAGATGCAGTGGGAGGAGCGCAACCACCTGGGCAACGTGTTCCACATCACCCACGAGCGGCTGGCCTGCCAGACACGCGTGCTCGGGGACGTGACCGTCGAGATCCCGGAGCCGATCGAGCGCCCCAAGAAGCTCTACGCCCCGCGGATGAAGGCCGGCCTGCAGCGGATCCTCCAGGCCCGGCTCGAGGCCGAGGAGGGCAACCAGGACGCGGCCCGGGCGGTCCGGGGGCGGACCCGCCGTTGGCGTTTTAATAGTGCGGGGACCACCG
>CAZOYV010000061.1:0-12637 GCA_964584075.1 uncultured Rickettsiales bacterium | reverse complement strand
CGTCGACCGGGATGACCCCCGCCCCCCAGCCCGCGGCCGACCCCCGCCCGGCGGCGGACGGCAACCGCGCCGACGCGGTCGGCAACCGCCACCCGTCCGGCGGCGCGCGCCCCCCGGAGGTGGACGGCAACCGGCGGCCCGAGGCGGACGGCGACCTCGCCTCCGCGGAGGACGACGGCCGCAAGCGCCGGGGTCGCCGCCGCCGCCGGCCGCGGAAGCGCCGCAGCGGCGGGGACGCCGATCCGGCCGGCGGGGGTGGGGCATGAACCGCCGGGCCCTCGGCGGGGGCCTGCTGGCGCTCGTCGCGGCGCTGTGGAGCGTGGCCTGCGAGGAGGAGCCGGTCCCGGAGCCGGAGCCCAAGGTCGCGGCGGCCTTCGACCCCACCCTGGCCGGCGGGTTCTTCTCGTTCCCCTGGCCCTGCGACACGCGCGTCACCGCCGACGGGGCGCCGGACGTGGCGTCGTTCCCCAACCACGGCAACGGCAGCCTCGTCGACGACTACAAGCAGGCGGTCCTGGACCTCGTGGTGGGCTTCGGGACCAACCAGCACGTCCACGTCCGGTTCGACGGCCCGCTGGACGAGGCCGCGTTCCCCACCGAGCAGCAGACCTACCGCCGCGAGGGCCCGGTGCTGCTGCTCGACATCGACCCCGAGAGCCCGGAGTACGGGCGGACCAACCCCCTCCAGCTGCACTGGGACGAGGCCGGGACGACCTACGTCGAGCCGTTCACGCTCACCGCGTTTCCATCCGTGGGGTTCCCGCTGCGCAGCTCCACGACCTACGGCTTCGTGGTGCTCGACACGCTGCGGGACCCGGACGGCGCGCGGCTGATCGTGCACCCCGACGTGCAGGCCGCGCTGGCCGGCGAGGGCGACGCCGCGGTCGCCGGGGCGTTCGCGCTGCTCGGTCCCGCGCTGGACGACGCCGGGATCGACCGGGCGAGCGTCGCGGTGGCCACGGTGTTCACCACCCAGGACGCCACCGCGGAGCTCCACGCGCTGCGGGACTGGGTCGCCAACCCGGCCCACCTGCCGGCCCCCGAGGTCGAGAGCCTCGAGCGCTCCGAGGACCACGACCACTACGGGGTGATGACGGTCTACGAGGGCACCTACACCACGCCGGTGTTCCAGCGCGGCGACCCGCCCTACGCCACCGCGGGCGGCGGGTTCGTGTTCGAGAGCGGCGAGCCGGTGATCCAGCGCACCGAGACGGTGCGGTTCTCGCTGACCGTGCCCTCCCAGCAGCCGCCCGCCGCGGGCCACCCGGTGGTGGTCGCGCTGCCCGGCACGGGCGGCACGATCTTCGACCACTTCATCCCGATGGGGATCAACGCCCAGGGCCAGCTGCTCTCGGAGTGGAACGTCGCGACGTTCAGCTTCGAGCCCCCGCTCCACGGCGGCCGCGGCGAGCCGTGGGGCGCCCAGCCCGACCTGCACACCTACAACGTGTTCAACCCCGAGTCGTTCCGCTCCAACTTCCGCCAGGAGGCGGTGGACGCCTCGGTGGCGATCCGGTTCCTGCGCCAGTCGCTGGGGCCGGCCCTCCAGCAGCACGAGGGCCGCAGCCTGGACACCACGCGGCTGGGGTTCTTCGGCCACTCCCAGGGGGCCCACATCGGCACCCTGCTCGCCGCCGTGGAGCCCGAGCTCGACCCGGTCTGGGTCAACGGGATGGGCGGGGTGATCGCCTACACCTTCATCGAGCGCAAGGACATGCTCGACATCGAGCAGGCCGTGCGCCTCGCCATCGGCGAGGACGACGAGATGACGGTGTTCCACCCGGTGATCGGGCTGGCGCAGCTCCTCGCGGACATCGCCGACCCGATCAACTACGCGCGCCAGTGGTTCCTCGAGGCCGCGCCGGGCGAGGGCACCTCGGTGATGCAGAGCAACGGCTTCCTGGACACCGCCACGCCGTGGATCACCGCCAACGGCCTCGCGGTGGCGGGCGGCAACCCGCTGATCGAGCCGGTGGAGTGGGACTTCCCGGAGATGGACTGGATCGGTCGCGACCCGGTGGCGCTGCCGTTCTCGGGCAACCTCGAGGCCGCCGACGGCGAGGCGGTCACCGGGGGCGTGATCACCCGCGCCGCGCTCGGCCACCACGTCGTGACCGACGACCTCGGCGTGGCGCAGACCTGCGCCGACTTCCTCGCCACCGGCCTGTTCGACGGGCTCCCGACCGCGCAGTAGGGGACGACGTGCGGCTGCTGTTCGACGTGCTGCACCCGGCCCACGTGCACTTCTTCCGCCCGCTGGCCCGCGAGGTGGTCGCCGCCGGCGGCGAGGTGCTGTTCACCGCCCGCGACAAGGACGTGACGCTGCCGCTGCTGCGCGCCGCCGGGCTGCCCCACGAGGTGCTCAGCGAGATCGGCGGGGGCGCCCTGGGCCTGGCCCGCGAGCTGGCGCTGCGGACGGCGCGGCTGGTGCGGGTCTGCCGCCGCTTCCGCCCCGACGCGCTGCTGGGCATCATGGGGCCGTGCATCGCGCCGGCGGGGCGGCTGCTGGGGCTGCCCGCGCTGGTGTGCTACGACACCGAGACCGCCTGGGTCACCAACGCCTGGGTCTACCCGCTGGCCACGCGGGTGCTGACCCCGCGGGCGTACCTCGGCCCGACCCGCCGCAACCAGATCCGCTACGACGGCTACCACGAGCTGGCCTACCTGCACCCCGCGCGGTTCACGCCGGACCCCGAGCGGCTGCGGCCGTACGGCCTGCGGCCCGGGGAGCCGTTCGCGCTGGTGCGCTTCGTGTCGTGGGAGGCCAGCCACGACGTCGGCGACCGCGGCTTCGCCGACCGCCGCGGGTTCGTCGAGGCCCTGGCCGCGCGGATCCGGGTCGTGATCAGCGCCGAGCGCGAGGTGCCCGCCGACCTGCGCCCGCTGGCGCTGCGGGTCCCCCCCGAGGACCTCCACCACGTGCTCGCCGCGGCCCAGCTGTACGCCGGCGAGGGCGCCACCACCGCCGTCGAGGCCGCGGTGCTGGGCACCCCCGCGGTGTTCGTGCACACCGCGCGGCTGGGGTACATGCTGGAGCTCGAGCAGCGCTTCGGGCTGCTGTACTGCCGCCGCGACCAGCGCCCGGCGATGCGCATCGCGCTGGAGCTGATGGAGGACCCGCCGGCCACCGCCGCCCGCTGGCGCCGCCGCCGCCAGCGGATGCTGGACGCCTCGGTGGACGTCACCGCCTGGCTGCGGGACACCGTCGACGAGGTGGTATCATGCGCACCTCGACCCGGCAGAAGGCCCGGGTAGACCGCCCGGAAGGGGCCGGGGTCGAACCCACATCGGGGAGGTCCGAGATGTCGATTCGCTGCTGGGGCGCCCGCGGGGCGCTGGTCGCGGCCGTGCTGCTCGCCGCGCTGCCCGCCCGGGGGGCCGGGATCTACACGCCGGAGACCGGGATCGTGGCGATGGGCCGCGCCGGGAACTTCGTGGCGCTGTGCAACGACTACATGGCCGCCTACTACAACCCCGCCGGGCTCTACCAGCTCGACGGGTTCCGCATCGGCGGCGGGCTGCTGCTGCTGGACCAGCAGACGTCGTTCGTCCGCGCCGGGGGCGAGGACCGCTACAAGCTCGACGCCAACGGCGACTACCTCGTGGACGCCGACGGCGACCCCGACCTCTCCGGCTCGTACACCGAGGTCAACAACCTGTTCCGCATGCGGCCGATCCCCGAGGGGGCGATCTCGGTGGGGTTCGAGAAGCCGGACCTGACCATCGCGGTGGGGCTGTACGCCCCGCTGGCGCCCAACATGGACTACGACCTCTACGGGGCCCAGCGCTACCGCTCGTACTACACCCGGATGATCCAGGGGAACCTGTTCCTCGCCGCCGGCTGGCGGCCGATCCCGCAGCTGGCGGTGGGGGCCGGCTTCCAGGTGATCATGATCCAGCTCAAGCACAAGTTCTGGGCCTCGGCCGATCTCGAGACCCCCGAGGACGAGCCCAACCCCGAGCACCCGCAGTGGGACATCAACACCGAGATGGAGGCCAGCCAGTTCATGCCGTTCTTCAACGTCGGCGTGCTGGTGATGCCGGTGGAGCAGCTGCGCTTCGGGATCTCGTTCCAGCCGCCGTACAGCCTCGACGGCAAGGGCGAGGTGCACCTCAGCGGCGAGCTCGGCGAGGAGTACCTCGAGGGCTTCGGCAACCTGGTCAACGACAGCTCCCCGCTGTACCTGCGCGGCGAGGACCTGGACATGACGCTGCACACCCGCCAGCCGGCGATCCTGCGCTGGGGCGTGCTGGTCCAGCCCAACGCCCACTTCAACATCGGCCTCGACGCCCAGCTGGAGTTCTGGCAGCGGGCCAGGAGCATCGACGCCGAGGGCGTCGACGTGCCGCTGCTGGCCTGCGACGACAGCGGCGAGAACTGCCAGCCGCTGCTCGACGAGATCGAGAGCCGCTTCGACGGCCTCGACGTGTGCGGCACCGGGCTGATCGACTGCTCGACGATGGAGACCTACAAGGGCCCCGACGGCGACGGCGCGTTCCACATCGCCCAGCGCTACCAGAACTCGGTGGGGCTCAAGCTCGGCGGCGAGGTGCGGCCGATCCCGCAGCACCCCGAGCACCTCGCGATCCGCTTCGGCTACGGCTTCGAGACCACGGCGATCCCCGACGAGACGATCAGCGTGACGATCTTCGACTCGCACAAGCACACGGCGGCGGTGGGGATCTCGGGGATGTGGCGCGGCTTCCAGGTCCACTTCAGCTACGCGCACATCTTCTACCACGACCGCGAGATCTCCGAGGACGTGGCCACCGAGGTCACCACCGGGCTCGAGGGCACCGCGACGAACAAGATCGACGCCGGGACCTACTCCGCCCAGGGCGACATCCTGGGCCTGAGCGTGACGTTCGACTTCACCGGGATGCACCAGGTGGCCAAGGAGAAGAAGGCCGCCAGGGCCGCCGCGATGGCCTTCAGGCAGGCGTCCGACGATGGGGACCCGAGCTCAGAGGCTCGGTAGCAGGAACAGCGCCAGCATCGCCACGATCGTCGGGCCGATCGCCGCGGCGAGCAGCGACAGCGGGCTCATCCCCTCGACCCCGAAGCTGTCCTTGAGGATCCCGTAGCCTGCCGGGTTGGGGGCGTTGGCGATCACCGTCAGCCCGCCGCCGGAGACCGCGCCGGCGACCAGGGCGTACTTCATCCCGTCGGACAGCCCGTCGACCTGCGAGCCGAGGTAGGTCAGCGCGGCGTTGTCGGTGATCGCGGTCAGCCCGGTGGCGCCGACGAACAGCGGCAGCTCGCCCAGGCTGGCCAGCACCGGCTGCAGCCACCACTTCTGCATCCCGCCGAGGATCACCAGGCCGCCGAGGAAGAACCCCACCAGCAGGCCCTCGCGCAGCGCCAGCTTGGTCTGGTGCTCCTCGGTGACCGCCACGACCCCGAGGAAGAACAGGAACACGCCGAAGAACATCACCATGTGGTGGCTGAACACCACGATCCCGGCGAGGAACACCACGTGCACGGCGATCAGCCACCACGGCACGCTGCGGCGGCCGCGGGAGGGGGCCTCGGGCACCACGCGGTCGAAGCGGCGCAGCTCGCCCGCGAAGATCGCGGCCACCGCGACGGCGTTGACGATCACGGCGATGGCGGCCTTCCACCCGAAGTGGGTCATCATGAACGGCAGGTCCCAGCCGAACTTGCTGGCCACCATCAGCACCGGCGGCGCGGCGAAGTTGGTCAGCGTCCCGCCGATGCTGACGTTGACGAACAGCACCCCCAGCGTCGCGTACTTGAGCTTGGTGCTCGGCTCGTAGTCGTAGAACCGGTCGCGCAGCAGCAGCGCCGTGACGGTCATCGCGGCGGGCTCGGTGATGAAGCTGCCCAGCAGCGGGCCGACGATCAGCGCCACGACGAAGAATGCCAGCGATCGGGAGATCGGCAGCAGCCTGGCCAGGCCGGTGATCGCCTTCTGGGCCAGCTCCAGTACCGGGCGGGTCGCCGCCACGACCATGATCACGAACACGAACGCCGGCTCGGTGAAGTTGATGTGGACCGCGCCGGCGGGGGTCGCGCCGTGGGCCGCGTGGGGGTCTGCCGCGTGGGCCGCGTGATCGGCCGCCGCGTTGCCCAGGTCGACGATCACGAACTCGCCCTCGAGGTAGTGGACCGCCTGGTCGACGCCGCCCATCGCGGCCAGCACGATCAGGAAGATCCCGGCCCACAGCCCGAACACCACCTCCACCTCGGCGAGCATGTGGAACACGTTCTCGGTCACCGACCCGTCCTTGGAGGTGTGGGCCAGGTGGTGGAACCGCTTGACGCTGAAGGTGTGGACGATCGCCAGGCCGAACAGGACCGTGGCGATGATCTCGATCGTCGTCGGGTGCACGCGGCCCTCCTCAGGCTCGACCCAAGGTAATGCCGCCGCTTTGTTTGTCGAGGCTTATTCTGGTAGACAGCCGCGAATCGAGGGAGTGCTCACGCCACGCGCGCCTTGGCCAGCATCAGCCTGGCGAACTCCATCGCCTCGTTGCGATCGGCGCTGTCGGGGTGCCCGACCGCGGCGTTGGCCTCGAGGATCCAGCCGCGGTGCTCGGGCTTGCCCTCGAGGTCCTCGACGACCTCCTCGGCGACCTGGCCCTGGCAGCCGTAGGAGCCCAGCACGGTCTTGCCCTTGCACAGCCCCAGCGCGTGGTAGAACGCCGTCACCGCCAGCTCCCCGCCGCGGAACGAGCCGTGGGTCGCGAACAGGGCGAGGTTGGTGCCCTCGGGCAGCGCCTCGAGGAACCGGGCGACCCTGGGCGGCACGCCGTGGGAGATCACCGGGAAGCCGACGAAGATCAGATCGTAGTCGGCGGTGCCGTGGAGGTCTGCCAGGGGGACCAGCGCCTTCTCGGCCACGTTGGTCACGGCGTGGTGGATCGCCTGGGCGATCTTCTCGGTGTTGCCCGTCTTGGAGTGGTACGTCACCAGCACCTTCATCCCGACCTCCCGTGGCGCGCGGCGCGCGTCTGCCGAGCCATACCGGATGGTAGGGGCGATTGCAACAGGTCGCCAGGCCCGGCCTGCGGCTCGGTCGAGATCAGCCGTCCGCCAGGGCCGCCTGGACCGCGGCGGCGACCCGATCGGGGTCCAGCGGCGCGCCGAGCAGCTGGGCGCCCTCGACGGTCGCCGCGGCCTGGCCCACGGGGCTGGCGGGGTCGACGTCGACGATCACCGCCGGGAGCCCGCGGAACGAGGCGGTCACGCCACGCAGCAGCATCCCGCCGCTGTCGCCGCCGCCCGGATCGCCGATCACCAGCGCGTCCGGGCGCGGCCCGGCGTCGGCGGGGCGCCTGGCCAGCGCCATCGCGTCCTCGAAGGCCTCGACCGCGAGGCCAGAGGCCTCGAGCGCGGCGGTCAGCGCGGCACGCGGCCCCTCGCGGCAGTCCACGAGGAACACCGTCCCGCGCGTTCCGGCCGGCGCGCCCGGGGCGTCGCCGTCCGCGGCAGCCCCGGGCGACCCCGCGGTGGGCAGCCACAGCGCGAACGTGGTGCCCTCCCCCGGCGCGCTCTCGACCTCGATCGTGCCGCCGTGCGCGCGCACCGCCTCCAGCGCCAGCGCGCAGCCCAGCCCGAGGGCGTCCTCGCCCGGCTCGCGGGTGGTGAAGAACGGCTCGAAGACCCGCTCGCGGACGGCGGGGTCCATCCCGCGGCCGGTGTCGCGGACCTCCATCACCAAGTGGGCGACGCCGTCGCGCTCGTCGGGGAACACCGCCAGCGTCAGCGTCCCGCCCTGGGGCATCGCCTCGCGGGCGTTGGCCACCAGGTGCAGCACCGCCTCCTGGAGCCGCGACGGATCGCCGCGCAGCTCGGGCAGGTCGCGCTGGCCGAGGACCTTCAGCTCGATGGAGCGGCTGATCATCCCGTGGATCAGGTCGCGGGTCTCCTTGAGGAACCGCAGCACGTGGATCGGCTCGACGCGCCCGGGCATCCCCTGCTGGTAGGCGACCAGCCGGCGGGTGGCGTCGGTGGCGCGGTCGGCGGCCACCGAGATCTGGGTGGCGGCGCGCTGCTCCAGCTCGTCGAGCTTGTCGTTGCCCTCCAGCGCCGAGGCGTAGCCCGAGATCACGGTCAGCAGGTTGTTGAACGCGTGGGCGATGCCGCCCGCCATCGCGCCGAGCCGCTCGTGGCGCTGGCGGCGGTCGTCGTCCAGCTCGCGGGCCAGCGCCAGGGTGCGATCCTCGATCAGGCCGTCGACGCGCCGCACCGCACCGTCGTCCCCGACCACCGGCCACCAGCGCTCGCGCACGGCCCGCAGCACGTCGCGCCCGGGGTGGCGAAGGCGGTACTCGTGGGCCACCGCGCCATCGCCCGCCAGCACCCGGCGGCGGGCCTCGCGCAGGGCGGCGCGGTCCTCGTCGAGCACGGCGTCGAGCCACGGATCGGTGGCCCCGACGAGGTCGTCGCGGGCCTGTCCGGTGAGCGCCTCGACGCCAGCGGCGGCGAACACCACGCGCCCCTCGGGGTCGAGGCTGACCGCGACCTCGCGCAGCCGGTCGAGCAGCGGGGCGAGGTCGGCGAACGGGGCGTCGTACGAGCTCACGGGCGATCGGCTCCCAACGCCCCAGTATTGCAGATCGCCCGGGCCCTATCGAGGTGTGGGGGGCCGCGCGTCGCGCGCCGCGTCCTGGACAACGCCGGGGCCCCGCGGTATGGAGCGATCGTCCCCTCCACGGGAGGAGCGAGCATGCACCGTCTCCAGACCCTCGCGCGCGCCTGCGGAGCGCTGGCCCTCGCCGCGGCGCTGAGCGCCCCGGCCGTCGCCGCCGACGGGGCCGCCCCCGACCTCGTCGCCGCCGGCCCCCACGCCCGGATGCTGGCGCAGCACCGCGACGTCGCGCCGTTCCCGCCGGGCCCGCCGCTGGACGCCGAGACCGTCGCCGCGGCCCGCGCCTGGGAGCAGGGCCGCCCCCACGAGCGGGCCGACGTCGAGGTGATCGGGTACCTGCCGTACTGGGTCGGCGGCGCTGGCGGGCTGCGGCTCGACGTGCTGACCCAGGTCAACTACTTCGCCGCCGAGATGTCCTCCAGCGGGGACCTGACCAACCTGCACGGGTGGGGCGACGCCGCCAGCCAGCAGCTGGTCACCGACGCCCACGCCCACGGCGTGCGGGTCTGCCTGGTGGCGACCAACTTCTCCAGCAGCGGGATCCACGGGATCGTCAGCAGCGCCGCCAACCGCCAGAACGCGATCGACAACCTGCTGGCCGAGGTCCAGGCGCTGGGCGCCGACGGCGTGGACATCGACTTCGAGGGCATGGACGTCGGCGACAAGGCCGACCTGACCCTGTTCATGCAGGAGCTGACCGCGGCGTTCGAGGCCGCGCTGCCCGACCCGTTCGTCACGCTGGCGACCCCGGCGGTGGACTGGAACGGCGCCTACGACTACGACGAGCTGATCTACGCCAGCGATGGGCTGTTCATCATGGGCTACGGCTACCACTGGTCCGGCGGCAACCCGGGCCCGGTGGCGCCCAAGCAGAGCAGCGGGCTGTGGGGCAGCTACTCGCTGGAGTGGTCGGTGGAGGACTACCTGGAGTACGGCGGCCAGGCCAACCGCGACGAGATCTACCTCGGCCTTCCGCTGTACGGCTACGACTGGCCGTCGAGCTCGGACACGGTGCCGGGGACCGCCACCGGCTCGGGCGACGCGATCTTCTACACCTCGGCGGTGGCCGGGGCCGCGATCTACGGCGAGCAGTGGGACGCCGAGTCGACCACGCCGTACTACCTGTACCAGGACGGCGGCTGGCACCAGGTGTGGTACGACCACGCCGACTCGATCCTGGCCAAGGTCGACCTGGTCGCCGACCACGACCTCGGCGGCTTCGGGTTCTGGGCCCTGCAGTACGACGACAACGACCCCGCGCTGTGGGACGAGCTCGCCGCGATCGTCGGTGACGACGACGACGTGGGGGACGACGACAGCGGCGACGACGACGACACCGGCGACGACGACACCGCCGGCCCCGGCGTGCCCGAGGCGGTGGTCGACGCGCGGGTCTACGTCTCGGTCGGGCAGCACGCCGAGCTGGACGGCTCGGCCAGCTCCGACCCCGACGGCGACTCGCTGACCTACCTGTGGACCCAGACCTCGGGCGACGACGTGTCGCTGGACGACGAGACCGCGGCGGTGGCGTCGTTCCTGGCCACCGCCGAGGGCAAGCTGACCTTCGAGCTGGTGGTCAGCGACGGCGCCCAGGACAGCGCCCCGGCCGAGGTCGAGGTCACGGTGTTCCCCGCGAGCAGCCACGACGACGACGGCTGCCAGTGCGCGGCCACGGGGGCGGCCCCGGCGGCACCGGGGCTGATCGCGATCCTGGGGGGGACGCTGTGGTGGGCCCGCCGGCGGAGCTGAGGCTCGCGGCGCTGGCGCTGCTGGTCGGGGTGGTGGGCTGCGTCGGCCCGGAGGCCGGCGATCCGCCGGGTGGCGCGGTCGAGGTCGACGCGCCGATGAGCGGAGCCGAGAGCACGGACGGCTTCCCCTTCGCGGTGGCCACCCGCTGGGTCGCGGGCGACTACGGCGAGGTGCTGTGCTCCGGTGCCCTGGTCGAGCGGGACTGGGTGATCACCACCGCCCACTGCGTCCCCGACGACTGGCGCGCCCCCGAGAGCGAGGTGCTGGTGGGCGCGAACTACTCCACGCCGGACCAGGCGCTCCCCATCGTCGACGCCGTGATCCACCCCGTGCGCTCGGAGACCGGGACCTGGAGCGCGGGGTACCCCGACCTGGCGCTCGTCCGGCTCGACGGGTGTGCGGAGGCCCCCCCGCTGGCGATCCCCGCAGAGCCGGTGCTCGGGCCGGCCGACGTGGGCGAGGCGCTGTGGATCGCGGGCTTCGGCCGCTTCGACGACGCCGAGCCGCCGGACGGCCTCAAGCGCGCCGGGGAGTTCGTCACCACCCGCGTCGACCAGCGCTACCTG
This sequence comes from uncultured Rickettsiales bacterium, assembly GCA_964584075.1. GTDB lineage: Bacteria > Myxococcota_A > UBA796 > UBA9615 > CAYRNR01 > CAZOYV01. The sequence goes on along the minus strand of CAZOYV010000061.1, from coordinate 1,707 downwards.
GCCTACGTCGGCGTCGACGGCGTGGAGACCGGCCTGGGGGACTCGGGGGCGCCGGTGCTGTGGTCGGGCGGGGCCGGGCTGGAGCTCGTGGCGGTCCACCGCGGCGAGCGGGACGACTGGGAGGGCAGCCGCGTGGACATGCTCGACAAGTGGCCCCAGCTGTGGACCGCGGAGACGGACTGTGAGCCGCCGCCGGACGACGACACCGGCTCGGGCTGCGCCTGCCGCCTGGCCGCCGCGGCCGGGGCGGGCGCGGGGCCGTGGTGCTCGGCCGTGCTTCTCCTATACTGGCGGATGCGGAGGGCGAGGCGATGAGCGAGCGGACCCACTGGAAGCACCTCTCGGCGAGGACCCGGGGCCTCCTCGCGGGGGCCGAGGACGTGCCGCTGGCGACCCTGCGCGAGCCCGAGGAGGTCACGCCCGAGCTGCTGGTGGCGCTGGCCAACGCGTGGGGCGGGGTGGTGCTCACCGGGGTCCTCGCCGAGCCCGACGAGGACGGCGACCGGGTGGTGGGCAGCGACATCGACGAGGACGCCCGGGGGCGGGTGATGCTGGCCGCGGCGAGCTGCCTGCCGCCGGTGCCGCTGGCGATCTGCGTCGAGAACACCGAGCGCTACCCGATCCTGCGGCTGGAGGTCGGCAGCGAGGGGCTGCACGCCACCCCCGACGGGGCCTACCTGCTGTGGGAGGGCGGCGAGCTCGAGCCGCTGGACCCCACCGAGGTGCGGCTGCGCTGCCAGGAGGACGGCGTCGCCACGCTGCTGCGGCTGCAGTCGCGCGCGATCGTCGGCCTGCAGGGCGAGATCGCGGCGCTGCGCGAGGTGGTCACCGCGACCCGCGCGCTGGCCGAGCAGGGGCAGGCCTCGCTGGCCGGGGTGGCCGCCGACGTGGCCACCGCGCGGACCCGCCTCGACGCGCTGGAGCAGACCACCGACGCGTCGCTCAACCGCGTCCGCGCGCTGGCCCGCCACCTGGGCGCCGACGACACCCTGGTGCAGTGGGAGAAGCGCCAGCTGCGGACGCTGATGGCCACCGCGCTGGACGTGGCCCAGCGCCGCGGGCGCAAGAAGGGCGACACCGACGAGCTGGTGCGCCAGGTCAAGACCACCTGGTCCAGGGTCTACGACTGGGTCAACGACGAGGTCGTCGAGCAGCTGCAGCGGGAGGCCCAGGACCTGGTGGCGCGCAGCGCCGAGGGGGACGAGCGGGCCGCCGCCGACCCGGACGACGAGGGCTAGCTGGCGCGTGCCGATCCGCGCTCGACTGGCGAGTCGGAGCGGGACCGTCTCGACCGACGCGTCTCGGGTATGGTTGCGGTCGAGGGTCTCGAGCCCCAGGGTGTAGTCCGTCCCGTTGCCGGGGCCCGGGCTCGAGGCGATGGGCAGGTCGTGGCCCGAGCCCGAGGCGGCGACCTGGGGGTGGCAACGGCGACAGGCGACGGGCTCCCCCCCCGCCCCCGGGTCCGAGACCCACGTGTCTACGCCATCGAGCGAGCCCGCCGTGGGGGCCGTTCCCCTGCGGGGCCGTGCCCTATCGCCTCCGCGACACCAGCATCCCCACCGCGATCGGCAGCAGCACCGCCAGCGCCCACGGCACGTCGCCGGGGCCGCCCTGGGCGCACTCGCAGCTGCCGGCCTGCAGCGTCGCGTCCCCGTCGTCGTCGGCCGCGTCGTCGTCGGCCGCGTCGTCGTCGGCCGCGTCGTCGTC
>CAZOYV010000060.1:0-33470 GCA_964584075.1 uncultured Rickettsiales bacterium | reverse complement strand
GTGGCGCTGCGGCACTCAGGCTCGGTCCGGGGATAGATTCACAAGCTCTGAGGCGACAGGTTCGTTCTCGAGAAGCCGCCGGGATCCGAACCCCGAGCGTCACTCGACTCGGTAGCCAGTACGCTGCCAGCCCCCCGCGGCGTCCTGCTGCAGGTGGACCAGCTGGCCCCAGCCGGCGACCCACAGCGAGCCGTCGTCGGCCAGCAGCAGGTCGCGCATGTTGCCCAGGTCGGACAGGTCGATCCGCTCGGTGATCTTGCCGTGCTGGACCAGGGTCGGGCCCTGGGTGTAGTGCAGCATCCAGACGCGGTCGCGGGCGGCGTCGACGGCCACGCCGGTGCCCTTCTCGCTCAGGCCGGGCACGTGCTGGAACCGGCGGCTGGCCTCGTCGAGCCGGAACAGCCCGCCCTCGAAGTCGCAGACCCACAGCTGGCCGCGGGCGTCCTCGACGAACGAGCGCGGGTCGGTGCCGGGGTAGTCCACCGAGCCCAGGCGGTAGGTCCGGCCGGCGCCGTGGATCGCGTCGAGGAAGTCGATCGTCCACAGCTCGCCGCTCTGTCGGAACAGCACGTCGTAGGCGCCGGTGCCCTTGCCGCCCGGTCCCGCGGCGACGAAGTCGTCCTTGGCCGGATTGTAGACGTAGGCCGAGCCACCGTACTGGACCAGCAGCTCGCCGCCGGGGCCGCGGAGCGGGGCGTAGTACTCGGCGTCGTTGCTCGGGTCGTGCAGGTAGGTCTTCCAGCCCGCGCCGTCGTAGCGGTACACGCGGGTGTCGCAGCCGGCCCACACCGCGTCGCCCCACACCACCAGCTCGTTGCAGATGAACTCCTCGCGGGTGTCGTGGGGCCGGTCTGGGTGGGCCGGGTCCCACACCGCGACGCCCCCCTGGGTGCCGGCCACGATCCAGTCGCGGTAGCGCACCAGCGCGTAGATCTCGTTGAGCTGCGGGCTGGTGTACATCCCGGCGGGCGCGCCGGCGGCGGCCGGGGCCGGGGACGCCGCCGCCCCCTGGCAGTCGTCCTCGTACAGCGCCATGTACGACTGGGCGCTGGCCACCGCATCCGGGCGCAGGTTGCGGCGCTCGGGCGGGAACTCGTCGATCACCTGCTGGGTCGCCAGGAACACCGAGCACCACGACTGGTCCATCGCCGCCTGGGCCTGGACCAGCCCGCGGACGTAGTGCACCGCGAAGTCCTCGGGCAGCGAGTAGGCCGCCTGGTCCAGCAGGTCGATCGGCGTGGCGCCCCACACGTCGGTGCCGTCGACCACCAGCGGCCTCATCGTGAAGTAGTCGTCCATCGCCAGCAGGTAGCCCAGCACGAAGCGGTCCACCGCGGTCAGGTGGCTCAGCCGCAGGTCCTCGCTCCGCAACCCCCGCGCCGCGGCCAGCCCCTCGACGAACCGCCGCCCGTTGCCCTGGCCGTCGAAGTTCCAGCCCAGGGCGTTGATCACCGCGGCCTTCTGGTCCGTCGGGTGGTCGCCGATCAGGAACTGCAGCACCTCGCCCTCGCAGCGCTTGGTCTTCTGGGCGCGGCCGACCGCGGGGACGTCGGCGTAGGCCGACGCCAGGTCGGTGGAGGTCAGCGGCGAGTCGGCGTGGGCGGCCGGGGCCGCGAGCAACGCCGCGGCGAGGACGAGGGTCTGGGCGATCCAGCGGGACATGGGCACCTCCCGGGGTGGGGTCACGAGGATACGACACCCGGAGGGGGCGCAGGGATCCCGCGGAGTGGTCGGCTCGAGCACCGCGCGGGGAACGGAATCCTGTCGGGGTCGTCCGATGGCGGAGACTTGTCGGGCTCGAGCCCAGCGTGGGGGGAACCCGACACGTCTCCACTGTCCAGCCTCGACCAAGCAGCCGAGAGAACCGACCCGACGGAATTCGTGCCGTGCCCTCGCCCGCGCCCTAGAACACGCCCTGCCAGCCGAACAGCACGCCGCCGTTGCCGTCGGTGGTGATCATCGGGATCGGCGGGCTGTCGGGGATCTCGTCGCCGGAAGGCATCGGGAACAGGCCGGGCTCGGGGCCGGCCATCTCCCACTCGGTGGCGTACAGCAGGCCCCACACCAGCGCGACGCCGCCCATGCCGAAGTTGACGAAGGTCAGGGCCATCGAGATCACGCCGGGGATCACGTAGGCGATGCCCTGCTCGTCCTGCTGGTGGAGCTGCCACTGGGGCACGTACAGCCCGGCCCAGCGGGCCAGGTGGGTCACGCCGGTGGGGATGAACGACAGCGCCATCGAGAAGCAGCCCACCGCCTTGGCGGTCTGCAGGTCGACGCCGCTGGCGCCGGCGATCGCCGACGGGATCATCGTCCCCAGCGAGGGCACGATCGCCTGCAGGCCGACGGTGAACATGTACTCCCCGACGTAGCTGCGCACGCCCCACTCCACCGGGATGTCGGCGAACGTGCCGCGCGGGATGTGGTCGACGGTGGTCAGCGACGACATCACCGGGGTGCGGGTGAAGCCCTGCTCCTCGGCCACCTCGCGGTTGATCTGGTCGCCGGCGACCAGCAGCCCGAAGCCGATGCTGCCCCACACGATGCCCTCGATCGGGCCCTTCCAGCCCCACGCCGCGACCTCCGGGTCCCAGCTCTCGTAGCCCTTGGGGATCTTCTGCTCGTCCTGCGCCACGACGACGGCGGGCTCCTCGTCGGTGGCCTCGTCCTCGGCCCGGGCCGCGGCCGGGACGAGCAGCATCACGGCGACGGCCAGCGCCGCCCAGCGGTGGATCCACACTCCCATGGCCATCCCTCCTGTTCCTGTAGAGGAAATTCTATCGGATTGCAGAACGCTTCGGATCGGTGGGCGGCCCGCACCGGAACGTGATACACCTCGGCCCCCTGCGGAGGAGCCATGGACAAGCCATCCCCCCACCAAGACGCGGTCCGCACCGAGGTCCTGCGCTGGCTCGACCAGTGCCACGCCTTCCGCGAGCTGGACGACGGGCGCCGCCGGCGCCTGGCCGTGCGGCTCGCCACGGCGGGCTCGCTGCTGGCCCACGACGCCCTGTGGTTCCACCCCGACGAGGCCTCGCGGCCCGAGGTCGCGGCCGCGGTCCGCGGCGTCCAGCGGCACGTCTCCGGGCGGATGGGGATCGAGGGCGTGCCCGGCGACCCCGGGAGCATGGCGGCGGCCGAGGCGGTGCGGATGATCGACCACGGCGACTTCGTCGAGGTGGTGATCGAGCACCTGCTGGGCTGGGTCCGCGACGCCGACGACGTCGGCCTCGCCGAGCTGGACGAGGCCCTCGGTGCGCTGGGGGATCTACCGCTGGTGCCCCGCGACGCCGAGGTCGACCGCGCCCGGCAGCGGGAGCTCGCGACCCTGCTGGTCCAGCTTCGCGACCGGGAGGAACGGACGGGCTCCTAGTCGTCGTCCAGCGGCAGCCCGACCATCCGCAGCAGCGCCAGCGCGTTGGTCGTGGGCGCGACGCCGTCCCGCAGCCGGTAGTCGAAGGTCATCCGCGTCCCGCCGTCCCCGTCCTCGAACGACTCGCGGAAGTGCACCGCGCGGCACGCCCCGCCCAGCCCGTCGGCCTCGGCCAGCGTCAGGTCGTGGGTCGCCACCGCCCCCACCGCGCGGCAGCCCAGCAGGTGCCCGATCACCCGCTGGACCGCGATCTGGCGCTCCACCACGTTGGTGCCCAGCAGGATCTCGTCGAACAGGTACAGCACGGCGCGCTCGTCGGCTGCCTCGGCCTGGTCGACGACCTGCTTGAGGCGCTGCAGCTCGGCCATGAAGTACGACACCCCGGCGGCCAGCGAGTCGTCGATGCGGAACGACGTCCCCAGCGCCAGCGGCGGCAGGCGCAGCCGCCCGGCGCAGACCACGCCGCCGGCCTGGGCCAGCGCGACGTTGGCGCCCAGCGCCCGCAGCAGCGTGCTCTTGCCCGACATGTTGGAGCCGGTGACGAGCAGGAACGTCCCGGGCGGCCCGACCTGCACGTCGTTGCGGACGCAGCGCGGCGGCGGCAGCAGCGGGTGACCCAGCGCGGCGGCATCCACCGGCTCGTCGGGGTCCGCCGCGATCTCGGGGAACACCCAGTCCGGGTGGTCGTGGTGGGCCCCGGCCAGCGCCGCCAGCGCCTCCACCTCGGCCAGCGCCTCGAGCCAGCCGCGGACCTGGCGGCCGGCCTGCCGCTGCCACGCCTCCAGCGCGACCCACACGTGGATGTCCCACAGGGTCAGCGCCAGCACCGGCGCGTGGACCATCCCCTGGGCCCGCAGGTCGGCGAGGCTGACCAGCCGGTCCAGCCGCCGCAGCTGGTGGTGCGCCGAGCGCGGACCGCCGGCCAGCGCCTGCTGGAGATCGCGCAGCCGCGGGCTCTGCAGCGACTGGGCCGCCAGCAGCGCCAGTACCTCGGCGAGGTGGCCCAGCCCGCGCTCCCCCAGCGACAGCCGGGCGAAGGTCTCCTTCGACCACCGCACGACCATCACGCCGAGGGCCAGGTTGACGGCCACCACCGGCGCCCACAGGTAGGGCCGGGTGAGGTCCAGCACGTCCAGCGCGATCAGCACCAGCACCAGCGGCGCCAGCAGCCGGCCGGCCCACGCCAGCCACGGCCGGCGGGTGATCCACGGCGCCCCCTCGGCCCACACCAGGAACGGCTCGACGTCCGGGGTCGGCTGGTCCTGGGTGCGGGCCAGCGCGGCGATCTCGTGGCGCAGGTCCAGCCGCGGCCCCAGGTCGCGCACGGCCTCCTGGCGCGCGCGGATCTCGTCGGGCGCGGCGGGCTCGAGCAGCCAGCGCTGCAGCGTGGCGCGCCCCAGCGAGGTCCCGGTGGTGTCCAGCAGGTGCAGCAGCGACGACGGCCCGACCAGGTCCAGGTCGGCGGCCTCGGGGGGCAGCCCCGCCTCGGGAGGCGCGCCCCCCGGGACCTCGTCGAACCGGCGGTGGAGCCGCGCGATCGCCTCGTCCTGGAGGCGTTCCAGGGCCCGGGCGCGGCGCAGCCGGCGGTGCACCACGGCGTGGTGCAGCACGGCGGCGACGAACCCCGCCGCGGCCAGCCCGGCGCCGAGCAGCCACAGCGGCCGGGGCTCGTCGGGCCGCCAGATCCCGATCACCGCCAGCGCTGCAGCCAGCGCGAACAGCGCCAGCCGCGCGTGGGACACCCAGCGGGTGCGCCGCTCGTGCCAGCGCACGTCGGTGGCCAGCCGCGCCCCGCGGTCGCGGTACAGCGCCTCGAGGTGCGCGGTGGGGTCGTGATCCGTCACGTCGCGTCCCTGCCGACTTGGGTCGGCGGGCCCATCATGCGACGATCCCCCGGCACGTCAAGCGGAGGAGCCATGAACGCACTGGACCTGATCGTCGAGGACGGCGTCGCCGAGGTGACGCTCGTGGGGCCCGGCAAGGGCAACGCCTGCGGGCCGGACTTCTGGCGCGAGATGCCGCCGCTGTTCCGCGAGCTCGATCGCGACGACGCGGTGCGGGTCGTGATCGTCCGCGGCCGCGGCGAGCACTTCACCTACGGCCTCGACCTGATGGGGATGATGGCCGAGCTCGGGCCGCTGCTGCTGGGCCCGCAGCTGGCCGGCCCGCGCACGAAGCTGCACGACCTGATCGCCGAGATGCAGGGCGCGACCAACGAGGTCGAGCGCTGCCGCAAGCCGGTGATCGCCGCGATCCACGGCTGGTGCATCGGCGCCGGCCTCGACCTGGCCGCCGCGTGCGACTTCCGGCTGTGCGCCGCCGACGCGCGGTTCTCGCTGCGCGAGGTGCGGGTCGCGATGGTCGCCGACATCGGCAGCCTGCAGCGGCTGCCGCCGATCATCGGCGAGGGCGCGACCCGCGAGCTGGCGTTCACCGGCAAGGACATCGACGCCGACGAGGCGCTCCGCATCGGGCTGGTCAGCCGCGTGCTGCCCGACCCCGACGCGCTGCTGGCCGACGCCCGCGCCGCGGCGCGGCAGATCGCCGCCAACCCGCCGCTGGCGGTGCAGGGCATCAAGCGGGTGATGAACTACGGCAAGGAGTACGGCCACGAGGCCGGCCGCGAGTACGTCATCGCGTGGAACGCGGCGTTCCTGCAGTCCGAGGACCTCGCCGAGGCGTTCGCGGCGTTCGGCGAGAAGCGCGACCCGGTCTACGAGGGCAAGTAGCCTCGCGCCGCTCCCGGCGGGGCCGGCCGTGGGCGGCGCTCACGGCGCGGCGCACTCGTGGTCCGCCGCCGGCGCCCGCTCCACCGGCAGCCCCTGCTCCCACACCACCGGGACCTCGTCCCAGACCTGGCGCAGCAGCGCGCAGCGGTCGGCGTAGAACGCCTCGAGGTCCAGCACCGCGTGGTCGCCGAGCTCGGTGGCGGCGTAGAGGTGCTGCTCCCGCAGCAGCAGGTGGGAGACCGGTCCGTGCAGGCGGCTGTGGTCGAGCCGCTTGCCGTCGCGCCGGTCCCACAGCCCCAGCATGCCGTCGGCGAACCCGACGATCAGCGTGTCCGCGGGCCCCTCGAGGATCCGCACCACCGGGCTCGACGGCACGTCCTCGAACGAGAACGTCGGGCGCTCCCGGTCGCCGTCGAGGGGATACAGCTCGAGGTTGCCGTCGGTGAAGCCCAGCACCAGCCACTCCCCGGCGCAGGCGCTGGCGGTGACCCCCACGCCGATCTCCAGGTCGCGCTCCGCCTCGCCGGCCCCGTCGAAGCAGGCCAGCTGGCTCCCGGTGCGCACGTGCAGCCGGGTCCCGTCCCACGCCACGGTGCGCGCCGCGTCGTGCACGGTGCGGACCTCGCCGGCCCAGGTGTGGAGCTGGACCTGGCCCTCGGCCAGCGTCGCGCACCCCTCGCCGGTGGCCACAACCTGCCGGGTCCCCTCGTCCGAGACGCGCCGCAGCAGGCGGTCCTCGGCCCGGTCCCACAGCTCCACGGCGCCGTCCTCGGTCCACACGCACAGGTGCCGGTCGTCGTCGCTCTCGGTGGCGAACCGGGCGCGCGCCTCCACCGCGGCGCGCCACGCCTCGCCTCGGTCGGCGGCGGGCTCGCCGTCCAGCCGGACCCAGCCCCGGTGCGTCAGGATCTCCGGCGGCTCGGAGAGCATCGCCCGGACCCGCCAGAACGGCTGCCCCGTGGCAGCGTCCCAGACCCGCACCGTGCCGTCGTCGCTGGCGGTGGCGAGCCGCGTGCCGTCGGGGCTGAACCGCACCCGGTTGACCTCGGAGCGGTGGCCGCGCAGCGCGATCCAGCCGCCCTGGTCGAGGTTCCAGATCCGGGCCGAGCCGTCGGACTGCGCCGTGGCCAGCCGGGTACCGTCGGGGTGGAACGACAGGTAGTACACGCGCCCGTCCACGTCGCCGATCCGGCGCTCCCGGCCGGTGGCCAGGTCCCACAGCCGGACGCTGCCGTCCTCGCCCGCCGACGCGATCCGCTCCCCGGAGGGATCGAACGCCACCCCCCACACCGACGAGGTGTGGCCGGACAGCGTCCGGAGCCGGCGCCCGGTCGCCACGTCGAAGATCTCGAAGTCCGGCCCGCGGCCGCTGACGACCAGCCGCCGGCCGTCGGGGGAGAACCCCAGCGCCTTGACGGACTCCAGCCCCTCGATGCGGCGCCGCACCGACCAGTCCGCGGTGTCGATCAGCAGCAGCTGCCCCCCCTGGCTGCCCACGGCCATCAGGTCACCGTCGGGGCTGAAGCGCAGGTCGTGGACGCCGGCCCGGACGGCCTCGATCTCCCCGATCAGCGCGCCGGTCTCCCGGTCCCAGATGCGGATCGTCTCGTCCCAGCCCGCGCCCACCAGCGCGGACCCGTCGGGGGCGACGCCCACCGCCGAGAGGGCCTCGTCGCTGCTGTCGATCACCTGCAGCTCCTCGCCGGTGGCCACGTCCCACAGCCGCAGCTGGCCCTCGGCGCCGCCGCTGGCCAGCACGCGCCCCTCGTCGCCGAACGCCAGGCCCACGACCCGGCCCTCGTGCCCCACCTCGGTGCGCTCCCCGGTCTCCGCCGCCAGGTTCCAGATCTCCAGGTGCTGATCGGCGTCGCCGGTGGCCAGCAGCGCACCGTCCGGGCTGTACTCCAGCGCGAACACGCCGCCCCCCGCGGTGTGCAGCACCCGCTGCAGCTCGCCGCGCTCGACGTCCCAGATCCGGGCCGAGCGGTCGAAGCTGCCCGTGGCCAGGGTGCGGCCGTCGGCGCGGAACGACACGCCGTACACCGCGCCGCCGTGCCCGCGGAGCACCACCGGCTCGGCCCCCCCGTCCAGGTCGTACAGCCGCACCGTGGCGTCGCTGGAGCCGCTGGCCAGCAGGTGCCCGTCGGGGTGGAACGCCACGCAGATCATGGTGGCGCTGGAGTCCGACAGCACCTGCGGCGGGCCGCCCCGGGCGAGGTCCCAGATCCGCACGTTGCCGTCGCGGCCGGCGGTGGCCAGCCGCTCCCCGGCGGGGTCCAGCGCCACGCCGTAGACCGGGCCACCCTGCGCCTCGATCACGGTGGCCTGGGCCCCCTCGCGCAGGTCCCACAGCAGCACGCTGCCGTCCACCGAGGCGGACGCCAGGGTGCCGGCGTCGGGCCCGAAGTCCACGCTGGCCGCGTGGCCGTGGCCCTCGAGGATCCGGTGCTCCCCGGTCTGCAGGTCCCACAGCCAGATGCGCCCGGACCAGCTCCCCGACGCCAGCCGCTCGCCGTCCGGAGAGATGTCGATCGAGAAGATCTGGTCCTGGTGGCCGCGCAGGATGCGCACGTTCTGGGTCTGCACCTCGTACAGGTAGATCGACTTGTCCTCGCACGCCGCGGCCACCACCCGCCCGTCGGGGGAGAACGCCACGTCGTTGACCGTCGACCCCAGCCTCTTGCGCCACAGCAGCGGATCGCGCGACAGGCTCCACCACAGCGCCCGCGCCATCGGCGAGTCCTCGGTCTCCAGGGCGCCCCGCAGCTTGGCGCGGGCCTCGAGCAGCTCGCCGCGCATCAGCGCCGCGCGCGCGCCCTCGAGCTGGGCCTCGGCGTGGCGCGCCTCGGCGGCGGCGCGCTGCACCTGGGCCTCGTGCTCCTTCTCGCCCAGCGTCAGCGCGATGGCGATCGAGATCACCGCCACCAGCGCCGTGATCACGAACGCGCTGGCCAGCCCCAGCCGCCGGCGCTGCTGCATCGCCTGCTCGCGGCGGCGCCCCGCCTCGAGGAACGCGCCGACCCCCTCGGGGACCACCGCCGCGGTGCGCTCCAGGCGCCGCAGCGCCTCGTGGAGGGCGTCGCCCAGCCACACCTCCTCGGCCCGCCGGCCGCGCTGGTCCCACAGCGCCGCGGCCTGCTCCAGCTCGGCGACGAACGAGCGCTCCTCGCGGCTCTCGTCGAGCCAGCTGCGCAGCTGCGCCCAGTTGCGGATCAGGGACTCGTGGACCAGCTCCAGCTCGGCCTCGTCGGGCAGCACCCCGTCGCTCCAGCTGGCCTTGCTGGTGGTCTCCCGGCCCTTGCGCACGGCGACCAGGCGCGAGCGGGTCAGCCGCCCCAGCACCTGCCGCCCGTCGCCGCCGAGCCCCTGCACCGCGTCGGCGGTGGAGACCACCCGGCGCGTCCCCTCCGGGGTCACCAGCCGCAGCAGGATCTCGCGCGCCAGCGCGACCTGGGCCGCGCTGAGCCCCTCCAGCACCCCCTGGGCGTGCTCGGCCAGCGCGCCGGCGACCCCGCCCACCTCCTCGTGGACCCGCCGCAGCAGCATGCGGCGCTCCCGGTCGCGGCGGTCCCACAGCGTGCGCGCGGCGAACTGCAGCAGCGGCAGCGCCCCGGGCTCGCCGCGCACCGCCGCCACCATCTCGTCCACCAGCGCCGGGTCGTCGTAGCGGTAGTCCGCCGCCTCGAGCGGCCGCGTGAGGATCTCGTGCAGCGCGTCGGGGCCCGGCGCGCGGATCACCGTGACGCGACCGAGCGTCTCGCGCACGCCGCGCCCCACGGCGACGCGGCCGAGGAAGTCGTCGCGCAGGGTGAACACCACCCGGACCGGGCCCAGCGGGTCGTCCGCCGCGGCGCAGACCGCCTCCATGTACCGCCGCTGGACCTCCTCGTCGTCCCCCAGCGTGTACAGCTCCTCGAGCTGATCGACGAACAGCAGCACCCGGCAGCGCTCCCGCTCGGCCAGCGCCTGCAGCTCCAGCCCCAGCCGCTCGGGCGAGGCCAGCAGCTGCGCCGCCAGCGCCTCCTCGCCGCGCAGCGAGTCGCTGTCCGAGGGCCGCGAGGGCAGCGAGATCTCCCCGGTGTCCAGGGAGGGCAGCTCCCCCGAGCCGGAGTCACCGGACGGCCGCTCCACGGGCTGCGTCGAGATCAGCGACTCGGCGGCGACCCGGCCCCGCCGCGTCCCCGGGCCGCCCTCGGCGGTGGCCGACACGTAGCCCCCGGCGCTGGCGCGCCATCGGGCCGAGCTGTGCCCCGAGAGCAGCCGCCCGGCCAGCGTGGTGAACGGCTCGGCCCCGGGTCGCACCGCCAGCACCAGCCACGCCGCGCTCTCCCGCAGCCGCGGGATCACGCCGGCCTGGACGAACGAGCTCTTGCCCGCGCCCGAGGGGCCGACCACCGGCAGCACCGGGTCGGTGCGGACCCGCTCGAGGAACGCCGCGATCTCCGCCTCGCGGCCGAAGAACAGGTCGGCGTGGCGCTCGCCGAACGGGGCCAGCCCGCGGAACGGGCTCTCCCGCGCGACCCGGCGCTCGCGACCCTTGAACAGCATCCCCTCCAGCGCGTCGCGCACCGCCAGCGCCGAGGGGCGGTCCGCGGGGTCCTTCTCCAGGCACTCCAGTACCAGCTCCCGCAGGCCCGACGGGATCTCGGCGAAGGCGTCGGGGAGCGGCACCGGCTCGTCGCTGGTGACCTTGAGCAGCAGCGTCATCGGCGTGTGCTCGACGTCCGGGTAGGGGCGGTGCCCGGCCAGCAGCTCGTAGAGGATCACGCCCAGCGCCCACACGTCGGTGGCCTGGGTCACGTCGCGCCCCTCCCACTGCTCGGGGGCCATGTAGATCGGGGTGCCGAAGATCTTGCGGTCGCCGGTCTCCAGCGGGGCGAAGCGCTCGCCGCTGTCCAGGGCCACCAGCGAGTCCTCGTCCAGCGAGAACTCGTCCACCGAGAACTCGCCGGTGCCGCCGGCGGCGGGCTGCAGCCGCTTGGCCAGCCCGAAGTCCACCACGCGCAGCCGGCCGTCCCGCGGGATCAGCACGTTGCCGGGCTTGAGATCGCGGTGCAGCACCCCGTGGCGGTGGGCCTCGGTCAGCGCCTCGGCGATCGCCAGCCCGATGCGCATCGCCTCCCGCGTCGACGGCGGGTCCTGCTGGCAGCGGTCCAGCAGCGACTGGCCCTCGAGGTACTCCAGGGCGACGAACGGCCGGCCCTCGTGCTCGCCCACGCCGTAGACCGTGACGATGTGCGGGTGCGAGAACCGCGCGGTGGTGCGGGCCTCGAACAGGAACCGGCGCGTGGCCTCGTCGTCGCCCACCCGGCTGGGGTGCACCAGCTTCAGCGCCACCTTGCGGCCCAGGCGGGTGTCGCGGGCCAGGTAGACCTCGCCCATCCCGCCCTGGCCCAGCAGGCGCTGCACCTTGTAGGCGTCCACGCGGGTGCCCGGGGCCAGGTAGTGCCGCGAGTCGGAGTCGGGCAGATCCTCCAGCGAGATCGCCTCGGGCAGGCGCTCGCGGGGGATCGGCTCGGCGGAGTCCTCGAGGTCGGCGCCGGGCATCCCCTCGCCGGCAACGGTGTCCAGATCCGGATCGCTGCCGGACGGCACGGTTTCCCTCGGCCGCTCTTCGTCGGACATGTCCACCCCGGAGACGGACGGCAGGCTATCACCGCAACGCGCACGCCCGCCAGGCGGGCTACACTGGACCGGTGCCGGACCCCGCCCCCCGCCGCGTGGATCAGTACCGCCAGCGAATGCTGGCCGCGCCCTACGAGATCTGCATCGAGCGCGCGCGCGCCGTGACCCGCGCCTGGCGGGAGACCGAGGGCCGGCACCCGTCGCGGCGGGCGGCCGCTGCGCTGGCCCGGGTCGTCGACGAGATGACGATCCGGATCGATCCCGACGAGGCGCTGGTCGGCAACCGCAGCAGCAAGACGATCGGCACGCCGCTGCCGGTGGAGCGCGGGGACATCAACACCGTGCTCGAGCTGGAGCTGGACGGGCTGCTGGTCCGCGAGCGCCAGCCGTACCGCATCGACCCCGCCGACCGCCGCGAGCTGGAGCGGGAGATCCTGCCCTACTGGCGGGATCGCAGCGTCCACGCGCTGCGCAAGGCGGCGTGGGCCCGCAGCGGGCGGCACATCTCGTTCGCCGCCTCGCCGGTCCAGCTGCTGCGCCGCTGGCGGGGGCTCGACCTGCGGCGCACGCTGTCGCTGGTCAAGGCCCCCGCGGTGGGCCCCCGCGACGCGCTGCGCAGCCTCATCGAGGTCTCGTACAACAACCCCGGGATGGTGATGAACGTCTTCGACGTCCAGGGCCACCTGGTGCTCGGCGTGGACAACGTGCTGCCCGTCGGGTTCGGCGCGCTGCGGGACCGCGCCGCGGCCCAGCGCGACCGCTGCGCGCGGGACGGCGACGACGACGGGGTGGCGTTCTGCGACGGGGTGATGACCTGCTGCGAGGCGATGCGGCGGCTGGGGCGACGGCTGGCCGCCGCGGCGCGGGCCGAGGCCGGGAGGACCGCGGACGGGGCACGCCGCGACGAGCTGCGCGCCATCGCCGCGCGCTGCGAGCGCGTCCCGTGGGGACCGCCCCGCGACTTCCGCGACGCGCTGCAGGCGATGTGGCTGATCCAGGTCGGCGGCGTGCTGGCCTACGGGATGACCGGGATCCTCGCCGTGGGCCGCCCCGACCAGTACCTGTACCCCTACTACCGGGCGGACCGCGACGCGGGCGCGCTGGACCGCGACGAGGCCCGGGAGCTCGTCGAGGAGCTGCTGGTCAAGCTCGCCACCAACCTGCTGCTGCTGCCCGCGGCGGGCAAGAACACCGGCAGCGAGCTCGGCGCGGACAGCATGGCCGTCACCGTCGGGGGCGTCGACCGCGAGGGCCGCGACGCGACCAACGAGCTCTCGGCGCTGTTCCTCGACGCCGTCCAGGGGGTCCGCGGGCTGGGCAACTCGTTCTCGATCCGGGTCCACCGCGACGCGCCCCCGTCGTGGCTGGCCCACACCGCCGAGACGCTGCGCGTCACGTCCGGCCCCGCGCTGTTCAGTGACGAGGCGGTGATCGCGGCGCTGCAGCGCAGCGGCTGCGAGCTGCCGGACGCCCGCGACTACGGCGTGATCGGCTGCGTCGAGCCGACCCCCTGCGGCAACACCTTCGGCTGCACCTCGGGCAACGACGTCTCGCTGGCCGGGGCGCTGGAGATGACCCTGCTGCGCGGCGTGCTGCGGATCATCGGCAAGCGGGTCGGCCCGGACACCGGCGATCCGGCCCGGTTCACCAGCTTCGAACAGCTGATCGAGGCCTACCGCGCCCAGGTGCGGTTCATGGTCGAGACCGTCGCCGCGGGGGTGAACCTCAAGGACTCGATCTACGCCCGCGGGTTCCACAACCCGTACCTCTCGATGACCCTCGACGGCTGCCTCGACACCGCGACCGACATGACCTGCGGCGGCGCGCGCTACAACTTCAGCTCGATCTCCGCCCGGGGCGTCGGGACCGCGGTGGACTCGCTGGCCGCGATCCGGTGGGCGGTCTACGAACAACAACGTTGCACCATGCCGGAGCTGCTCCGCGCGCTGGACCGCGACTTCGCGGGACAGGAGCCCCTTCGCGCGGCGTTGTTGCACCGCGCGCCCAAGTACGGCTGCGACGACGACGAGGCCGACGATCTGGCCCGCGAGGTGGTCTCGCTGTTCTGCGCCGAGGTCGTCCGCCAGCCGGCCGCCCGCGGGGGCACCTTCCGCCCCGGGTTCTTCTCCTACGGGATGCACGTCCTCGAGGGCAGCTTCCTCGGCGCGACCCCCGACGGCCGCCGGGCCGGCCAGCCGATCTCCAACAGCCTGTCCCCGACCAACGGCGTCGAGCGGGCCGGCCCCACCGGCGTGCTCAACTCCGCGTCCAAGCTCGACACCACCGCCGCCGCCAACGGCTACGCCCTGAACCTGCGCCTGCTGCCGTCCCTGCTGCAGACCGCCGAGCGCCGCGACAAGTTCGCCGCCCTGGTGCGTGCGTTCTTCGAGCGCGGCGGGATGGAGATCTCCTGGAACGTGGTGGACGACGCCACGCTGCGCCGCGCGCAGCGGGACCCCGACGCGCACCGCGACCTCGTCGTCCGCGTCTCGGGCTACGCCGCGTTCTTCTGCGACCTGGGCCCCGCGATCCAGGAGGAGATCATCGCCCGCACGGTGTTCCACCGGACCTGACCCCGGTGCATTACACTTGATATTTACTATTCGTATCTTATCTTACTGCAAGACGGCACGCCACAGGCTCTCGACGCGACCGAACACCGCGCCCCACGTGAAGGCCTCCGTGCGGCGGGCCGTCTGCTCCGGACCCTGGTCGGCGGGCCCCTCGCCGAGGACGCCGACCAGGGCAGCCTCGAGCCGGTCGACGAAGGCGGGGAGGTCCGACTCCACCGGGGTGTCGACGCCCGCGAGGCGGGGCAGGTCCACCAGGTCGAGGGCGTCCCCCATTCCCGGGGCGAGCTGATCGACGACCCCGGGGAGCGCCGTCGAGACCAGCCGGCAGCCGCAGGCGCGGGCCTCGACGAGCACCAGCGGGACGCCCTCGTACATCGAGGGCAGCACGCAGGCGTGGCAGCGCCGCATCTCGTGGGCCAGGTCGCGCTGGGTCAGCATCCCGTGGGTCACCACGCCGTCCATCGCGCCCATCCGCGCGGCGAGGGCGTGGGCCTCGTCGCCGGCGCCGCCCCCGACCACGTGCAGCTCGGTGCCGGGGCTGGCGGCGCGGACGCGCTCGAAGGCGTCGAGCAGCCACGGCAGGCCCTTGGCCGCGCTGTACTTGCCGACGTACAGCAGCCGGCCCGGGACCGCGTCGCGGCCGCGGGCGTGGAACAGCTTCTCGCGGTACCCCGCGCCCACCACCGCGATGCGCTCGGCGGGCACGTCGAGGACGCGCTGCAGCTGCCCGGCGACCCCGGCGTGGAGGCACGCGAGGCGAGCGGCACGGCGGCAGCCCGCGCGGACCTCGTCTGCCAGGTGCGGGCACAGCTCCATCTGCCGCAACCCCGTGGCGTGGCTGTGGATCACCAGCGGCACCCCGGGGGCGAGGTCGGGCAGCATCGACGACAGCAGCCACACGTGGTGGGCGTGGATCACGTCCGGGGTGAACTGCTCCAGCACCTCGGACAGCCGCCGGCGCCAGGACTCGCGGTAGACCGTCAGCTGGGCCTCGGTCAGCTGCGACCACACCGTGCTGGGGTACGGCATCACGTCGCTCATCCCGGGGATCTCGAAGTCGATCACGCCGGCGCGGAACACCAGCGGGTGGACCAGGCCGCGGCCGAAGCCCGCCACGTGGGGGCGCGGGTCGGCGCCGGAGGTGCCGACCACCACCCGCTGCTCCCACCCCTCCTCGCGGGCGTGGTGGACCAGGGCGTCGAGGGTCACGCCGCTGCCGGTCAGGCCGGGGCGCTGCGAGAGGACGTGCAGGACGCGGGGCTTGCTCATGGCCGGTACCGTCGGGCGTTTCGGTCGGGGAGTCAAGCGGCAGCGCCGCTCACGGGTACTTCCGGTACTTGTCCGGCACGCCGAGCGGGGTCTCGTACATCACGTCGGTGGCGATATCGAGCACGTACAGCGTCTCCCGCTCCCAGCCGCCGACCCCCGAGCCCCACTGCATGTTGGGGATCCAGGTCGTGTCCGCGCTCAGGTCGATGGCCTGCTGCAGGTCGAGGCCGTCGGGGGAGATGCGCCACACGATCGCGGCGACGTACTCGTCGACGTAGACGTTGCCGCAGGCGTCCACCGCCATGCCGTCGAGCGAGCCGCCGCCCACCTGGTCGACGAAGATCTCGGCAGGCCCGGGCTCGCCGGCGGCGTCGAACTCGATGCGGTAGATCATCCCGCCGCCGAACGAGCCGACGTACAGCGTCTCGTAGTCCGGGCTGAAGCTGACGCCGTTGGGCGCGACGAGGTCCTCGGCGACGAACGAGAACTCGCCCGTGTCGGGATCGATCTTGCGCACCACGCCGCCGGACTGCTCGGCGGCGTAGACGTAACCGTCGAGGTCGACCTCGAGGCCGTTGGCGTAGCTCAGCCCGGACAGCACCGCCGTCTTCTCGCCGGTGTCGCGGTCGATGCGGAACAGCGTCCCGGTGTCGACGTCGGAGTAGACGATGTCCCCGTTCGGCAGCGCCCGCAGCCCGGCGATGAAGCCCCCCGCCGAGGGCACCCAGATCTCGGAGCTGCCGTCCTTGGTGGACCTCATCAGGTTGCCCGCGTCGGCGCCGATCACGTGGCCCTCGTCGTCGAACGCCAGGTCCTCCGACGCCTTGGGGCCGGTCAGCACGGTGTAGGTGAAGGGCCCCTCGGGGATCGCGTCGCAGTCCACGTCGGGGGCGGTGTCGTCGTCCCCGGCGTCGTCGTCGGGGGCGATGTCGTCGTCGCCGAGCCCGCCCGGCGGCCCACCGTAGTGGAACGGGCTCTCGCCGCAGGCCGGCAGCAGCAGCCCCGGCCCGCTCAGGACGAGGATGGCGACGAGGGCTCGAAGCGCGGGCAAGGGTCCTCCGCGGTGGATCGTCCGGGGTCTCCCCCTGCGTCCAGGATAGCGCGGCCCCGCGGGCAGAGGGGGGCATTCCTCGGCGGTTGTGGTCTGGTCCGCAGCACGACGATCGGAAGAACCGCGAGGGGCGGCGTCGGGAAAAGGCCCAGCCGCGACATCGGGGAACCGCGGCGCGGGGCCCGGGCCGCTCGCCACGCCAGAACGGCCTTCTCCACGTCCGTTCTTTGGCGGCTGGCACGGTCTCCCACGAGGCACAGAGCCGCAATACTGGGGGTGAGGTGGTCTGAATCGAGGGAGAGGAGGCCCGATCATGAACCCGCTCCAAACCATGCCTGCGGCCCGCGGCGACACCCACGGTGCCGCCACCTACCCCCGGCACGTCGAGCTCCGCAGCGGTCGTGCCGTCGCGCTCCGTCCGATGCAGCGCGCCGACGAGGTCGAGCTCGTGCGGTTCTTCACGGACCTGCCGGCGTCGTTCACCGAGCACCGGCGCGACGACATCAAGGACCCTCGGGTGGTCCGCTCGATGGTCCGCAACGCGGACACGACCCGGACGTGGACGCTGCTGGCGTTCCGCGACGACGGCAGCATCATCGGCGTCGCGACGCTGCACTCGCCCTTCCGGGGCTGGCGGCGGCACGTCGGCGAGGTGCGCGTCGTGGTGTCCCCGAAGTACATCCGCCAGGGGCTCGCCACGGCCCTGGTCCGCGAGCTGGTCCACGCGGCCGGCGACCGGGGCCTGCTCAAGCTCGAGGCGCTGGTCCTGGCGCACCAGAAGTCGGTGGTGCGGTCCCTCGAGAACCTCGGCTTCCGCCAGGAGGCCAAGCTCCGGGATCACGCCATCGACGGCGAGGACAAGCTCCACGACCTCGTGGTGATGTGCCACCACGTCGAGGCGCTGTGGAAGGAGATGGAGGACCTGATCCTCGACCTGGACATGGGACGCATCGGGTACTGATCGGGCCCCCCGTGACGGGGCCGGGTGGACCGGGGAGGTCGCTCCATGCCGCCGTTCGCCGCACCCACGCAACCGCCTCCGAGCGCCTTCCGGGAGCTCCAGGCCGTGTTCCGGCGGATCCACCGCGGGGACCGGGTCTTCGTCGGCACCGGCTGCGGGGAGCCACAGCACCTCGTGGCCGCGCTGGTGGACTACGTCGAGCACAACCCGCGGGCGATCGTCGACGCCGAGGTGATCCACGTCTGGTCGCTGGGGCTGGCGCCCTACGCCGGCCAGCGCTTGTGCCACAACTTCCGCCACAACTCGTTCTTCATCGGCGACAGCACCCGCGAGGCGGTCAACGCGGGCCTGGCCGACTACACGCCGGTGCTGCTGTCCCGGGTCCCCGACCTGATGCGCCGCGGTGTCGTCCCGATCGACGTGGCCCTGGTCCAGGCCTCCCCCCCCGACGAGCACGGGGCGATGAGCCTCGGCATCAGCGTGGACATCGTGCGAGCGGCGATCGAGGCCGCGCGCACGGTGATCGTCCAGGTCAACAGCGAGATGCCGCGGGTCCACGGGGACAGCTTCCTGTGGCTGGACGAGGTGGATCACGTGGTGGCCCACGACGAGCCCCTGCTGGAGTTCTCGACCTCCTCCGACGACGAGGTGGTGCGCCGCATCGGCGCCCACGTCAGCTCGCTGATCCGCGACGGTGACACGATCCAGGTCGGCTACGGCTCGATCCCCAACGCGGTGCTGGCCGGACTGCACGACAAGCGGCACCTCGGCGTCCACACCGAGCTGCTGACCGATGGCGTGGTGGAGCTGATGCGCCGGGGCGTCGTCGACAACAGCCGCAAGCCGCGCAACCGCGGCAAGACCGTCGCCGCGTTCTGCATGGGCTCCCGCGCGACCTACCGCTACCTCCACGACAACCCGGCGTTCGACTTCCGCCCCATCGACTACACCAACTCGCCGCTGGTCCTGGCACAGCTCGACGGCATGACGGCGATCAACGGCGCGCTGGAGATCGACCTCACCGGGCAGGCCACGGCGGAGTCGCTCGGCACGCGGTTCTACAGCGGCATCGGCGGCCAGGCCGACTTCATGCGCGGGGCGGTGCTGGCCCGCGGCGGCAAGTCGATCCTCGCGATGCCGTCCACGGCGGCGGGGGGGCGGGTCTCGCGCATCGTGCCGGCGCTGCAGCCGTGCGCGGCCACGACCCTGGTACGCGGGGACGTGCAGTACGTGGTCACGGAGTACGGGATCGCGTACCTCTGCGGCAAGAACATCCGCGAGCGCGCGATGGAGCTGATCTCGATCGCCCACCCGCGGTTCCGCGGCGAGCTGATCGCGGCCGCGCGGGAGCGCCGCCTGATCTACAGCGACCAGGCCTTCGTGGACGGCGCGGCCGGTGCCTGTCCCGAGGGGCTGGAGACGACCCGCACGACCTCCGGCGGGGTCACGATCCGGCTGCGGCCCGTGCAGCTCAAGGACGAGCCGCGGCTCAAGGACTTCTTCTACGCGCTGTCGGACGAGACCCTGTTCCGCCGGTTCATCTCCACGCGCACCGACATGCACCACGAGCGGCTGCAGGAGTTCGTCGCCATCGACTACACGCGCCAGATGGTGCTGCTGGCGACGATCCCCCGGGGCGACGACGGCCAGGAGCAGGTGGTCGGCCTGGGCCAGTACGGCGTGCTCACCGATTCCCACATCGCCGAGATCGGCATCATCACCCGGGACGACCTGCAGCGGCGCGGGGTCGGCACCGAGGTGCTGCGCCACCTGACGACCCTCGCCCGGCGCAGCGGGATCTTCGGCTTCACCGCCGAGGTGCTGCTGACCAACGCGCCGATGCTGCGGCTGCTGGACCGGGCCGGGTTCGACATGGAGCGCACCGAGGGCTTCGACGCCGGCCTGGTGTGCACGCTGCGGCTGCTGTTCCCCGAGCCGGACGACGCCTCGATCCGCGAGGGCGGCGGGCGGGGCGAGGCGGAGGGGCTCAGCCCAGCTCGTGGATCCGGCCGCGCTCGAGGGCCCGGGCCGCCTGGTTGCCCAGGATCTCGACCCCCATGATCATCATCGCGAAGCGCGGGTCCTTGGTGTGCCCCTCCACGAAGCGCTTGTAGATCTGCTGGGCGATGACCGCCACCTTGAACAGCCCGTAGACGTAGTAGAACACCCGGTCGGGGACCTCGCCGCCGCGGCGCTCCTCGTAGCGATCGACCAGCTCGCGGCGGGTCAGGTTGCCCGGCAGCGTGGTGGGCACGATGGGCAGCATCCGGGCCTCGTCGGAGTCCCCGGCCTCGATCCAGTAGCCCAGGGTCGTGCCCAGGTCCATCAGCGGGTCGCCGACGGTCGCCATCTCCCAGTCGAGCACCGCCCGGATGCGGCCCAGGTCGTCGGGGTCGAGCACGAGGTTGTCGTACTTGAAGTCGCCGTGGATCAGCGACGCGCCGCGCTCCGGCGGCCGGTTGCGGCCCAGCCACGCCGCCGCCGCCTCGACCTCGGGGAGCTCGTCGGTCTTGGCCTCGAAGTAGCGCCTCGTCCAGCCGGTGACCTGGCGCTCGACGTAGCCCTCGGGCTTGCCCAGCGCGATCAGCCCGGTGGCCTCGATGTCCACCGCGTGCAGCGCCGCGAGGCTGTCCACCAGCATCGTCGACAGCGCCCGCATCCGGGCCTCGTCGAGCGCCAGCCCCGGCGGCGGCTGGTTGCCCCGCAGGATCACGCCCCGGACCCGCTCCATGACGTAGAACGGCGCGCCGATCACGCCCTCGTCCTCGCAGTGCAGCAGCGGAGCCGGCGCGGCCTCGTAGACGCCCTGCAGCGCCGACAGGATCCGGTGCTCGCGGCCCATGTCGTGGGCGGTGGCGATCCTGGCGCCGAACGGCGGCCGCCGCAGCACCAGCTCGCGCCCCCCGACGCGGAGCAGGTAGGTCAGGTTGGAGTGCCCCTTGCGGAACTGCTCGATCGTCAGCTCGCCCTGCAGCCCCGGGACCTGCTCGCGCAGGTAGGCGGCCAGCGCCGCGGCGTCGAGCTCCTCGCCCTCGCGCACCGGCCTGCTGCCATCGATCAACGCCTCGTCGGTGGTCATCAGCCCTCCATCGCGGAGGGGATCATAGCTCGCGGCGGCGCAACAGTACGACGGCGAGCCAGGCCACCAGCCCCACCGCCCCGCGGGCCGCCAGCCCGCCGTCGCCGCCGGCGCGGCACTCGCAGCTCGCGGCGGTCTCCACGTCGTCGTCGTCGCCGGCGTCGTCATCCCCGGCGTCGTCGTCCCCGAACTCCGCGGTCAGCGGGTCCTCGTACCACTCGGCGTCGATCGGGCAGCCCGCCGCCGCGCCGCCCGCGAGGATCGTGTCGTCCTCGTAGGCCAGGCACTCGGGGCAGGCCTGGTCCATCCCGCCGCGGCCGTGCTTGAGCAGGCACGAGGCGCAGTCCCACGCCGGCGTGCCCACCGACGCGCAGTGCTTGCAGTCCGACTCGTGGTTCTCCACGAAGTACCCCGTCGGCGCGCCAGCGGGCTCCAGCCGCTGCCAGATGTCGCGCACCCGCAGCGAGCTGTAGGTCATCCCCCACATGCTCTCCTCGAGGCAGTCGCTGTAGCCGTCGGGGGTGCACACGTCGCCCTCGAGGTTGCGCCCCCACGAGGCGGCGAACTCGCGGCTGGCCACCGTCTCCGGCGTGATCGCGGCGATCGGCTGGGTGGCGTAGTACGCCTCGCCAGCCGGATCGGAGAGGTCCAGCGTGCCGATCTGCTCGACGATCCGCTGCTCGAGGAACTCGTCGACCCGCGGGCACAGCTCGCCGGCGACGTAGGCGCACAGGATCCAGTCCAGGCTGCAGCTGTTGCCCCAGGTGCGGTGGGGGTGGTCCTCCTCGAGCATCATCCAGCTCGTCACCGACCCGCAGCCGTGGCTGCAGCCGGTGGCGACGTAGTCCGGTCCGTCGATCGACGGTGCCAGCGGGCTGTCGTCCATCAGGTGGTCCTTGGCCGCGACGAGCTGCGACGTCTCGTGGGGGTAGGTCTCGAACGCGTTGTCGCCCTCGCAGTACGGGTCGACGGTGACCGCGACGAACCCGTCGGCGGCGTAGTACTCCACGTCGCCGCGCGGGGCGTAGTTGTCGGCGCACTTGCCGCCGCCGCTGATCGCCACCAGCAGCGGGCACGGGGTCTCGGGGTTGCACTGCTCGGGATCGACCATCGTCTTGATCCGCACGGGGACCTGGCGCGACAGCCCCGCCGGCGTCACCGCGATGACCTCCTCGCCGCAGCTCATCCCGGGGGGGCACTCGTGGTCCGGGTCGGCGTCCCAGGCGTCGCCGTCGTCGGGGACGCGGTCGAAGATCGCCAGCTCGTCGATCCAGCCGTCGAAGCCCGCCCCGAGGGTCACCGCCTCCGGGTCGGGCGGCTCGGTCAGCGACCCGTCGACGAACGCCGCCTCGGCGAAGTCGAGGTACAGCCACGCCTCGAGCAGGCCGTCGCCGCCGGTGATCGCGAACGCCAGGTGGTGCCACGCCCCGTCGCCGGGCCAGCTCGCCCCGGTGGGCACCACCTCCACGCCGCCGAGCTCGTCCCACACCTCGAGCACCAGCTGCCCGCCCTGCAGCGACAGCGCCACGGTGTCCTCGACGTGGAACAGCCGCCCGCCCGCGACGTCGCGGGCGCGGACCCACATCGCCACCGCCCCGGCCTCGTGCGCGGTGACGTCCCAGCCGGAGACGGCCAGCGCCCCGCCGCCGTCCAGGTCCGCGGCCCGGCCGTAGTACCCCTCGCCGAACGCGCTGCGGTGCGCGCTGCCGGTCAGCGTCAGCCCCCGCACGCCGCTGCCCAGCGACGAGAAGTTGTTCTGCAGGTTGTCCACCGCGGCGTCGCCGGTGTCGGGACCGGTGCCGTCGTCGGCGTCGTCGAAGGTGACCTCGACCAGGTAGCCCGCGGTCGCCGCCGGCGCGGCGCCGAGGAGCAGGACCAGGGCGGACAGGAGCCAGGGGTGGTGGTGTCGCATCGGTGCCCTCCACTGGGATCGACACGCCAGGCCCGGTCCGCCGAAACGCGTCCCCCGTTCGCGTCTTGTTTCCGCGACTCGCGGCGTGCCACCATCGAGGCATGCCCGCCCCGCCCGACCCGCTCACCGACCGCGACGATCCCCGCGTCGCGCAGCTGCTCGAGCTGCACCGCGCGATGACCTCGACGCTGGAGCTCGACGAGCTGCTGGGGCGGATCGCCGCGGCGGTGACCGAGATCGTGCCCTGCGAGTGGTGCATCCTGTGGCTGTGGGACGCCGACGCCGGGGTGCTGCGGCCGGCGACGATGCGCGGCATCGACCCCGCCGAGCTCGGCGACCACGCGTTCCGCCCCGGCGAGGGCGTGATCGGCGCCGCGTTCGCCTCGCTGGACACCGTGATCAGCGAGGACCTGCGCCGCGACCCGCGGTTCGTCGCCAAGGGCACCGCCGCCGACCGCATCGCGTCGCTGATCGACGTGCCGCTGCTGCTCGAGGAGCTGCCGATCGGCGTGCTCGACGCCGCCAACAAGGTCCCGGGGCGGGTGTTCGACGGGGACGACGCCCGGCTGCTCGAGATGCTCGCCGCCCAGGCCGCGGTGGCGATCCGCAACGCCCGCGACCACCGCGAGATCCGCCGCCGGGTGCGGGAGCTCGAGGCGCTGCACGGGATCACCGAGGTGATCGGGACCAGCCTCGAGCCCGCCGAGGTGCTGGACAAGATCGTGCGCGCCGTGGCGCGGCTGATGGAGGCGCGGGACTGCGCGATCTACCTGCTCGAGCCCCGCGAGGAGTCGCTCGTGCTGGCCGCCGCGCTGGGCCCCCGCGAGGGCCAGGTCGGCGCCCACCGGCTGGGCTGGAACCAGGCGCTGGCGCGCCGCGGGGTGCTGGCCGCGCCGATGGCGGTGTCGGCCAAGCGCGTCGGGGTGCTCGAGGTGCGCCTCGGCCGCGACCAGGAGCCGACCCGCGAGGACCGCATGCTGTTCGACACCGTGGCGCGCCAGACCGCGGTGTTCGTCGAGAAGTCGCAGCTGTACCGCACCGTCCAGGACATCTACCTCAAGGTGATCAAGGCGCTGTCCGAGGCGGTGGAGGCCAAGGACCCCGAGACCGTCGGCCACTGCTTCCGCGTCTCGCACTACGCCGAGCGGATCGCGGAGCGGATGGGCCTCGGCGACGTGGAGGTGGAGCGGATCCGGATCGCGTCGTACCTGCACGACATCGGCAAGATCGGCGTGCCCGAGGCGATCCTGCTCAAGCCCGGCCGGCTCACCGGCGCGGAGTACGAGCAGATCAAGGAGCACACCGACATCGGGGCCAAGATCCTCGGCCCGCTGGAGCACTTCCAGCCGGTGAGCACGATCGTCCGCCACCACCACGAGCGGTGGGACGGCTCGGGCTACCCCGACGGCCTCGCCGGCGACGCGATCCCGCTCGGCGCGCGGATCCTCGCCGTCGCCGACACCTTCGAGGCGATGACCTGGAACCGGCCCTACCACGAGGGCCAGCGCCCCGAGCAGGCGCTGGAGGAGCTGGCCCGCTGCGCCGGCAGCCAGTTCGATCCCGAGGTGGTCGAGGCGTTCCGCGCGGTGTACGGCGAGCTGCGGCTGCCTGGCCTCGGGCCGGCGCCGGGGCGCCGCACCAAGACCGTCACCTGAGCGGCCGGACGGGCTACTTGCGCCCGGAGGAGCCGGAGGTCCCGCGGCCGCCGGAGCTGGAGCCGCCGCGCCCGCCGGAGCTCGAGCCGCCGCGGCCACCCCCGCCGCCGGGTCGGTTGCTCGGGTCGCGCTTGGGCTGGACCCTCCCGTCCATCTTGCCGTGGCCCCGTCCCCCGCCCTGCTTCGCGGCGGCGCGAGCGTCGCCCAGGCCCTTCACCCGGTAGATCACGCCCTCGGCGACGTCGGAGTCCGCGCGGTCGTTGGCCGCCACGAGGTAGGCGGTCCCGTCCTCGGCGACGTGGAAGTCGGCGATCCACGGGTAGGACAGGTCGAGCAGCTCGGACAGATCCACCGAGCCGACGAACTCGCCCCTGGAGGACCACGCCGTCATCCGCCGGTAGTTGGAGTCCAGCACGCAGATCCCGGGCTTGCAGCCGGCCATCGCGTGGACCCAGCCGAAGCGCTGGTCGGAGCCCACGTCGCCCTCGCCGCCGAAGCGGAACTTCTCCTTGCCGGCCTCGTCGTAAGCCGCCACCACGTTGGGCCCGTCGGGGTCGACGCTCTTGGCCAGCCCGCCGCCGATCAGCACCGTGTCGCCCAACAGCGCCACGCTGTGGACCGTGGTGAAGTTCCCCTTGCGCGCGGCGTCGTCGCCGAGATCGGTCAGCACCCAGTCCTCGGCGCTGCACGCCCCCTCGGCGATCTCGACGATCCGCACGTTGGAGTTGACCCACGGCGCGATGGCCCACTCGCCGTCCTCGTGCTGCTCGACGTAGCCCTTGGTGTCGCACTCGAACGAGGTCTCGCCGGCGGCGTCGAACGCGTAGGCCTTGAAGATCCCGTTGGAGCCGATCACCCGGCCCTCGCCGTCCACCGAGAGCCACTCGATGTCGTGGCCCAGGGTCAGCGCCCCGCCCTCGCCGAACGACTCGTCCAGCGTCAGCGTGCAGGCGTCGCCGTCGGCGATCGTGAAGGCCCGCACCTTCGGGCTGCCGTCGGCCACGAACAGCCTCCCGTTGGCGGTGACCACCGACGCGAACATGCTCATCGTGCTGTCCCCGAGGAACTCGGCGCCCTCCACCGTGCAGACCTCGGCCTGCAGCGTCACGTCGCCCACCGTCGCCGAGCCCGGCGTGGGGCTCAGCGGCGTGCTGCTGGCGATCTGCTCCTCCAGCGACGGGGTGGCCTCGCCGCCGCCGCCCCCGCCGTCGCCGGTCCCGTCCCCGCCGCCGCCGTCCCCGCCGCCGCCGTCCCCGCCACAACACGCGCCCACCGCCAGGCAGGCCGCGCACACCAGCGCACCACCGAACTTGTCCATCGTGCCCTCCGAAGTGCGTGTCCCGATCGTTCCGTTGTAGAGCCTGCCACGAGATCTCGCCATCGCCAGCTCGCGGCGTCACGGCTCGTCGATGTTCAGCCCCCACGGCGGCGAGGCGTTGGCCAGCCACGCGGGGCGGGTCCCCGGGCCGTTCATCGCCGCTT
The DNA here is from genome assembly GCA_964584075.1 of uncultured Rickettsiales bacterium. Lineage (GTDB taxonomy): Bacteria > Myxococcota_A > UBA796 > UBA9615 > CAYRNR01 > CAZOYV01. The sequence goes on along the minus strand of CAZOYV010000060.1, from coordinate 7,761 downwards.
CATCCCGTGCTGCTCCAGCGCCCGCCGCGCGACCATCGTCATGTGCACCTCGTCGGTGCCGTCGTAGATCCGGGCGGCGCGCTCGTGGGCGTACCAGAACGCCAGCGGGGTCTCGTCGCTCATCCCCAGGCCGCCGAGGCACTGGATCGCGCGGTCGAGGACGCGCTGCAGCGTCTGCGCCACGGTGAACTTGATCTCCGAGATCTCCTGGCGGGCGGCGTAGGTCCCCTCCTTGTCGATCTTCCAGGCGGCGTGCAGCACCATCAGGCGGGCGCCGTCGATCTCGGCGCGGCTGCGGGCGATCCACTCCTGGACCATCTGGCGGGTGCCCAGCGGCTTGCCCGGGGCGACCTCGCGGGTGGCGGCATGGTCGACCATGATGTCGAACGCCCGCTCGCAGATCCCGATCCAGCGCATGCAGTGGTGGATCCGCCCGGGGCCGAGGCGGTCCTGGGCGATCACGAAGCCCATCCCCTCGGGGCCCAGGGTGTTGGCCAGCGGCACGCGGGCGCCGTGGTACATCACCTCGCCGTGGCTGGCGTAGTCGCTGCCGCGGTCGCCCATCACCGAGATGTTGCCGACCAGCTCGAAGCCCTCGGTGTCGGTGGGCACCAGGATCATCGAGGCCCGCTGGTAGCGGTCGGCGTCGGGGTCCGTGACCGCCATGCAGATCGCGAACGCCGCGCCGTCGGCCGACGAGGCGAACCACTTGTGGCCGCGGATCACCCACTCGTCGCCGTCCTTCACCGCGGTGGTGCCCATCCACCACGGGTTGGACCCGGGGAACTCGGGCTCGGTCATCGTGAAGCAGCTGCGGGTCTCGCCGCGCACCAGCGGCGCGAGGAACCGCTGCTTCTGCTCGTCGGTGCCGTAGTGCATCAGGATCTCCATGTTCCCGACGTCCGGCGCCTGCACGTTGAACACGTAGTGCCCCAGCGGCGAGCGGCCCAGCTCCTCGCTCATGTGGGCGAACTCCACCAGGCTCAGCCCGCCGCCGCCGACGTCGGCGGGCAGGTGCGCGGCCCACAGCCCGGTCTGCCGGGCCCGGTCCCGCTTCTCGGCCAGCGCCGGCAGCATCTCGCGGAAGCTCTGGTGGCGGAAGTCCAGCTCCAGCGGGAGCAGCTCCCTGTCGACGAAGGCGCGCACCAGCTTGCGCAGCTCGATGATCCGTTCGGGGATCGCGAAGTCCATCGGGGTCCTCCTCTCCCGGTCCGCGGTCAGCGGGTCACGCTGGCGTCCAGCTCGGCGAGGTGCCGGAAGGTGCCGCCGAGGATCAGCTCCTTCTCCCCGGTGGAGATCGGGAGGCGGTCGATCTCGGCGAGGATCGTGCCGCGATCGTACAGCCCGTCCTCGCCGGGGTAGCCGAACGGGCCGTCGCTGCCGTAGATGCAGCGCCGCGGGCCGAGGGCCTCCACCGCGTCGCGGCGCAGCGGCTCGTCGAGGTACGGGCTCGACAGGTCGAGGTAGACCCGCTCGTGGTCATGGGCGAAGTCCCACAGCTCCCGGTACCACGGGATCCCGGCGTGGGCGTAGATCACGTTGAGGTTGGGGAACTGGCGGGGCAGGAACCGGTAGTTGCCCCGGTCCTGGTCGCCCCCGAGGTGGACCAGCAGCGGCTTGTCGCGGTCCTGGCACCACTCCGCCACGGATGCCAGCGCGGTCACCGGGTAGCGGTGGAAGAACGGGTGGGCCTTGACCCCGATCCAGCCGGGCCACACCGCGTAGCGCTCGGCGATCGTGACCGCGTCGTGGACGTTCGGGTTGACGAAGATCCAGCCCCAGAACCACTCGGGATAGGACTCCAGCAGCTGGGCCACGGCGTTGTTGTCCGGCTCCTCGTAGATCTCGTGGTTGGTCCCCAGGATCGAGAACCGGCCCTCCGAGGTCACGGTCGAGCGGTACATCATCCGCCCCGCCGCGGGCCACCGCCCGCGCAGCGCCGAGCGGGCGACCTCGTTCATCTGGTGCGCCACCCCGCGGACCTCGAACGGCTCGCAGACGGCCGGGATCAGGGCCACCCGTTCGATGCCGAAGCGCTGCATCTCGGTCATCAGCCGGCTGGGCGTCTCGAGGCGCGGCTCCAGGTGGTAGTGGGAATCGATGATCAAGCGTGACCCCAAACGGGGGAAGTGTACGTCATATGGGGTGGGCCGACGACCCGTGCCCCTACCCTCGCGGCGGTGTTGGTGATACGGAATAGCACGCAGCGGGGCCGGGTCGACCCGGTCGGGAACGGAGCAACGTGCGGTTCGGTTCGGGACCGTCCTTCGAGCCACAGCGCCGCCGGCGGTCGCCGGCCCGGGTCGGGGCGCGTCCGCAGCCCGCCCCCGACGACGCCCGCGCGCGGGGCACGCGCCCGCTGGAGGCGCGCCCCGCAGCCGTGCGGCGCAGCGAACCGGGATCGGCCCGCTGGCTGGTGGCGGCCCTGCTGGCGCTGCTGGTCCACTCGCTGCTGCTGCTGCTGGTCCTGACGCCCCTGCTCTCCGCGCTGGAGGACCCGCTAGACGCCGACGACGGCTCCGAGCCGATCGCGGTGGAGTTCCGCGTGCTGTCCCCCGACGGCGAGGAGGACACCGACGGCAACGCCGAGGACGAGGGGCAGGAGCCCGAGCCGCAGCCCGATCAGCCGATGCCGGTGGACGACGCCGTGGCGGAGCCGATGCCGGTGGAGGACCCGAACCTGCCGCCGGTCCCCGACCCCGCGCCGATCCCCCCGGCGCCGGCCCCGTCGGCCGCCCCGTCCCCGTCGTTCACCGTCGCCGACGTGACGACCCGCGGCGAGCAGCAGCCCTCCGTCCTGCCGCTGCCGACGCCGACCGTGAACCGGGAGTCGCTCCAGGCCGAGGCCGGCGCCCCGAGCCCGTCCGCGCCCAAGGGGGTCTGCCTCGAGGACTACTCGGCGTGCGTGTTCGAGTCCGGCGACGAGCTGCGGATCAACCCGCGGCTGGCCCGCGAGAAGTTCGGCGGCGACGAGCGGATGGTCGCGGTCACGGCCGCGGAGTACGAGCAGTTCCGCCAGGCGCTGCAGGCCCCCGCCGCGGTACCGGTGGCCGAGACCGGGATGCCGGTCTACTCCAACTACGGCCGGTTCCCGTCGCTGTACAGGGTGGACCTCGAGCGCCTCACCGACGCCGCCGCCGGCGCGCCCCACTCCTGCCGCATCTACCCGGACGGGCTGCGCGGCGACGAGGGGCCGCCCGAGTCGGTGACGATCCTGATCGACTCGTCGGGCAGCATGATCAAGAACCTGTACACCTCGCCCGCGACGACGTGCGCCTGGGCCGCCGCGCGGTCGGCGCTGGACGAGGGCGTGGCGGTGGGCGTGATCAACTTCTCGGACCGGATCTACACGCTCGAGCCCACCGACGACGAGCGGCGCATCGCCGAGGTGATCGGCAAGCAGCAGCGCCGCGACACCCTGCTGCCCGAGGAGCAGCTCGAGGAGCTGATCGCGCTGGACGGGCGCCGGGACCTGTTCCTGGTCAGCGACGGCCGGATCGCCAACGCCGCCACCGCGCTGCCCCACCTGCAGTCGGTGCTCCAGCGCAACGAGGCCAACCGCGGCTTCGCCGTGGTGCTGGAGTCGACCCCCGCCACCGAGCGGATCCGGAAGGATCTGCACGCCATCGGGTTCTCGGTGGCGCTGTTCCAGTTCTGAATTCCACGCGGCGCGGGCGGGCGCGCCACGCGCCCGGCACGTGGACGGTGGTACCCTAGAGCGGGTGGGTATGTCGGAGTCCGCTGTCGACACCTTTGGACGCTACCGGCTGCACCGGCGATTCGCCCGGGGCGGGATGGCGGAGCTGTTCCTCGCCGAGCAGCGCTCCACCGCCGACGACGACGTGTGGAAGCTCGTCGTGATCAAGCGCGTCCTGCCCCACCTCGCCGACGACGCCCACTACGCGCGGATGTTCCTCGACGAGGCCCGCATCGCCTCGCGGTTCTCCCACCCCAACATCGTCAACGTGCTCGACTTCGGCGCCATCGACGGCCAGCACTTCCTGGCGATGGAGTACGTCGCCGGGGAGACGCTGCGGGCGATCATCGACCAGTGCAAGGCCCAGCGCCGCTGGGTCCCGCTGTCGGTGGTGGTCCAGATCCTGATCAACGTCCTGGACGGGCTGCACTACGCCCACGAGTACCGCGAGGGCGACAAGCTGCTCAAGGTGATCCACCGCGACGTCAGCCCGACCAACATGATGGTCACGTACCAGGGCGAGGTGAAGATCCTCGACTTCGGGATCGCGCGCGCCGCCGGCCGGGCGCAGGACCTCACCGAGTCGGGCGTGATGAAGGGCAAGGTCGCCTACGTCGCCCCCGAGCAGTACCACGGCAAGGTCATCGATCGCCGCGCCGACCTGTTCTCGCTGGGCGCCACGGCCTTCGAGCTGATCACCTGCAAGAGCCTGTTCCGCCGCGAGACCCGCGAGGCGACGATCCGCGCGCTGCTGTACGACGAGATCGTGTCGCCGTCGATGCTGCGGCCCGAGGTCTCCCCCGAGCTGGACCGCATCCTGGCGCGCGCGCTGGCGCGCGACCGGGACGAGCGCTACCGCTCCGCGCTGGAGATGCGCCGCGATCTCGAGCCGCTGATGACCGGCCCGGCGGTGCGCCTCGACGAGTACCTCGGCAAGCTGTTCGGCCCCCAGCAGGCGCGGGCCCGCACCGAGCTGCGGGCCGAGATCTCCGCGGGCCGCGCCAGGATCCCGCCGCCGCCGCCGCCGTCCTCGTCGTCCACCAGCGAGACGACGATCCCGCGGCCGCGGATGCCCACCGGGACGCTGCCGACCCAGGCGATGGAGCGGGACGGCTCGGGCTGGCTGCGGTGGGTCGGCATCGCCGCCATCGCGGTGCTGGTGCTGGGCCTGCTCGGCGGGGCCGGGTGGGGCGTGTCGCGGCTGCTCGCCGGCGGCGACGACCGCGGGGAGCAGGGCATGGCGCTGGCCCAGCGCGGCGAGCTCGAGCGGGCCAAGGCGCTGATCGCGGCCTACGCCGAGGACCACCCCGACGACGCCGACGCGCGCATCGCCGAGCTGCTGGTCCGCTGGTGGCAGGCCGCGCCCGACATCGACGACCAGGTCGCGGCGTGCCGCGCCGTGGCGCTGGACGAGGTCCAGCTCGCCACCGTCGAGTCGCTGGTGCTGGTCAACGAGGGGCACTTCGGCGAGGCGCTGGCGTACCTCGAGCCGTTCCTCGACGAGCACCCCGACCGGGCGGCGCTGCTGTACGTCGCCGGCGAGGCGCGCTGGCACCGCGGCGACCTCGACGACGCCGTCGACACGCTGCTGGCGGCGTACCGCGCCGATCCGGCGTGGCTGATGGCGCTGCACCACCCCGTGGACTACATGCTCGACGACCAGCAGTGGTCCCAGCTCGAGCAGCTCGAGGACGAGGTCACCTTCGCCGACCCGATCGCCGGGGCGGTGCTCCGCGCGCGGCGGCACATGGGGCTGCGCGAGTACAAGCCCGCGGTCAAGGCCGCGCAGGACGCGCTGGCGCTGGACCCCGAGTCCACCGCGGCGCTGATCCGGCTGACCGAGGCCCACGTCCTGGCCGGCGAGCTGACGCTGGCCGAGCGGCGCGCCAGGGAGGCGTTCACGCTGTGGCCGCTGGACACCCGCGGCGACGGGACCTCGGCCCACCGCGCCGAGCTGCACCTGTACCGCGGCGAGCTCGCGGCGTTCCTCGACGGGTTCCCCAACGCCCCCTCGCGGGCGCTGGTCGAGGTGCTGTGGAAGGGGCGCAGCGACGCGTTCCGCGAGGCGCCCGACGCGGACGGGCTGCGCCCACCGCCCCTGCACGTCGCCTGCTACCTCGAGGCCGCCACCTCGCGTGGCGAGCCGACCCAGGCGGTGTGGTCGGACTACCCCGACGAGGACGTGCGCTGGTTCGGCGACGCGCTGCAGGCCGAGTCCCGCGGCCGGCTCGACGCCGCCGAGAACAAGTACCGCAAGGCGCTGGAGGTGCCGCAGAGCGGGCAGCTGCGGATGCTGGCGTCCCACCACCTGGCCCGCGTGCTCGTCGCCGACGAGCGCCACGAGGAGGCGGGCGAGGTGTGCAAGGAGGTGCTGCACCCCCGCAACTACCTGCCCTACCGCGCGGTGCTGCTCCCCGACTGCGCGGTGTGGTCGGCGGTGGAGGCCCAGCCGCTGTACGAGACGCTGATGTACGAGCAGATCACCGAGCCGTGGACCGGCGAGTTCGAGCACCCCGCGGTGCGCGAGGCGCGGGCCCAGCTGTCGGGCGAGGCCGAGCCGTGATCGAGCCCGGCGGTCCGTCGCAGATCGGCCCCTTCCGGATCCTGGGCCAGGAGGCGGGCAGCGGGCCGGTGCGCTGCTACCGCGTGCTGCGCGACGCCGGCGAGGGGATGACCCGCCGCAGCCGGCTGCGCACGCTGCACCTGCGCCACCTCGACGACGCCAAGGCCGAGATCCGGTTCCTCGACGAGGCCCAGCTGATCACGCGGCTGACCCACCCGGGGATCATCTTCCTCGAGGACTACGGGATGATCGACGACCAGCTGTACCTCGAGGAGGAGCTGGTCGGCGGCGCCGACCTGACCACGATGCTCCAGCGGGTCGGGCCGCTGCCCGAGGGCTGCGCGCTGCTCGTCACCGCCCGCATCGCCGAGATCCTGGCCTACGTCCACTGCGCCCGCGACACCGCCCGGCGCCCGCTGGAGCTGGTCCACCGCAACCTGACCCCGCGCAACGTGCACGTCACCGAGTACGGCGAGACCAAGCTCTCCGGCTTCGGCATGGCCCACTACCGCGGCAAGCTGCTGACCACCGCGCTGCGCACCGCCGAGGACGAGGCGCGCTACGCCAGCCCCGAGGACGTGCGCGGCGAGCCCGCGGACCAGCGCAGCGACCTGCACGCGCTCGGCGTGCTGCTGTACGAGATGCTGACGACCCACAGCCCGTTCCAGGCGCCGACGCTGGCCGAGATCCCGGAGCGGATCCTGGCCGCCCGCTACGCCTCCCCGCGGGACAGCCGACCCAAGCTCGATGCGCGGGTCACCGACCTGGTCGACCACCTGCTGCAGCCGCGCCCCGAGGACCGCCCGCAGCGCGCCGCGTGGGTCTGGGAGCACTGCTGGAAGCTGTGGCGCGAGGTGGGCTCGCCCCACGAGGAGAACCGCCTGCGGCAGCTGGTCGCCGACGTGGTCGCGCGGGGGGACGAGATGACGCTCAAGATCCCGGTCGGGGTGCCGGCGGAGTAGCGGCTACGATCCCCCCTCCTCGGCCGGCGCGCCGCTGCCGCCCCGGAACTTCCCCCCGCCCTGGTGGCCACCGCCGCCTCCCGTGGACGGCGTCGTGTCGGGCGCCGCGGTCGGCGGCTCGGCGGTCGGAGGCTCGGCGGTCGGCGGCTCGGCGGTCGGAGGCTCGGCGGTCGGCGGCTCTGCGGTCGGAGGCTCCGCCGTCGGCGGCTCGGCGGTCGGCGGCTCGACGCCGGTGACCGGCTCCACCGTGGGGTCCTCGGGCGAGTCCGGCCAGCCCAGCTCCCCTCCGCGGACCAGCAGCACGTACCCCCCTGCGACCACCAGCCCGACCAGCACCACCACCCCGATCAGCACGGGGATCCCGATCAGGATCGTCCACAGCGCCCGGCGCTTCCTGCGCGGCGGCGGCCGGGAGTCCTCGCCGGAGGGCCGCGGTGTCGCCCCGCGGGAGGGCAGCTCCGCCTCCCCGGCGTGGGGGTCGGCCACGGTCGGGGCGCGCGGCTCGCCGGCGGGCGGCGGCGGCTCCGCGGGCTCGGCGG
>CAZOYV010000059.1:31676-33485 GCA_964584075.1 uncultured Rickettsiales bacterium | reverse complement strand
GATGATGCGGTGCTCAGGCGACGGGAGGGGATAGATTCACAAGCTCTCAGTCGAGCTGGTAGACCCCGTAGACCACGTCCGCGGCGTAGCTCGCGCCGACGAGATCGAGGGCGAACCGCGGCAGGTCGGTCCCCGGGTCGAGCGCGATGCTCCCGGCGCCGGGCCACTCGTCCGCGCCGAAGCTCATCGGCGTGGACGGGAAGGTCTGCCCCCCGTCGTCGGAGTACGAGAACCGCAGCGTGCCGGAGCCGCCGGTGAGCGCCAGCGGCCGCCCGTGGCGATCGACGGCGAGGTCGAACAGCCCGGCCCCGTCGTCCACCAGCACCCCCGCCGAGATCGGTCCGCCGTCATTGCGCTCGTGGAACACCTGCGCGGCGAAGGGCTCGCTGATCTCCCACGCCAGGTGCAGCGTGAGCCCGTCCGGGTCCAGCTCGAGGTCGCCCCAGCGGCCGTCGGGGCCCGCCGTCGTGGTCCGCGTGGTCCAGCCGTCCGGGCCGCGCGAGGCGAGCACGTGGACCCGGTCGTCTGCCGGCGGGACGCACAGCCCCAGCACGTGGTCGACGCCGTCGCGGTCCCGCGCGACGCCGTTGGTCCAGCAGTGATCGCCGGGAGCGTCCAGCACCAGCTCCGGGCTGCCGTCGACGATCCCGTCGACCACGTGCACGACGCGGATCCGGCTGCTGGTCTCGTCGGGTGTCGGGCTGTGGATCGCCGAGTAGGCGACGGTCAGCGCGCCGTCCTCCCCGAGGGCCATCGCAGCGGAGAAATTGGGCCACCCGGTGTCGGGATCGTCCGCTGTGATCTCCACCGGCGCGCCCCAGCCTTGCCCCTCGTCTCGCCAGTAGATCACGCGCTCGGTCCCCTGCGCGGGGAGGCACGCGCCGACCAGGTGCAGCACGTCGCCGTCGGCGAGCAGCGACGCGCCGCCGCAGATGTCCGACGGGTCGGGCGCGGGAACCGCGGCGACGGACCAGTCCCCGCCGTCGCGGCGGCCGACCATGATCGAGCCCTCGTCCCAGGCCAGGGCCGGCGCCCCGGTGGGCGGCAGGGCCAGGCTCAGCGGAGGGATCCAGCTGGTGCTCGCGACGGTCTCCACGGTCCACGAGCCCGCCCCGAGGTCGGGCGGCGGCCCGTCGTCGTCCCCGGTGTCGTCGTCCGCGGGGTCGGTGCCGGGGCACGCGGCGACGGAGACCACGATCGCGAGCAGGGTGCTGCACAGGGCGGATCGACGGTCCATGGCGGCGCTCCCTCTTCCAGTTCGCACCGACGCTACCACGGCGCGACTCCGGGGCCGAGGGCGTCCTCGTCCACGGCGCCCCGCGCCTCAGTTGCGCCTGCGGTCGATCGGCACCGTCACGCCGGGCGCCGCCATCGCGCCGCCGTGGATCCCGTAGCCGCGGAAGTCGTCGTGCCAGCGCAGCGAGCCGTCCTCGAGGGTCAGGCTGACCGCCTCGCCGATCTCGCACAGCACCACGCAGCCGGCGTGCACCAGGAAGCGGGGGTCGTTGGCCACGCTGCCGGGCAGCTTGGTCGACCACAGCAGCGCGCCCGTCGCGTAGTCGAGGCACAGCATCGAGCGGTCGCTGACGAACAGCACGCGGCCCTGCTCGACCACGACCCGCGACGAGTCGGTCTTCTTGGGCAGCTCGTACTCCCACGCGCGCTCGCCGGTGTGCGCGTCCATCGCCACGAGGCGCCGCTGGAAGCTCAGGACGACGAGGGGGGGCTGGGACGGTGGGTCGAACATCGGAGATCCTCCGGGGTCGGGGTGGGCGAGATCAGACGACCGCCGCCATCATCGCAGAAAAG
>CAZOYV010000059.1:0-31666 GCA_964584075.1 uncultured Rickettsiales bacterium | reverse complement strand
AAAAGAATGCGCGGTGTGGAGGGGGAGAAGATCCAGCAGGGACAAGGGTTCTCTATCAAACGGACTGAGCAGTCCGTATCAGTCCCCGCCGATTCGAAATCGGCGCTACAGTGTTGATAGGGACTATAGAGTCCGTATCGTTCCGCGGCGGGACGCGGACCTCGCGACGGTCCCGGGAGCAAGTCGATGGATCCTGCCCTCACCCACCCCGAACGCAACCACGACGACGCGCGCGAGCACGACGACCGCGGGGACGCCCGCCTGGCGGTGCTCGACGTGCAGCGCACCTGCGTCCACGACGGCCCCGGCGTGCGCACCACGGTGTTCCTCCAGGGCTGCCCGCTGCGGTGCCGCTGGTGCCAGAACCCCGAGTCGCAGCCGTTCGCCGCCCGCGGCGAGGGCCGGACGATCGACGCGATCCTCGACGAGATCCGCAAGGACCGCGCCTACTTCCGCACGACCCACGGTGGCGTGACGCTCAGCGGTGGCGAGCCGCTGGCCCAGGAGCGCGACAGCCTGGTGGCGCTGCTGACGGCGCTGAAGGCCGAGGGCCTGCACGTGGCGGTGGAGACCGCCGGCGACGTGCCGTGGCGCACCTTCGAGGCGGTGCTGCCCCACGTCGACCTGTTCCTGTTCGACCTCAAGGCGGTGGGGGACGAGGTCCTGCACCGGCGGCTGACCGGCCGCAGCGGGCAGCGCATCGAGGCCAACCTGCGGCGCCTGGTCGAGGCCGGGGCGCCGGTGCGGCTGCGGATGTGCATCGTCCCCGGGCACAACGACAGCGCCGCCAACCTGGAGGCCACCGCGGCGCGGCTGCGCGGGCTGGGGCTGCCCCGCATCGAGCTGATGCGCTACTACGACCTGCACGAGGGCAAGGCCCGCCGCCTGGGCCTGGAACAGGAGCCGCTGGACATCTCCGCCGACCGCAGCGCGCGAGCCCTGGCCGCCGCGCTGGACGCGCTGGAGGCGCTGGGCATCGACGCGGCCACCGCCGGCAGCGAGGGCGCCCACCCGACGGCGACGTTCACCAGGCGGGTCCACGACATCAAGCGCGACATCCGCGACGCCGGCTACCACGTGTGCCTCGAGTCCGCCGAGCTCAAGACCGAGTACGACAAGCAGGTCGACGACAACCTGCCGCTGCCGCTGCGCCGCGCCGGGATGCTGCGCCACGTGCTGCGCGGCAAGCGGCTGACGGTCTACCCCGGCGAGCTGCTGGTCGGGAACTTCACCGGCAAGCGCGTCGGCGGCAGCGTGTGGGTCGAGTACTTCGGCACCGCGATGGTCGCCAACCTGTGGAACATCGACCAGCAGGAGCCGGTCCCGTTCCAGATCTCGCGGGAGGAGAAGGTCCGGTTCTACAAGGACCTGGCGCCGTACTGGGCCACCCGCGGGCTGCTGGCCAAGGCGTTCCCCTCCGTCGGCGAGTTCGGCCGCGTGATGTCCTGCATGCTCGAGAAGCGCAGCGGGTTCAACAACAACCTGGCGGGCATCGCCCACTACTGCGTCAACACCCGGCGGGTGCTGGAGCTGGGGACCCGGGGGATCGCCGCGGAGGTCGAGCAGAAGCGCCGCGAGCACCCGGACAACCCGTTCTACGACGGCGTGCTGATCGCGCTGAAGGCGCTGGAGGAGTTCGCCGCGCGCTACGCCGCGCACCTCGGCGAGCTGGCCCGTACCGAGGTCGACCCGGTCCGCCGCGCCGAGCTGGTGCAGATGGCCCGGGTGTGCAGCCGCGTGCCGCGGGACCCGGCGCGGACGTTCCACGAGGCGCTGCAGGCGATCCTGCTGCTGCAGATCGCGCTGTGCACCGAGTCGTTCGAGAACGCCATCTCGCTGGGCCGCCTGGACCAGACGCTGCAGCCGTACTACGAGGCCGACGTCGAGGCCGGGCGCATCGACTACGAGGCGGCCAAGGAGCTGGTGGCCCTGTTCGTGCTCAAGATCGACGAGCTGATCTTCCTCAACGACGGCGACACCGGGTTCGAGCTCGGCAAGCTGTTCGAGAGCCTCTCGCCGGTGGAGACGATCACCGTCGGCGGGGTCGACGCCGCGGGCAACGACGCCACCAACGACGTCAGCTACATGGTCCTGGACGCCTGCGAGCTGCGGCCGATCGGGGTCAACATGGCGGCCCGGATCCACCGGGACAGCCCCCAGGAGTACCTCGAGCGCATCGCCGAGGTGTACCTCAGCGGCTCGCCGATGCCCGAGCTGTTCAGCGACGACGCCTACGTCCCGGCGCTGGTCCGCGAGTACCCCGAGACCACGCTGGCCAAGGCCCGCGACTACAGCATCGTCGGCTGCGTCGAGCCGGTGGCCTCGGACGACCACTTCGCCAACACCGACAGCGCCAACGTCAACGTGGTGATGCCGTTCCTCCAGGCGCTGCGCGGCGACACCCGCCCGCTGTGGCGCCACGGCGAGCTGCCGTACCTCGACAAGCGCCTGCGCCGCTCCCTGCGCGACAGGCTGGGCTCGCCGAAGGTGGCGGCCGAGGCGCGGTCCCGGCTGCGCCAGATCCGCAAGCGCGCCGAGCGGCGGCTGCGCAACGGCCCGCGGGCGGTGCCGAAGACGATGGACCAGCTGCTGGACCGCTTCGAGCTGCGGCTGCGCGAGCTGGTCCGCGACGTGCTCGCCGACCAGCAGACGATCGAGGCCGCGCTGGCGGCGAACCTGACCACCCCGCTGGCGTCGTCGCTGTTCCCCGGCTGCGTCGAGAGCGGCAAGGACGTCTACGAGGGCGGGGCGAGCATCAACACCAGCGGGATCCAGGCGGTGGGGGTCGTCGACGTGGCCGACTCCCTCGCCGCGCTGGACGAGCTGGTGTTCCGCCAGCGGCGCTACACCCTCGAGCAGGTGCTCGACGCGATGGAGGCCAACTTCGAGGGCGAGCCGCACGCGCAGCTGCACGCCGACCTGCGCGCCGCGCCCAAGTTCGGCGACGACCACGCCGAGGGAGCCCACCGCTGGGTCCACGAGGTGCTGCAGCGCTACCAGGACGCCCTGCGCGCCGCCGAGCACCCCAGCCGGAACGGCCGCTACGTGGCCGGCTACTACGGCCTCAACGTCAACATGGTCTACGGCCGCAACACCCCGGCGCTGCCCTCGGGCCGCCGCTACGGCACGCCGCTGGCCAACAGCATCTGCCCCCACTACGGGATGCAGCAGGTCGACCTGTCGTCCGCGCTCAACGCCGTCGCCAGGGTGGACTTCGCGCGCTTCGCGCCCAACGGCACGACCCTGACCTCGACGATCGACAGCGGGCTGTTCCCCGGCGAGCAGGGGGTGCGCAACCTCGCCGGGCTGATCAAGGGCTACTTCGACCAGGGCGGGATGCAGTTCCAGCCCAACCTGATCGACCGCGAGATCCTGATCGACGCCTACGAGAACCCCGGCAAGTACAAGGATCTCGTCGTCCGCATCGCCGGCTACTGCGCATACTTCGACGACCTGTCCGACGAGCTCAAGCGCGAGATCATCGACCGCTCGTACTACACGAGCTAGGAGCCTGTCGGGGGAGGGGCTACTCGAGGAAGCGGGTCGTGGCCTCGGCGACCCACGCGTACTTCTTCCTGACGTCGGCCAGGGCGGACTCGGCGGACTCGGCCAGCTCGCGGTAGTTGTCCTTGTCCACCCGCTGGGCCTTGTCGCCGCCGGGCCACAGACGCCACGAGTCGTTGTCGATCACGTCGCCGAGGACCACCTCGTCGCCGTCCATCCCGAACTCGATCTTGAAGTCCACCAGCGTCACGCCGAGCCCGGCCCAGGCCGCCTCGAGGGTCTCGAAGACGCGGATCGCGGTCTCCTTCTGCAGCGGCATGATGTGGTCCTCGAACTGCTCGCGGCTGGCGCCCGGGATGATGTCGCCGACCGGCAGGTCCTCGTACTGCTCCTCGCCGACGGGCCGCTTGGGGTGGTGCAGCTCGAAGTGGCCGCCGTCGTGCCACAGCATCAGCGGGTCGTGGCGGGCGTCGTCCTTGAAGAAGAACTCGACCTTGAGATCGTCGAAGCGGGTGCCCTCGGGGGTGACCCTGTCGCGCCGCAGGTACGAGCCGGTGGCGATGCGGCGCACGACCACCTCGATGGGCAGCATCTGCAGCTTGCGTGCGCGGAAGGTGCGCTCGTCGACGGTCTCGACGTAGTGGCTCGCCACGCCGTGGGCGGCGAGCAGCCGGAAGACGTTGATCGTGGTGGTGGAGGCCAGCACGTCCTTGCCCTCGATCACGTCCCGCTTGGCGCCGTCCCCGGCGGTGATGTCGGGCTTGCCCTCGATCAGCACGTAGCGGTCGTCGTCGGGGTCCTGCCAGATGATCTTGGTCTTGCCTTCGGCGATCTTGGTCCGGGCCATCGTGGTGCTCCCTGGTTGCGGTGGAGGGCACAGTCTGGGCATGCCAGGGAGGAGGGTCAAGCCCTCGCTCGTCGAGCTCGCGGCCGGGATCACGTGCGGTCGAGCGACCGGGCCCAGTCCCGGCTGTCGGGAGGGGTGGAGGCGACGATCGTGCCACCGGTCGGCGTCCCGCCCTCGGCGTCGCTCGGCGCGCCGCCGCGGGGGTCGAACCAGCGGGCCTCGAAGGTCCCAGGCGCGGCGGTCAGGTCCACGTCGAACGGGCCTCCGTCCGGGGAGTCGATCCGGTAGGTCGCGGCGGGGTCGCGCGGGCGTCGGAATCAGGGGGTGTACAGGTCGTCCACGAGTTCGGTGAACCCGATCACGACGCCCTCGTCGGCCTGGTACGTCGCCTCGACCTCGCCCTCCGGGGTGATGCGATCGATCCTCCCGTAGACGGACCAGGTGGCCAGCGTGTCGCCGTCGTCGAGACGGCGCACGTCGCCGAGCACCACGTTCCACTGGCCCAGCCCGTAGCTCCAGATCTCCTCGGCGGTGCCGGCCTCGTAGTCCATCGCGTACTCGACGACGCGGGAGTTGGCCGCCTGGCCGTCGTTGTCGAACACCAGCATGGTGTCCTCGCCGCGCTGGAACTGGTGCTGGTGCTCGAAGGTCGAGCCGGTGATCTCGAAGGTGTTGGTCGTCCCGCCGAAGGCCCAGTCGCAGTCGCCGGTGGCGCCGTCGACGGAGACGATCGAGCCCAGGTTGCGGAAGCTGATCGTGTAGGTGTCGCCGGCCTCGTCGTAGTCCATCGCGTTGGCGAACGTCCAGCCCATCTCCATCTCGTCGTGGCTGGTCTCCGCGGGGTCGAAGCACTGGCGGGCGGTCCAGGTGTCGGTCTGCGTCCCGTCGGGGTCGATCTCGACGAGCTTGGTGCTGTTGACGCCGTCCTCCTCGTGGAACGCGACGGTGACGATCGTGCCGTCGGCCTGCTCCACGAAGTCGTGGCCCATCAGCGGCACGTACTCGGTGCGGACCTCCTCTCCCTCCCAGTCGACCCAGATCAGCAGCTGCTCGTCGTCGATGTGGCCGTTGAGATCGGACGAGGTGTAGATCACGCCCGAGCCGTCGCGGGCCAGCCGCGCGCGGGGGACGTACAGCCCGCGCTCGTCGGTGTGCAGCCAAACGGTCCGGCCCAGCCCGTCGAGGATCGCCACGCCCCCGTCGTAGGGCGGAGCCACCATGTGCAGCGGCGCGACGAGGTAGTGGCCCTGGTCGGCGCCGTCGAGCGTGAAGGTCGGCAGCGAGTCGTCCAGCGCACCGGTGGCGACCTCGAAGACCTCGCTCTCGTCGCCGTCCTCGGTGACCACCTGGAAGCTGGCGTCGGTCTCCGGTGGCAGCCCCAGCAGCAGCGCGCGGTGCTCGGTGGCGGGCGCGTCCAGCGGCGTCAGCCGGTCCAGGGACGAGCCCTCGCCGTAGCGCACCTGGGCGGCCACCTCGCTGCCGGTGGTCCAGGTCACCTCGACCACGGTGGGCATGGTGTCGATCGCGCCGCCCTCGACCCCGTCGATGGACGTGGTGGGGCAGCCGGCCAGCAGCGACAGCGTCAGCAGCGACGCGAAGATTCCTCGGGCACCGTGGGCCATGTCGGCTCCTTCCGCTGGAGCATGGTTCCCGCACGCGCGCTGGTCGTCAAGGGCGCGCGGGGACCTGCAGGCTAGAACGGGGCGCGACGGGAGATGGGGACGATTTCGGCCGCCCTGGCCGCCAGGGCAGGCAGCCCGGCGCGACCATCCGGTACAGGCGGTCCGGCCGCACGACGCCCTCGCGCTCGGCCCACGCGGCGGCCTCGGCGCCCAGCGCGGCGCCCTCGTCGCCGCCGAGGCGCGTGCCGAGGCAGTGGCGAGCGGTGGCCAGGTGCAGCCCCATGTCGGTGGCCTGGCCCAGCGCGACCGCCTCGCGGAGGTGCGCCACGGCCGCGGCGGGGGACGGCGTCGGGCCACTGGCGGCGAGGCCGGCGCGGAGCAGCGTGGCGAACAGGGACGCGTAGCCGCTGCGCTCGCGGAGCAGCCGGCGGGCGGTGCGCTCGACCTCGGCGCGGGCGCGGGCCGGGGAGCCCTCCTGGAGCGCCGCGGCGAGCACCATCCGGGCGCGCAGCCCCCAGGCGATGGCGCGCACCGTGTTGACGCGCAGGATCATCGAGCGCTGCAGCCCCTCGAACGAGGGCTCGAGCTCCGCCAGCGCCCGGTGCGCGTCCCCCTCGTACAGCGCCAGCTCGCCGCGGGCCTCCAGCTCGTACCAGTGCTGCAGGTGGTAGCCGCCCTCCGGCGGGGCCCAGCGCAGCTGCGCCAGGTTCTCGCGGGCCGCCATCGCGTCGTCCTGGGCCAGCTGCGCCTGGACCTGCAGCAGCTGCAGGGTCGTCCCGAGGTACAGGTCGCCGCGCTGCAGCCCCGCGCGCACCGAGCGGGCGATCAGCGCCGCGCCCTTGCGCATCGCCCCCAGCTGGCGCAGGGCGTGGACGCGCCACACGCGGATGTTGTTGCGCTCGAAGGTCGTGCCCGAGATGTCCTCGATGGTCACCTCGGCCTGGTCCAGCGCGGCGCGGGCGGCGGCGAAGCGCCCCTCGAAGAAGCTGGCGGCGCCGTCGGTGAGCAGCTGCCAGGTGCGGTAGTAGGCGTTGTCGGGGTGGGCCTCGACGATGCGCACCAGCGCCTCGTACACCACCCGCGCGCGGCGGGCCGAGGCGCCCCCCTGGCTGGCGAGGAACACCACCTCGCTGGACAGCGCCTGGACCAGCCGCGTGGTCTCCCCGGTGCGCAGCGCCTGGAGCAGGAAGCGGCCGTTGAAGTCGGCGCCGTGGATGTTGTCCACCATCGACAGCCCGTGGGCCGTGGCGCGCAGCACGTCCAGCCGGCGCAACTCCTCCAGCGGGACCTCGCTCTCGCGCCGGGTCTGGAAGCCGACGCCGCGCAGGTACAGGCGCATCCGGTTCCACAGCACGCGGCCCAGCGCCCGGCGGGGGGTCGCCGCGAACGGCTCCCCGATCTCCCGCAGCGACGCCTGCAGCGTCTCCAGCCCCTGCTGGATGTGGCCGGTGATCAGCCACTGGTCGGCCGCCTTGCGCTGGCAGCGCAGCCGCACCGCCGGCTCGGCCCCCTCGGCGGCGGCCATGTACATCGCCGCCGCCTCGGGGCCGCGGCCGGCGTTGACCAGCGCCTCGGCGTAGTCCAGCCGCAGCTGACGGCGGCCCTCCTCGTCGTAGGCCCCCAGCTCCAGGGCCGTCTCGTAGAACTCGGCGGCCAGGTTGCAGGCCAGGGCCTCGGCGGCGCGGCGGGCCGCCTGGCTGGCGTACTGGGCCGTCAGCTCGTGCTGTCCGGCGGCGCGGGCGTGGCGCACCAGCGTGCGCGGGTCGTGCTCTGCCGCACCGGTCTGCTCCAGCTCCAGCGCCAGGTGCTCGTGGATCGCCTGGGTCCGCTCCTCGTCCAGCTGCTCGGCGACGTGCTCTCTCACGCGGTCGTGGTAGGTGACGATCCGGTCCGTGCGGTGGACGCCGTCGGTGCGGGCCAGGTGCGCGGCGTGGAGCTCCCGCGCCGCCCGCGCCTCGTCGGCCAGCGACATCCCGGCGGCGAGGGCCGCGACCTCCTGGGTCAGCGGCCCGCCGAACACCGCGACGATCTCCAGCAGCGAGCGGGCCTCCGGGGGCAGGCGCCCGACCCGTGCGGCGAGCATCTCGTCGAAGGTCGCGGTGGCGCGGTCCTCCTGCGCGGTGAGCAGGTGTCGGGCCAGCTCGTGGAGGAACAGCGGATGCCCGCCGGCCTCCGCGGCCAGCGCGTCGAGGGCTCCGGGTGCGCGGTCGGGCAGCAGCAGCTCGGCGAGGGCGCGGGCGTCCTCGGGGGGCAGGTCCTCGAGGCGCAACACCTCGGTGGGGGCCATCGCCTGGATTCGCCGGAAGCGGGCGGCACACCCGGGCGTGTCGGCCGGCCGCGCGGTGGCGACGAGCAGCACGGGCAGGGCGTCCTCGTGGGCCAGCAGCTCCTGCAGCAGGGCCAGGCTGTCGGCGTCGGTCCACTGCAGGTCGTCGATCGCCCACACCATCCGCTGGCGCTGGGCCAGGCGCGAGCACAGCTCCCGCAGCGCGGTGAACATCCGCCGCCGCTGCTCGTGGGGGTCCGGGGAGCCGGGCTCGCCCCACGCCGCGGCGATCGCCTGGACCCGCCGCAGCACCGGGAACAGGCGGGGCAGCAGCGAGGCCCGCGGCGGTAGCAGCTCGGCGACCTCCTCCGCGGCCAGGTGGTCCAGGTGGCGCGCCAGCGACTCGGCGATGCCGTCCAGCGCCTTGTACGAGACCACCTCCCGCTCGTAGCACCGCCCGGTGAGGATCAGCGTGTCGGGGTGCTCGTGGCCGAGGCGGTGGAGGAACTCCCGGACCAGCTGGCTCTTGCCCACCCCGGAGGCCCCCTCGATCCAGACGATCCGGGGACCCTCGGCCGGGGCCAGGTGGGCGGCCCGGAGCCGCGCTAGCTCGTCCTGGCGGCCGACGAACGGGGCCTGCAGCGCGTGCTCCGACGACGTGGCCGACGGGGGCAGCGACAGCTCCATCGGGGCCTCGACGCCCAGCTGCCCGAAGATCTCCCGCGGGACGGGGCGCTGCTCCGGCTCCTTCTCCAGCAGCCCGGTGCACAGCGCGTCGAGCTCCTCGGGCACCTCGGCGATCAGCTCCCGCGGGGCCGGGGGGCGTACGTTGTGCTTGTTCAGCACGCACTCGTACTTGGTGCGGCCGGTGTGGGGCAGCTGGCCGGTGAGCGCCTCGTAGAGGATCACGCCGACGCTGTACCAGTCCGAGGCCGGGCTGACGTACCCCATCACCGCCTGCTCGGGCGCCATGTAGTTCACGGTGCCGGCGATGCCGTCCCCGGTGGACTGCCGCTCCTGCACGGTCTCGGTGACGAGGCCGAAGTCGAGCAGCACGACGCGCCCCTCGGGCGTGACCTTGACGTTGGTCGGCTTGACGTCGCGGTGGACCATCCCGGCGTGGTGCAGCGCGGTCAGGCCGAGGGCCAGCTGCCCCACCGACGACCGCAGGCGATCCACGTCGCAGGGCACCCCCGGCGCTCCCCCCCCGCCGCGCACGTGGGCCAGCAGGTCCTCCCCCGGGACCAGCTCCATCGTGAAGAACGGCCCGTCGGGTCCCTCGAGCAGCTCGCCGAGGCCCACTAGGTTGCGGTGCGCCACGTCGTGCAGCGCGCGGAACTCCCTCTTGAAGTGCGGGATCAGGTGGCCCTTGGTGCGCTGCAGCGTCTTCAGCGCGACGGTCTCGCGACGCTCGCGATCGAACGCCTCGAAGACCACACCCATCCCGCCCTCGCCCAGGCGGCGGCGCAGCTCGAAGCGTTCGCCGGCATCGAACGGAGGAGACCCGCCGCCCGACCGCTCGTCGGTGGGCGGGCGCCGGTCACCGCCGGTGCCGGACTCGCTCAATCGTGCCCCCTCGGCCCCCCCGGCCGCCTCCGATCCTACTCCCCGACGTCGTCGGGGACCTCCTCGCCGCGCTCCCTCAGCCACCCGCGCATGTGGTCCTTCTCCAGGGCCTTCTCCAGCGCCGCGGCGGGCTCCACGATGCCCTGCTCCACCAGGGCCCGCAGGCTGTCGTCCATCGACACCATCCCCCGCCGGGCACCCTGGCGGATGTAGTTGGTCACCTGGTGGGCCTTGCCCTCGCGGATCAGCGCGCCCAGCGCCGGGGAGCCGAACATCAGCTCGATGGCGGCGACGCGGCCGCCGTTGACCCGGGGCAGCAGCTGCTGGGACAGCACGCCGCGCAGCACCCCGGCCAGCACGCCGCGGACCCCGTCCTGGCGGTCGGACGGGAACACGTTGAGGATCCGGTCGATGGTCTTGCCTGCCGAGTTGGTGTGCAGCGTGCCCAGCACCAGCAGCCCGGTCTCGGCGGCGTCGAGCGCCATCTCGATGGTCTCGAGATCGCGCATCTCGCCCACCAGGATGCAGTCGGGGTCCTCCCGCACGGCGGCGCGCAGGGCGGAGGCGAACCCCCGGGAGTGGCGGCCGACCTCCCGCTGGCTGATCAGCGAGCGCCGGTTGTCGTGGACGAACTCGATGGGGTCCTCGATGGTGATGATGTGCAGGTCGCGGCGCTGGTTCATGTCGTGGATCACCGCCGCCAGCGTGGTGCTCTTGCCCGACCCGGTGGGCCCGGTGACCAGCGCCAGCCCGCCGTCGAGCTGGGCCAGGCGGCGCACCTCGGGCGGCATCCCCAGCTGCTGCAGCGTCATGATCCGCGACGGGATGATGCGGAACACCGCGCCCGGGCCGCGGACCTGCTGGAACAGGTTGACGCGGAAGCGGGCCAGGCCGGGGACCTCGTAGGCGAAGTCGACGTCGCCGTGCTTGGCGTAGCGCTTCCACAGCGCCGGCGGCGTGATCGGCTCCATCAGGTCGCGGAAGTCGCTGCTGCCCAGGATGCTGTAGCGGATCGGCTCGATGCGGCCGTGGAGCCGCAGGATCGGCGGGCGCCCGACCGGCATGTGGAGGTCGGAGGCGCCGCGGTCGTTCATCAGCTTGAGGAACCGGTCGATGCGGTTGCCGCCGCCGGTGATCTGGTCGTCCTGGGCCGCGCGGTCGGGCTCGTCGCTCATCGCTCGTCCTCCTCGGCCTGCTCCAGCTCGCTGCGCACCGAGTCGAGGAACTCGGCGCTGCACAGCCCCTCGAACTCGGCGGGCGACTCGGCCTTGGCCCACGCCACCTCCGGCGCGACCAGCTGGGCCTCGACCAGCTCCATCAGCGCCATGTCGACGGTGCGCATCCCGATCCGCTGCCCCAGCTGCATCAGGTTGGGGATCTGGTAGGTCTTGCCGTCGCGGATCATCGCCGCCACCGAGAACGTGTTCTTGAGGATCTCGAAGCGCGCCACCCGGCCGTCGCCGTCCGCCCGCGGCAGCAGCGCCTGGCAGATCACGAACTTGAGCGTCTCGGACAGCGTCGTGCGGATCTGGGGCTGCTCGTCGGGTGGGAACGCCTGGATCAGCCGCTCGACGCTCTGCACCGCCGAGGTGGTGTGCAGCGTGCCGATCACCAGGTGGCCGGTCTCGGCGGCCATCAGCGCCATCCGGATCGTCTCCAGATCGCGCATCTCGCCGACCATGATCACGTCGGGGTCCTCGCGCAGCGCGGCCCGCACCGCGTCGCCGAACGAGCGGGTGTGGGTGCCCACCTCGCGCTGGTTGATCAGCGCCGACTTGACCGGGTGCACGAACTCCACCGGGTCCTCCAGCGTGATCACGTGGACCGCCTTGCTCTCGTTGATCAGGTTGACGATCGCCGTCAGCGTCGTGCTCTTGCCGCTGCTGGACGAGCCGGCCACGACGATCAGCCCCTGGTGGTAGTCCAGCAGCTCGGCGAGGTGGCCCGGCAGGCGGAGGTCGGCGAAGCTGGGCGGCACGTTGGGGATCACCCGGAACGCGGCGCACAGCCCCTTGCGCTGGACGTAGGCGTTGCCCCGGTAGCGCCCCACGTCCGGGACGTGGACGCAGTAGTCGACCTCGCCGCTGCCGTCGAGCAACCTGCGGTGGCGCTTGCTCAGCGAGCCGGTGACCTGCTTGGCCACCTCCTCGCGGTCCAGCGGCTCCCAGCCCTCCAGCCGTGCCAGCCGGCCGGCGCGACGGATCATCGGCGGCTCGCCGACGGTCAGGTGCAGGTCGCTGGCCCCCTCCTCGCGGGCGTGGGTCAGCAGCTGCTCGATCGGCTCGGCCAGCTGCGTCGACCGCACCGCCAGGCTCTCGCGGTCGTACTCGTCGAACCCGGCGGGCATCTCGAGGCGCTCGGCGAGGGCCCGGCGGGCCGCGTCGGCCTGGTTGCGCACCGCGGTGACGGGGTCGTACTGGCGGACCTGGTCCAGCAGGTGCAGCCCGCGGTCGTCGGAGAACCGCTCGATGGCGCGGACGACCTCGATGCGCACCTCGGTGCGGTCGTCGGTCAGCAGCCGCGACAGGGGCTCCAGCGCGCGCGCGTCGCCGAGGGAGGCCAGCGCGTCGATCGCGGCCCAGCGGGACTCGGGATCGTCCAGCGCCTCGACGAGGTGGGGCACGGCCCGGGGGTCGCCCAGCCGCCCCAGCGTGTCGCAGGCGGCGATGCGCAGCCACCAGTCGTCGTCCCGGAGCATCCGGCAGACCGGCTCGACGATCCGCGGGTCGTCCATCTGCTCGGCGAGCACCAGCGCCGAGGTCTTGACCGACTCGTCGGGGTGCTGCAGCAGCAGCAGGGCCGGCCGCAGCACGTCGTCGCCGAAGGTCTGCAGCGTCTCGAGGATCCGCGTGCGCAGCCAGCCGGCGAGGTTCTTGGAGAACTCCAGGATCGCCAGCACCACCTCGGCCGGATCGCCGGTGGACAGCAGGATCTCGACGGCCAGCCTGCGGGTGGCGTCCTCGCCCTCGGCCATCAGCCGCAGCATCCGCGTCCGCATCTCGACCGGATCGCGGCGCGCCGCGCGACGCAGGTAGGCGGTGGCGCGGGCGCGGCTGGCGGCGTCGCCGGTGGCCAGCACGTCGATCAGCACCTCGCCGACCCGGGGATCGTCGAGGTCCTCGAGCTGCTCGACCGCGGCGCCGACCACCTGTGCGTCGTCGGACGAGCACGCCTCGGTCAGCAGCTCGATGACCTGGTCGCGGTCCGCGTCGGGGGTCTGGGCCAGCCGCTGCACGGCGGCCAGCTGGATCGGCGGGGGCCCCTCGCGCAGCGCCCGCCGGACGAAGCGCGCGCCCGCCTCCCCGGGGAGCTGGGTCCCGACCTCCCACGCCACGCGGCGCACGGATCCGGCGCGGTGCTCCAGCAGCTCGTCGATCGCCGGGGCCACCACCCGCGGGGCCAGCTGGGCGGCGAAGCGCGTCCCGAAGGTGCGCGCGTTGGCGCTGCGCTCGGAGAGGTGGAGCAACAGCGCCCGCACGTCCTGCGCCTGCGGCGCGGCTGCGAACAGCTCGACGCCGGCCTTGCGCAGGGTGTGGTCGGTGTACGTGATCAGCGGGATCACGCTGGCCGGCGACGGCCGCGAACGACGCAGCTCCGCCAGTAGCGTCGCGCGCTCGTCGTCGCTGCCGAAGTCGCCGTCGAGCAGCCGCTGCAGGGGCTTCTTGCGCGGGAACAGCGCCATCGCCGGGGCTCTCCTTCTCCGGGGAGGTCACGAGCGTCGATTATCGCATGGGCCCGCCCGTGCCCGTTCTATACTCGGGATCGGAGGAAGAGACCCTGCCCTCGACCGCGCGCCAGCTGCTGCCGCTCTTGCCCTGCCTCGTCCTCGCCGCGTGCGATCCTGCGGCCCAGGACGACGACGATGCCGCCCCGGCGGCGTTCTCGTTCGCGATCCTGACCGACACCCACATCGGCGAGGGGGAGCTCGATCACGGCACGCCGGGCTACGACGACGCCGGCGGCGGGGAGAGCGAGATCACCGCGCGGGTGCGGGCCGCGGTCGCGAAGATCAACGCCGAGGCGGAGGCCCGCGAGATCCGCTTCGCGATGCACCTCGGGGACCTCACCGACAGCGGCGAGCGGTCGGAGTACGAGCTCTCCAAGGCGATCGCGGACGAGCTGACGGTCCCGTACTTCCCGGTGATCGGCAACCACGACATGTGGCCCTACCACCGCACCGAGGACGGGTTCGTGGAGGCCCCGGCGCCCAGCGGCGATCGGGTGTTCGAGGAGGTGTTCGGCGCGCACCTCGCGGCCCTCGCGGGGGACTTCCCCGGCCTGGTCGTGGCGCCCGTCCCCTGCGACAACCCCGACCACGGGATCGAGAGCTCGTTCGTCAACTTCGCGTTCGAGTTCGAGGGCTATCGCTTCGTCGCGCTGGACCTGGTCACCCGGTCCCACGCCCCGCCCGAGTACCCCGGGATCGGTCCGGAGGCCGACCTGCACGACTTCGCGGGGGGCACGTGGCCGTGGTTCGAGGAGCAGCTCGCGGCCCAGCAGGGCGCGGACGACGACAGCGTGCTGCTGTTCTCCCACCACCCACCGCTGGCGCTGGGGGTCGACAGCCTCTCGACGGACGAGGCCGAGCGGCTCGCCGGGTTCCTCGACGAGCACGACCTCGGCGGCCCCGTCGGGGCCTGGTTCGCCGGCCACTGGCACCTGGACCTGGTCAGCGAGATGTACGACGGCTTCCCGGTGGTCGTCACCGGGGCGGCCAAGGAGGACTCCACGGTGCGGGTGGTGCGGGTCGATCCCGATCAGGGGGTCGAGTTCGAGACGTTGCTCTGAGTTGGGGTCGTGAGCTGGGGTCGAGTCGCGGGCTGGGGGATGGTCAGCGGTCACCTGGCGTTCAGCGACGACGGCCGCGCGATCCAGACCGGCGTGTGCAGCTACGACCCCGGCAGCCCCGAGACCGGCATCCTGATCGGCGACGCGGTGCTCGAGGAGCCCCAGTTCCGTCTCTACGCCGCGGGGGTCGTCCCCGGGCGCAGCACCAGCCGGTCGAGGTAGCGCGAGGCCCACACCAGCGCGAGCGGCACGCCGGCCAGCGGCACCAGCGTCCCGGCGGCGGTCGCCGCCAGCAGCAGGTCGAGGCGGGACGCGGGACCGTACAGCCAGAACGACCCGTCGTGCTCCACCAGGAACACCGCGGCGACGGGCGGCAGCAGGGCGAGGGGAGCCGCCACGAGCGCGCCGAGGACCGCGGCGACGGCGTGCCGCACGCGGTTCTCCCGGCGCGAGACCGCCACGGCGGCCGCGGCCGCGAGGCTCGCGTACGCCGCGAACGCCAGGAACAGCAGCACGGGGAAGACGAAGATCACCCACGAGTGGAACGCCTGGCGGCGGCGGACCATTCCACGACGGCCGGGGCGGGCTTGCGGCGCGGGCGCGGGCGTGAGACCGTCCGGGACGGAGCCCAGCCACCGCCGTGACCCTCACCGCCCGGGAGATCCGCAAGCACCATGGCGCCACCGTCGTGCTCGACGGCGTGTCGCTGACCGTGGGGCCCCGCAGCCGCATCGGGGTCGTCGGCCCCAACGGCGCCGGCAAGTCGACCCTGCTGAAGATCCTGGCGGGGATCGAGCCCCGGGACGGGGGCACGGTGGAGCGGGTGCCCCTCGACCTGACCGTGGGCTACCTGCCCCAGGAGCCCGACGCCCACCCGGGGGAGGCGCTGCTGGACTACCTGGCCCGGCGCACGGGCGTCGCCGCGGCCTCGGCCGAGGTGGACCGGCTGGCGGAGGGGATGGGCGACGATCTCGAGCTGATCGAGCAGTACACCGCGGCGCTGGACCGCTTCGTGGCCCTCGGCGGCGACGACCTCGCGGCGCGGGCGGCGGCGGTGTGCGCCGATCTGGGGCTGCCCCACGACCGGCTGCAGGTCCCGGTGGGTGCGCTGTCCGGCGGCCAGGCGGCGCGGGCCGCGCTGGCGGCGATCCTGCTGAGCCGCTTCGACGTGCTGCTGCTGGACGAACCGACCAACGACCTGGACTTCGCCGGGCTGGCGCGGCTGGAGCGGTTCCTCGACGAGACCGACGCCGCCGTGGTGGTGGTGTCCCACGACCGGGCGCTGCTGGAGCACGCCGTGGCGCGCGTGCTGGAGCTCCAGGCGGGCGGCCGCGGCGCGCGGGAGTACGGCGGCGGGTGGGCCGAGTACCTGGCGCTGCGCGAGGCGGCCCACCGCAACGCCGCCGAGGCCTACGCGACCTACGCGGCCGAGCGGGACCGGCTGCAGGCGCAGGTCCAGCAGAAGCGCGAGTGGGCGGCCCAGGGGATCCGCAAGGTCAAGCGCTCGGGCGAGACCGACAAGTTCATCCGCCACCACAACACCCAGACCTCGGAGCAGCTGGCGGGCAAGGCGCGGCTCGGCGAGCGCCGGCTGGAGCGGCTGGAGAAGGTCGACAAGCCGTGGGAGGAGTGGGAGCTGCACCTGGCGCTGGACGTCGCCCGCCGCAGCGGCGAGGTGGTGTTCCGGCTGGAGCAGGCGGTGGTGGCGCGGGGGACGTTCCGGCTGGGACCCCTCGACCTGGTGGTCCGCTGGCGGGAGCGGGTGGCGATCGTCGGCCCCAACGGCAGCGGCAAGACCACGCTGATCGCCGCCCTGCTGGGGCACTTGCCGCTCCAGGAGGGCCGTCGCTACGTGGGCCCCGGCGTCGTGATCGGCGACCTGGACCAGCGCCGCGGGCAGTTCGAGGACGACGCGGGCCTGCTGGCGTCGTTCGCCGCGGCCACGGGGCTGACCCCGCAGGCGGCGCGCTCGCTGCTGGCCAAGTTCGGCCTGGGCGTCGACCACGTCGCGCGGCCGACGCGGACCCTGTCCCCCGGCGAGCGCACGCGGGCGGTACTGGCCTCGCTGATGGCCCGCGGGATGAACTGCCTGGTGCTCGACGAGCCCACCAACCACCTGGACCTGCCGGCGATCGAGCAGCTGGAGCGGGCGTTGGAGCACTTCGACGGCACCGTGCTGCTGGTCACCCACGACCGCCGGCTGCTGGAGCGCTTCGAGGCGACGGCCACCGTCGACCTCGGGGGTTGAGCGCCGGACGGGCGATCGCGACGGGGACGACGAGCGCGAATCGAGTGCCGCCGACGAGGCGGCCCGAGGCACTGACTCGGTGGCAGGGATCGGGCACCCTGGAGCGTGCCCGAGATCGCGGATCTCGGCGGTGTGCGGGTCCACACCGGGGCCCTTGTCCGACACCACGCCGCGGCGCCGGTGCTCGACGCCCTGCTCCAGCCAGCGCACGACGCCGCGCGCTGCAGCCGGGCGCGGTGGGCGCCCGCGGTCAGGCGGTTGACGTTGGCGCCGTGGACCTCGCCGGCGTGGGCGAGCCAGTCGTCGAGCTCGGGGATGCGCAGCTGGATCCGCCCGTCCTCGGTCCGCAGCTCGTCGAGGTTGCGCGACGGGTCCAGCGCGGCGAGCCACAGGCCCTCGGGGTGCTCGCGCTGGGCCTCGAACACCGCCACGGACTGGGCCACCTGCGGCGAGACCGCGGCGAGGGGCAGCACGGAGCGCTGGGCCACCACCTCGCGCAGCGCGGCCTGCCAGTGACCCCCGTCGCGCAGCGCCTCGGGGAGCGACGGCGCGGCGAACCCCGCGCGGGCCATGCTGCGGCGCAGGCTCGGCGTGGCGCTGGAAGTGAGCGATGTGCACGCCCTTGCGGCACACGTAGCCCTGGCTGCCGGGGTTGTCCCGGTCCCCGCGGACGTTCACGATGCGGTTGCCCTCGACCTGCAGCTTCAGGCCGCAGTTCTGGGCACACAGCGCGCAGCTGGTGGTCTTCCACCCGCTCATCGGATCCACCTTCCCAGGGGTACGGTTCTGGTCGACCCCGGGGCTGCACGCCAAACCTGTGCTTCCCGTCGGCCCCCGGCTGCGCTAGCCTCCGGGCCCACCGAAGAAGGAGACGACCATGCGCAGGAACGACCGCTGGGGGATCATCGTCGCCACGGGGCTGGTCGCCCTGTTCCTCGCGCAGGGCCCCGCCCTCGGCAAGAAGAGGAAGCCCGCCAGGGACCCGGCGCCCGTCGCCCCGGAGCGGGACCTCGGGGCGCTGTCACGGGACGACGTCAACCGGCTCGCCTCGCGGCTCGACGCGCCGCTGTTCTGGCGCGCCGACGACGACGGCGACGGCGAGATCGACCCCGGCGAGGTGGTGGGGCTGCTGTTCTACCCGACGACCGGGGCGTGGGTCGCCGACGGGGCGTTCACCCCGGCGTTCCTCGACGCCTACGACCGGATGGTGGCGCTGGCGGCGGAGGCCGACCCGTACGCGGCGTTCGAGGGGGACGAGAAGGTGCGGCGCCAGCTCGTCGATCAGGAGCTGGACCAGGGCTACCCGACGCTGGTCTACAACGACCTGACGGGGCTCGGCGCCGAGGAGCGGCGGTTCCTCGAGCACATGCTCGCCGCCGGCGCGTGGATCGACCAGCTGTACGAGATCCAGCGGGGCTCGGCGGCGCTGGCCTCGCGGCTGCCCGACGGCGACCTGGCCAGCGCCAGCCTGTTCCGCCGCAACCACGGCGTGGGCTGCATCCAGCCGGCCACCGAGGGCGAGCCGCTGTGCAGCGCGATCCCGGGCAGCCCGGACCAGCCGGTGGACCCCTACCCGCCGGCGCTGCAGGCCGACCTGGACTTCTGCGAGGCGCTGGCCGAGCGCGACGACGCCGAGGAGCTGCTGGCCCCGTTCGTCGTCGTGCGCGACCGGGACGAGGGCCTGGTGGCGCAGCCCTACACCGAGGCCTACGCCCTGCCGATGCAGGCGATCTCCGCGGAGCTGCGGGCCGCCGCCGACGCGCTGGAGCCGCTCGAGGGCGAGGCGGCGCTGCGGACCTACCTGCGGGTCGCGGCGGACAGCTTCCGGACCAACGACTGGGAGCCCGCCGACGAGGCGTGGTCGCGGATGAACGCGCAGAACTCGGCGTGGTACGTGCGCGTCGCCCCCGACGAGACCTACTGGGAGCCCTGCGCGCGCAAGGCCGGCTTCCACCTCACGCTGGCGCGGATCAACCCCGACTCGAAGCGCTGGCAGGACCAGCTCGGGACCGTGCAGCAGGAGATGGAGGACGTCCTCGCCGCGCTGATCGGCGCGCCCTACGCGGCCCGCGAGGTGACCTTCCACCTGCCCGACTTCATCGACATCGTGACCAACCACGGCGACGACCGCGACGCCTGGGGCGCGACGATGGGCCAGAGCCTGCCCAACTGGGGCCCGGTGGCCAACGAGGGCCGCGGCCGCACCGTGGCGATGACCAACCTGTACACCGACCCCGACAGCGTGCGGGTCTACCGCGACCAGGGCGAGTCGCTGCTGGACGCGGCCGCCGCGGCCGAGATCGCCGACGACCCGGAGCCCGGGCTGCTGGACATCATCCTCCACGAGGCGGGGCACAACCTGGGGCCGTCCCACGAGTACGAGGTGGACGGCGAGACCGACGACCAGATCTTCGGCGGGCCGCTGGCGACGACGATGGAGGAGCTCAAGGCCCAGACCCTCGCCCTGTGGTACGTCGACTTCCTGCTGGGCAAGGGGATGATCACCGAGGAGTTCGCGCGCCAGGCCTACAACGCCGAGATCCGCTGGTGCTTCAACCACATCTCGCGGGGGATGTACACCGACAGCGGCCGCCCCAAGCCCTACGCCCAGGTCTCGGCGATGCACGTCGGGATGCTGATGGACGCCGGCGCGCTGACCTGGGACCCCGAGGCCACCGCCGCCAACGGCCGGGACGTGGGCGCGTTCTCCATCGACTACGCCGCGATGCCCGCGGCCGCGCACGGCATGATGGAGCAGGTCGGCAAGATCAAGGGCACCGGCGACAAGGCCGCCGCCGAGGCGCTGGTGGCGCGCCACGTGGACGGCGAGCTGGTGCCCCAGGCGATCATCGCCGAGCGGATGCGGCGCCACCCCAAGGCGACGTTCGTGTACGCGCTGGATCACTGAGAACGGCTCGGCACGCGGCGAGGTCGAGCGCGAGCGACGTGGTGCTGAAGTGCCCCGAGCACTTGTGGTACCTCGACGCGCTGCCCTCGACGATCCCCAGCGCCAGCGCGGTGACGGACGGCACCCCGGGCGCCGCGTACACCCTGGTGCCCCACCAGCGCCTGGCGCTCGACGAGCAGTCGATCCGGCTGGTGCTGTTCGACAACGAGGCCGAGGCCAGCCTGGGCGACGTGGACTACTACGGCTTCGAGGTGCACCGCGTGGCCGTCGACACCGACGAGCTGGTGTGGTCGTGGCACCTGCAGCAGGGGCTCGACCAGGGCCTCGAGGTGGGCGACGCCAACTGGGCCGGGACGATGGTCGTCGAGGAGGGGAGGGGGCGGCGGGATCAGGCCAGGTCGAAGCGGTCCAGGTCCATCACCTTGGCCCACGCCGCCACGAACTCGCGCACGAACTTGGCCTCGTTGCCGTCGCTGGCGTAGACCTCGGACAGCGCCCGCAGCTGGGAGTTCGAGCCGAACACCAGGTCCACCCGGGTGGCGGTCCAGCGCTGCTGGCCCGAGGCCAGGTCACGGCCGACGAACTCCTCGCCCGCGTCCGATACCGGCTCCCAGACGGTGCCCATGTCCAGCAGGTTGACGAAGAAGTCGTGGGTCAGCGTGCCGGGGCGATCGGTCAGCACGCCGTGCTTCGACCCGCCGGCGTTGGCGCCCAGCGCGCGCAGTCCGCCGACCAGCACCGTCATCTCCGGCGCGGTCAGCGTCAGCAGCTGGGCCTTGTCGACCAGCAGCGCCTCGGCCACGCCGCGCAGCCCCTCCTTGGCGAAGTTGCGGAAGCCGTCGGCGTGGGGCTCGAGCACGGCGAACGACTCGGCGTCGGTCTGCTCCGCGGTGGCGTCGGTGCGGCCGGGGCGGAACGGGACCTCGACGTCGTACCCGGCGTCCTTCGCCGCCTTCTCCACCGCGGCGCAGCCGCCGAGCACGATCAGGTCGGCCAGCGAGACCCGCTTGCCGCCGCCCTGGGCGTCGAACTCGCCCTGGATGCCCTCGAGCACGCCGAGCACCTCGGCGAGCTGGCCCGGCTGGTTGGCCTCCCAGTCCTTCTGCGGAGCCAGCCGGATCCGCGCGCCGTTGGCGCCGCCGCGCATGTCGGAGCCGCGGAACGTGGACGCCGAGGCCCACGCGGTGGCGACCAACTGCGACACGGGCAGCCCCGAGGCCAGGATCTTCGCCTTGAGCGACGCGATGTCGCCGGCGTCGATCAGCTCGTGGTCGACCGCCGGGACCGGGTCCTGCCAGATCAGCTCCTCGTCCGGGACCTCGGGGCCGAGGTAGCGGGCCCGGGGGCCCATGTCGCGGTGGGTCAGCTTGAACCACGCCCGCGCGAACGCGTCGGCGAACGCCTCTGGGTCGTCGCGGAAGCGCCGGGCGATGGGGGACAGCACCGGGTGCTCGCGCAGGGACATGTCCGCGGTGGTCATCATCGGCCGGTGCTTGATGGTCGGGTCGTGGGCGTCGACGACCATGTCCTCCTCGCGCACGTCCACGGCCAGCCACTGCCAGGCGCCCGCGGGGCTCTTGACCAGCTCCCACTCGTAGTCGAACAGCACGCGCAGGTAGCCCATGTCCCACCTCGTCGGGTTGGGCTTCCAGGCGCCCTCGATGCCGCTGGTGGTGGTGTGGATGCCCTTGCCCGTGCCGAGCTCGTTCTTCCACCCCAGCCCCATCTGCTCGATGGGCGCCGCCTCGGGCTCCGGGCCGACCAGCGCGGGGTCGCCGGCGCCGTGGGCCTTGCCGAAGGTGTGCCCGCCGGCGGTCAGCGCCACCGTCTCCTCGGGGCCCATCGCCATCCGCGCGAAGGTGTCCAGCACGTCCTGGCCCGAGCCGATCGGGTCCGGCTCGCCGCCCGGGCCCTCGGGGTTGACGTAGATCAGCCCCATCTGGACCGCCGCGAGGGGGTCCTCCAGGTCGCGGTCGCCGCTGTAGCGCTTGTCGCCCAGCCACTCGGCCTCGCGGCCCCAGTAGATGTCCTGCTCGGGCTCCCAGACGTCCTCGCGGCCGCCGCCGAAGCCGAACGTGCGGAACCCCATCGACTCCAGCGCGCAGTTGCCCGCGAGGATCATCAGATCGGCCCACGACAGCGCGTCGCCGTACTTCCTCTTGATCGGCCACAGCAGCCGGCGCGCCTTGTCCAGGTTGCCGTTGTCCGGCCAGCTGTTCAGCGGCGCGAAGCGCTGGTTGCCGGTGCTGGCCCCGCCGCGACCGTCCTGGACGCGGTAGGTCCCGGCGCTGTGCCACGCCATGCGGATGAACAGCGGCCCGTAGTGGCCCCAGTCCGCCGGCCACCACTCCTGCGAGTCGGTCATCAGCGCGTGGAGGTCCTGCTTGACGGCCTGCAGGTCCAGCGACTCGAACGCCTCGCGGTAGTCGAAGTCCTCGTCCATCGGGCTGCCCGCGGGCGGGTTCTGGTGCAGCATCCCCAGGTTCAGCTGGTTGGGCCACCAGTCCTTGTTCGACATCCCGGCACCGGTCGCCTTGGTCGGCGGGGCGTGCATCACCGGGCACTTGCCCTTGCTGTCGTCGCTCATGGTTCGTTCCTTCTCCCGTTCGTGGTTCCTCGTTGGTCGTCTCGTCCTTCGATCGCCCGATCCCGCTCGCAGCTCGCGCAGATCCCCCGCACCTCCACCCGCGCCTCGAGGACCTCCCCGAGATCGTGCAGGCCCTCCGGGATCGTCAGCGCGTCCAGCTCGTGGCTCTCGACGTCGCGAACCAGCCCGCAGCGCACGCACACGAAGTGGTGGTGCCGCTCGGCGTTGGCGTCGAAGCGGATCCCGGCGCTGCGCGGGCTCAGCGTCGCCACCAGCCCCAGGTCGTGGAGCAGCCACAGGGTCCGATAGACCGTGTCGAGCGACACCGTCGGGATCCGCTCGCGCACGCCCCGGAACACGGCCTCCGCGTCGGGGTGCGTCTCGCTGCCGGCGAGCTCGCGGAAGATCTCCAGGCGCTGGTGGGTCAGCTTGACCCCCGCCTCCTGCGCGGCGGCTCTCCAGCGCGCCATGCGCTGCTCGACGCGGTCTCGTTTCTGGTTGCGATTCATTCTTATCTGCGATTTCATCGCATGCAATAAGGACTCCGCACGACCACGTCAACAGGTCTGCGCGAAATCCACTCCGACGTCCCCTCGCGGACCCGTGCAGGGTCCAGCACGCCGGCACCGGAGTGTACCGGAGATCGAGTGGGGATTGTGTGGCGATCCGGAGAGCGAGGACGGCGCGATCCGGTTGCCCTCCCGGCCGTCGCGAGGCACCAGGAGCCACGGCCGGGCCGCGGGACGTCCGTGAGACGACGGTGGCGCCGCGCGGCGGAGAGCTGCCATATTGGGCGGTCTGGAGGTGCCCCGTGGCTCGCCGACCCATCGCCATCGATCGACTCGTGATCCGCCCGTTCCACACCTTCGACAAGCGCTGGATGCTGCTCACGGCCGGCACGCTCGAGGGTGGCTTCAACCCGATGACCATCTCGTGGGGCGCGATGGGGACCGTCTGGAACCGGCCGTTCGCGATGACCCTGGTGCGGCCGACGCGCTTCACCCACGGCCTGATGGAGAGCGGGGACGCCTTCACGCTGTCGCTGTTCCCGGAACACCTCCAGCAGCGGGTCCACGGGGTCTGCGGGACCCGGTCGGGGCGCGATCTGGACAAGGTGGCGGCCACCGGGCTGACGCCGATCCCCTCCACCCTCGTCTCCGCGCCCGCCTTCGACGAGGCCGAGCTGATCCTGGAGTGCAAGCAGATCTACCGAGACGACCTGGACCCGACGCTGTTCATCGATCCGGCGATCCACGAGCTGTACGACGGCGACCACCACCGGTTCTGGTTCGGCGAGGTGGTCGCGGTCCACGGGACCGCCGCGTGGAGCGTGTGAGGGTGGGGCCCGGAGTCGACCTCGACGCCCGCGTCACTGCCGGCGGTAGGTCGCCTCGAACACCAGGGACCGGGGCAGCCGGTCCGAGCCGGTCTCCCGCACGAGCGTCAGCGTCTGCCCGTCCTGGGACAGGCGGTAGGTGCTGATCGACCAGCCCTGGGGCAGCACGGCGTGGCTGCGCAGCGCGCCGTCCACGA
Source organism: uncultured Rickettsiales bacterium (assembly GCA_964584075.1). GTDB lineage: Bacteria > Myxococcota_A > UBA796 > UBA9615 > CAYRNR01 > CAZOYV01. Next base: position 7,797 of record CAZOYV010000059.1, on the reverse strand, counting down.
GCTGGCGCGTGACCTGGAGCGTCTCGCCGCCGAGCACGACCTCGGTGGTCGTGCCGTCGAGGGGCGCGGTGGCCAGCTCGCCGCCCGGCTCGCCGATCGACAGCTGCGCGCCGTCCGCAGCGAGCACGAAGGCGGGCCGGATCACGGGCCCGCTCCTCAGCTTGTTGCGCACGATCGCCCGCGCGAACGCGGGCATCTCCTCGGCCACCGCGTCGATGGCGTCGAGCCGGGCCTGCTCCTCGGCGTCCCCGCCCACGTGCTCCCAGGTCCCCAGGAACACCCGGGCCGCTTCCGGGAACGCCTCGTCCGCGGGGCACGGGGTCGGGGCGCCGAGCGCGATCACGGCGCCGAGCAGCAGGACCGGCTCACGAACCAGCGCAGCGAGCGCGCCTCGTCGACAGGTATCGGGCACGGTCTCGAGGCCTCCAGCGGTCCACGGTGTGCATTGTGGTACGACCGCGCCGAAATGTCTGCCGGAAGATGGACCCGCCGGGGCGCGCGACGTCGCGGCGCGGTGGTCCCGATGCCGCGGGTGCCGTGGGCGTGGGTCGTTGGCTCCCGCGCACCACCGTCGCGCGGCCTCGGCCCGGATCGGGTGTGGTAGATTCCTGCCGATCTCGTGGAGCGGACCGCGTCGCGCGCATCGTCCCGTTCGTGTTGACCTCTCTGCTCGTCGCCCGCCCCTCGACGCCCGGTGCTGACGACGACGACGACGCCGACGACGACTCGGCGCCGGTTTCGCGGCGCGCCTCGGACCGGCGAATCGTCGCGAGCGGAGGTGCGGTCTCGCATCGGATGCCCGTGATGACGAGGGAGACGTTCCGTTGCGGTGGCGGCCGGGTGTGCACCATCCTGGCGCGGCCCCTGGAGGGTTCGAACTGGTGGGTCTGTGGCCGATCCTCGCGCTCGCCGTCGTGCAGGGACTGACCGAGTTCCTGCCGGTCTCCTCGTCGGGTCACCTGCGGCTGGTCAGCGCCCTGTTCGGCGAGCAGCAGGCACAGACGCAGCTGGACGTCACGCTGCACCTCGGCACGCTGGTCGCGGTGTCGTGGGTCTACCGCCGCGATCTCGTCGCGATGCTCGGCAGCCTCGGGCGCGCTGGTACCCGGGTGGTCCGGGGCCGGACGGCGGGCCTGATGGCGGACGAGCCCGAGACCCGGCTCGCCTCGCTGATCCTGGTCGGCTCCGTGCCTGCGGGGGCCGTCGGACTGCTGCTCGGAGGGGTGCTCGAGGCCCACCTGTCGTCTCCCCTCACGGTCGGCGTGATGCTGCTCGTGACCGCCGCGCTGCTGGTCGCCGGCGGTCGCTCGCCCGTGGGCCGCGGCGCGGAGCAGGGGCGGCCGATCTCGGCGCTGCGGTGTCGCGACGCACTCGTCATCGGGCTGGCCCAGTCCCTGGCCCTGTTCCGTGGGATCTCCCGTTCCGGTGCGACCATCTCGGCCGCGATGCTGATCGGGGTCCGTCGCGACGACGCGGCCCGGTTCTCCTTCCTGCTGTCCATCCCGGTGATCGCGCTGTCGACGGCGCTGGAGGCGGTCCGCGCCGGCGGCGCCGGGCCCGCGCCGTGGATGCTCGCGGTGGGGGCGCTCGTGGCCGCGATCGTCGGCTGGCTCGCCCTGCGGCTGGTGATCCGGGTCGTCCGCGCGGGCCGCCTGGACCACTTCGCGTGGTACTGCGCCGCGGTCGGGATCGGCGTGATCGCGGCGGTGCTCCTCGGGGGGATCTAGTCCCCTGTCCCAGGAGTCCGCCACGTCTTTCGACGGCCCTCACGACGTCTGGCCGCCCCCGCATCTCGCCTGGCGGCCGCCTCCGAACAGCCTCTCCCTCGCCGCTCGCCGGCGATGCGCTGGTCGAGGCGGTCCCGAGCCGACTCGCCGGTACCGCGGGGAGCCCCGGGCACGAACCCGACCGGAGGGGTGGAACGTGCTCCGGGGCCCGGCGGTCGGTCCTACCAGCGGTCGCCGCCGCCGTGGCCGCCGCGTCCGCCGCGTCCGCCGCGTCCGCCGCGCCCGCCGCCGCGGTCGGGACGGGGGCGGGCCTCGTTGACGTTCAGCTTGCGGCCATCGACCTCCTGGTCGGCCAGCGCCTCGATGGCTTCGCGAGCCTGCTCGTCGTCTTCCATCTCGACGAAGCCGAAGCCGCGGCTGCGGCCGGTCTCGCGATCGGTCACGACGTTGGCGGACGAGATCTCGCCGTAGGGCTCGAACAGCTCGGCCAGGGAGTCGTCGTCGATCGACCAGGGAAGGTTGCCCACGTAGATCTTCATGGTTCCGTACCTCTCTTTCCCGAGTTCTGGTGTGTGACCTTGTGCCTGAACTCGGGAGAACCGGCGAGGTCCAAGTCCCCCGGGACCATCCGTGGGGACTCGTTGCGTTGATTGCTGAGTCTGTGGGGAGGACTGGTTGGTCGCCCCGTCAGGAATCAGGACGCCTTCATCGATCACCAGGCTCGCTGGTGTGTGGTTCACTGGCTCCCCGATCGCATCGCCAACCAAACCACAGTTGCGATCGGCGGCAGGAGATTAGTGAGCCTCGTCGCTCCGGTCAAGCCCTTGCTTCCGAGAAAACAGACGGTGCTTCTGAACGATCGGGATTTTCACGGACTACGGGGTTCCGAGGTCGGGCGTCACCTTGCCCCAGATGCCCGCCGAAGCCGAGACAGATACGTCCCCGATGGGCCCGAGCCGTTCGCGGAGTCCGACGAGCGTTGACCCTCGACCAGCCCCGGGCTAGCCTCCGGCTCCGCTCAGCCCCGGGACCGATCGGTGACCGGCCGGGGCATGGAGGTGCGCGGTGGTCCGGTTCAGGCGAACGATCCAGCTGACGGTGCTCGCCTTGGTGGTCGTCGCCGGGGTCCGGCTGGCCGCTGGTGCCTCCCTCGCCGGCATCGAGCGGTTCTGCCCGTTCGGCGGCCTGGAGACCGCGTGGTCGGTCGTCACGCGCCAGCAGTTCAGCTGCGCGATGGGCGAGACCAACGTGGCGATGCTGCTGGCGGTGGTCGCCCTGGCGCTGATCGCGAGGAAGGCGTTCTGCGGCTGGATCTGCCCGGTGGGGCTCGTCCACGAGGGGTTGTCGTGGTTGGGCAGTCGGCTGCGGCGCTCCGAGGACCGGCCGCGCTCCGGGCCCCGCCACGGCCTGGTCACGGTCCCGGCGCGGTCGGATCGCTGGCTGCGGCTGCTGCGGCTCCCCGTGCTCGCGGCGATCCTCGCGGCCACCGGGATCACCGGGGAGCTGGTGTTCCGCCCCTACGATCCGTACTATGTGCTGTTCAGCGTCCACGGCCACGACGTCCAGCTCTGGAGCTACGCCCTGGTGGGCGGCTTGATGGTGCTCGGGGTCGTGTTCGCGATGGCCTGGTGTCGCTACCTCTGCCCCCTTGGCGGCGCCCTGTGGCCGCTGTCCCGCGTGAGCATCCTGCGCATCGCGCGATCCACGGAGACGTGTACCGGCTGCGGCCGGTGCGACCGGGCGTGTCCCCACGGGCTGGCGGTCTCCACCGTCGACGCGGTCCGCTCCGGGGAGTGCACGATGTGCCTGGAGTGCAGGCAGGTCTGCCCCGCCCGGGGCACGCTGCGGGTCGCCGCGCCGGTGCGGACCGGCGGCGCGATCCCGGCCGGCGTGGTGCCTCTGCTGCTGGTCCTGCTGGGCGTCGCCGGCGTGTTCGGCAGCAAGGCCTTCGCGCTCCCCAGCTACACGGAGACGTACGCGACCGAGCCGGTGGAGCAGGTCGAGACGATCCGCCTGGTGGTCAAGGGTGTCCGCTGCGTCGACACCGCTCAGCGCGCGGCGTCGCAGCTGCGGGACGTCCCCGGCGTGCAGTCCCTGGTCGCGTTTGCATCGCGAAACGAGCTGGAGATCCGGATCGATCCGTCGTCGGCCGACCTCGAGGCCATCCGCGCCGCCCTCGAGGCGCCGGTGTACGACGAGGCGACCGACCAGTATCTGTTTCACCAGTTCGAGGTGATCGAAGTACGATAGGCGGCCGTCACGGTGGTGGGTCCGCTGCACGACGGCCTGGAGGTGCACGATGTCACGCATTGGGATTCCCGCATGGATCGGGGTGATCGCGTTCCTCCTGTTCGGCTGCGGGAACGAGTCGAGCGGAGACGCAACGTCCGCAGGGGAGACCGGCGAGGCCGTCGCCGAGGCGTCGAGCTCGCCGGAGACGGCGCCCGCGGCCGAGGTCGCGAGCTACGCCGTCCCGGACCTCTCCGCGGAGCTCGGCAAGCAGCTGGTGGCGAGCCTGGGCGAGCAGCCGGGCGTGGTCTCGGCTCGCGTCGACGAGGACAAGGGGCTGTTCCATGTGACATTCCAGCCCGGGCAGACCGATCCCGCGGCGATGCTGACGCGCCTGCAGACCGTGGCCCAAGGCGCGACCCTGACCGAGGTCGGTGCGGCGGCGGCTGGCGCGGAGAAGAAGGGCTGCGGCGGCTGCCCCAGCAAGTCCAAGTGCCCCAAGGCCCAGGCGGCCACGGCGGGCTGATCCCCCTCCCGGCAGCCATCCAAGACGATCCCGCTCAGCTCCCTTCGCAGATCGCGGCGACGGCGGGGTGCCGCATCCGCCGGGCGACCGCCACGGCGTAGAACCGGGCCTGGACCTCGTCGGTCCGGCCGGCCTCGGCGACGCCGTAGCGCGTGGTCACGGTGTCGCGGATCAGGGTAGGCACCGGGAACAGCCCCATCCCCTGCGCCCCGAAGGCCTTCATCTGTGCGCTGTCCTCGACCTCCGCGACGACCCGCGGCCGGAGCCCGCGATCCGCGAGCCAGTGGTCGAGCTGCTGGCGCAGCGTGGTGTTGGCCGTCGGCAGCAGCAGCGGGATCCCATCCAGCGAGCGCGGGAAGTCCGCTCCCGCGAACGCGGCCAGCTCGTGCGTCCCCATGAACGACAGGCCGCTCTCGCCGACCAGGTGGTTCTGCAGGCCCGACCCGGCCGCCGGACCCGCCGGCGCGTCGGAGAGCACGACGTCCAGCTCGTGGGTCACCAGCTCGTCCATCAGGTGCTCGGGCTTGTCCTCGTGGCAGACCAGCCGCACCGGCTCGGGCAGCGCATGGATCGGGGCGAGCATCCGGCAGACGATGGCCTTGGGCAGCACGTCGGCCACCCCGACGACGAGCCGCAGCGGCCGGCCGACCTGCCGGTCGTTGACCGCGTCGATCAGCTCGTTGCCCAGCGAGAAGATCTCGTCGGCGTAGCCCAGCACGGTCCGCCCGCGATCCGTGAGCTCCAGCTTCATCTACCGGGCGTGGGCCCCGGTCTACGACGCGTTGCTCGTCGGAGATGCCGAGGCGCTCCCGTTCGACGACACGGACGCGCCGTTCGACATCGTGATGCTGAACCTGATCCTGAGCGTGGTCCCCGACGCCCGACGCTGCCTCGCCGAGGCGCGGCGGGTCGTGCGGCCCGGCGGTCGGATCGTCGAGTTCGACGAGTTCCTGCCGGATCATCGCCGCCCGTCGCCGCTTCGAGGGCTGGCGAACGTGCTCGCCACGCTGTTCGGCACGGACATCAACCGGCGCCTGGCCGATATCGCCGCGGGCGTGCCATGTCGGATCGTCCGCGACGAGCCGAGCATCCTCGGCGGGATGTACCGCGTCCTGGTCCTGGCCAGGCCTGACAGCCAACCGGAGCCCCGCCGACCGGAGCCGGAGCCGCGCCGACCGTTTCTCTCGGAGGCCGTGCAGTGACGACGAAGACCGACGAGGAGTTGCTCGAACAGGGACGCGCCGGCCGGCGCGTGACCTGGCTCGGGGCTGGCGCCAATGCAGCCCTGATCGCCCTGAAGCTGACCGCGGGGATCCTCGGCCACAGCCAGGCCCTGGTGGCCGATGCCGTGCACTCGCTGTCCGACTTCTTCACCGACGCCGTGGTGCTGTTCGGGCTGCACTTCGGCCGCAAGCCGGCCGACGCCGGCCACCCTCACGGCCACGGACGGATCGAGACCGCGGCCGCCGTGATCATCGGTGTCTCCCTCATCGCGGTGGCCTTCTACCTCGGCCAGCAAGCCGTGCTGGACATCTACCACCACACGGAGAATCACCCCAACCTGCTCGCGGTCGTCGGCGCCGCGGCCTCCATCGTGGTCAAGGAGGCGCTCTACCACTACACCGTGTTCGTCGGACGACGGATCCGCAGCCCCGCGGTGGTGGCCAACGCCTGGCACCACCGCTCCGACGCGCTGTCCTCGATCGCCGTGCTGCTGGGCGTCACCGCGGCGCTGGTCGAGCCCCGGTGGCACATCCTCGACGCGGTCGCGGCGGCGATGGTCTCGCTGTTCATCGCCCGCGTCGGGGTCAAGGTGGGGTGGGCCGCCCTGCGCGAGCTGGTCGACACTGCCCCGGACGAAGCGGTGGTGGAGCGCATCGTCGGGTTCGTCCGCGGGGTCGAGGGCGTCCGGGACGCACACGACGTACGGGTCCGCACCGTGGGCGGCCTGCTCCACGTCCAGGTCCACGTGGTCGTCGCCGGCGACCTGACCGTCCGGGAGGGACACCGCATCGCCGACGAGGTCACCGCCAGGCTCGAGCGCTGCGACGAGCCGATCGGGGACGTGACCGTCCACGTCGATCCCGGAGACTGAGCGGTGCGATCGGGCTCGCCACGCAGCGCCAGGGCGCATCATGGAAGGCCGTTCACCGGAGAAGTCCCCATGCGAAACATGCTCGTCATCGTCGGTTCGTGCGCGCTGGCCGCCACGCTGGGCGGCTGTCTTGAGCCGGCACCCGAGTGCCCGGACGGCATGGTCGAGATGAACGGCACGGACGACGCGTTCTGCGTCGACACGCTCGAGGTCACGAACCAGCAGGCGGTCGAGTTCCTCGAGGAGGAGGGGAACAGCTGCTCGGGCCACGACTGCATCTAGGTCGACGAGCCCGGCTCCCTCATCACGTCGGACGGCTCGACCTACTCGACCTCCGGGGCCGACGCCGACCGCCCCGTGGTGCAGATCACCTGGCACGGCGCAGAGGCCCTCTGCGCGTGGCTCGGCAAGCGCCTGTGCACGTCGCAGCAGTGGCAAGACGGGTGCGGTGGCACGGCGGGAGCTGCGTATCCCTACGGGCCGGACTACGACGCCGAGGCGCGCACGCCCACGGCATCTTCGCCATGGACATGACCACCCGTGACCTGTGGAACTACTCGACGCGGTACGTGCTGGTTCTCATGGCCATCGACACGCGGCGGATCGTCCACGTCGCCGTGACCGCCCATCCGACGATCGACTGGGTCCAGCAGCAGATCCGCGAGGCCACGACTGGCGCAAAGTGGCGTAGGCGTGATCGCGGCGTCCGGCGTCCAGCCAGGGGTGGTGAGGAGTGCCGAAACGGCCAGATGAAGTGAGGTCGAGAGTGAAGTGACCCACGCCCGGATTTTGCAGGCGCCTGCAGAGTCTGCTGCGCGACTACCGCCGGACCCATCGGCTGCTCTTGCCCTGGCCCTGGCGCTCGACCAGGCCGTGGGCCTCGAGATCCCGCAGGTCGTTCAGCGCCGTGCTGTGGGCCACGCCCAGGGAGGCCGCGTACTCGGCCGTGGTGAAGGACGAGCCGGGCTCGGAGGAGTCCAGGAACCTGGCCTGGCGTGGGGTGAGCCGGGCTGCTGCCTGTCCTGCCATCGCCAGGTGGACCCGTACCCCCGCGCCCCGCTCTTCCTCGAACATCGGCTCGGGGAGCCCCGCGGCGCGTGCGGCGTCGATGACAAGCAGGGTGCCGGTCCCCCACTCCTCGATGAAGCCGGCCCGGTGCATCGCCCGGGCGGTGTACGGGTTCGGCGGCACGGAGGGGTGGTCCTGGCGCAGCAGGGCCG
>CAZOYV010000058.1:384-33875 GCA_964584075.1 uncultured Rickettsiales bacterium | reverse complement strand
CCGTCGCCGTCGTCGTCGGTCTCGAGGTACAGGTCGTCCTGGCAGTCGCTGTCGACCCCGTCGTCGCAGTCGTCCGGCGCGCCGGGGTAGACGCTGGCGTCGGTGTCGTCGCACTCCTCGCACTCGATGTAGCCGTCGCCGTCGCCGTCGTACTCGTAGCTGGCCAGCGCCCCGTCGCAGTCGTTGTCGATCTCGTCACACAGCTCCGGCGCGCCGGGGTACACGTCGGGGTCGGTGTCGTCGCAGTCCCCGGCGCAGGTGGAGACGTTGTCGCCGTCGCCGTCGAGGCCCTCGTCGATCTGCCCGTCGCAGTCGTCGTCGACGCCGTTGCATGCCTCGGCCTGCCCCGGGTGGATCGCCGCGTCGGCATCGTCGCAGTCGAGGCAGGTGACCCAGCCGTCGCCGTCCCCGTCGCTGGTCTCGTCAGCCGGGACCACACCGTCGCAGTCGTTGTCCTTCTCGTCGCACAGCTCCGGCGCGCCGGGGTACACGTCGGCGTCGTTGTCGTCGCAGTCGTCGGTACACACCGTCCAGCCGTCGCTGTCGTCGTCGGTGGCCTCGTCGACGGTCCCGTCGCAGTCGTCGTCGACCCCGTTGCACTGCTCGGCGGCTCCCGGGTAGGTCGTGGCCGCACCGTCGTCGCAGTCGTTGTCGCCGGTCGTCGCCGGATCGCCGTCGGCGCCGCAGGTCGTCCAGCCGTCGCCGTCGAGGTCGAAGTCCTCGTCGACGTCGCCGTCGCAGTCGGTGTCGAAGTGATCGCAGACCTCGGTGGCGCCCGGGTAGCGGGTGGCGTCGCCGTCGTCGCAGTCGCCGGTGCAGTTGCTGTAGCCGTCGCCGTCCTGGTCGGTCAGCTCGTCGACCACGCCGTCGCAGTTCTGATCGACGCCGTCGTCACAGATCTCGGGGGCGCCGGGGTAGATCGCGGCGTCCCCGTCGTCGCAGTCGCCCTGGCTGGTGGTCCAGCCGTCGCCGTCGAGGTCGGGGGGCGAGACGTACAGCGTGGTGTCGTAGGCCACCGTCGCGCCGCCGGTGTTCCCCGGGGCGTAGGACGGGCTGTAGCCCGAGTAGGAGTTGTCCCAGTAGGAGTTGATCCACAGCCCGATCCCGCCGTCGACGCCGGCCCAGTTGCCGTAGTCGCCGAAGTAGCTGCACGAGCAGTTCCATGCAACACCGACGCCGTAGAACATCCCGGGCTGCACGATCACGTCGATCGGACCGGAGTCGTAGTAGTCGTCGCCGCCCACCGCGGTGATCGTGTCGTCCCAGATCACCGTCCACGGGCCCGAGCCGGTCGCCCCCTCGTGGACGTAGAAGTCCAGGGCGCAGTTGGCGGTGGGCCCGAGGTACATCTCGAACGACTCCAGGACCGCCTCGTCGACGCACTCGAAGAGGTTGCCGCGAAAGTAGTTGCTGGTGTTCCAGTCGCTGGACTGGCCGCCGATGTGGTACGGGTCGGCGGCGGCGGGTCCGGCCAGCGCGAGGGTGGCCGCCAGCGACAGGGCGAGGAGACCGCGGTGGGGGATGGAGTGTCGCATGCCGCGGAGCTTACCAGGATGGTCCCGCGGCGGGGGGCTCCGCGTACCCGGGCGCGCTACAATTGCCCGGGGCGACCCGCCCCACGGGAGGACCCGCTGTCCGTCCTGCGCCAGCCGTGGCCGTGGACCCTCGCGATCCTGGCGGGGATGGCCACGCTGCGGCTGATCCACCTCGGCGTCCCGTTCGACGCGGACTTCGAGACGCAGCGCGTGCTGTACGCCAGCGGCGACTGGTGGACGCTGCTGACCCACCGCTACGAGGACGCCCGCCATCCCCAGGGCCTGTACCTGCTGCTGCACGCCTGGGAGTGGTTCGGGATCGGAGAGGCCTGGGTGCGGCTGCCGGCGGTGCTGGCCTCGCTGGGGGCGGCCGCCGCGCTGGTGGCCCTGGCGCGGCCGTACGTCGGCACCGCCGGCGCCGTGGCGGCCGCGGCGCTGCTGGCGCTGTCGGCGCCGCTGACGGTGCAGTCCCGGGATGTCTCCGATCTGCCGCTGTTCCTGATGCTGGCGCTGCTGTCCAGCCACCTGCTGCTCCAGGGCCTGACGCGCCCGGGTCGCGGCTGGGCGATCGGCTACGCGGTCACGGCGGTGGCGATGTCCTACACCTACTACCTGGCCGGCGCGGTGCTGGCCGCCCAGCTCGCGGCGCTGATCGCCGGGCTGCGCCGGCCCGGCGCGCGGCGCCTCGGCCTGGCGCTGGGCGTGGCGGTGGTCCTCGCGCTCCCCGCCTGGCTCGACCTGGCGGTGCTGATCCGCCAGGACCTCGTGGCCCGCGAGATCGCCCGCGCGAACCCGGAGCACCTGTGGGGTGAGCAGGACGTCGTGGGCTACCTGCGGGCCGTGGGGACCCAGCTGTTGCCGGCCTCGGGGCCGTGGCTCGCCGTGCCGCTGCTGGCCGCCGCCGGCGCCGTGCGCTGGGCCGCTGCCGGCGTCCATCGTCCCGCGCTGGCGCTGCTCGGAGGCCTCGTCGTGGCGGGCCTGGGCCTCGCCGTGCTGGCGGTGGGCCAGGTCCGGCTCGCGCCCCACTACCTGCTGTTCGTGCTCCCCGCGCTGCTGGTACTGGCCGTGGCGGGCGCGCTGGGCCCCCGGGACGAGTTCGCCGACACACCGGCCGCGGCCCGCTACCGGACCGGGGTCGCGATCGGCGGCGCGCTGGTGCTCGCGGCGGTGGCCGCGCTGTATGCGACCGATCTGGTGCGCGCGCTGCCGGCGGAGTGGTCGTCCGAGGGCCGGGACGCCCACGCCCGGGTGGGAGCCGCGATCCGCGACGCCGGCGGCCCCGACCGGATCGTGGTCGACCCCGACATGCTGCACACGATCGTGCTGTACTACGCGTTCCGCGACCCCCGGGCGGCCTACGCCGGCTGCCGCCACGAGGGCATCCCCGAGGCGATGCGCTGCGACGGCGAGGAGGGCGAGCTGCGGGCGCTGACCCCGATGGGCCAGCTGGCCCCCGGCTGGGAGCAGCGCTCCGTGGAGCGATTCCGTGCGCTGCGCGCCCAGTCCCTGTGGTTCGTCGACACCGACGCGTTCCCCAACCCGGCGCTGCAGCAGGAGCTGCGGCAGACCTGCCGCGCCGAGCTGCGCGCGCCGCCGCTGACGCTGTACCGCTGCGAGCCCCCGTGAGCGTCAGCCGTCGTACTCGAGCCGGGCGGCCCACGCCTCCCAGCGCCGCTGGAACGCCGCCATGTCCTCCTCGCCGAGGGTCCTGACCAGGGTGTCGTATCCGGTGGGGTCCTCCCCCTGGCGGGTCCGCGCGGCCTCGTAGTACTCGCGCAGCTTGCCCTCCTCCTGGAGGAAGAAGCAGAGGTAGCGCGCCATCCCGTAGTGCACGTCCTGGCCCTCGCCGTAGAACGCGCCGGGGTCCAGCGCGCTCAGCTCCTGCAGGGTCGGCAGCGGCCCGCGGCGGATCGCGTCCTGCAGGATCGGCAGCCGCCAGTTGAGCAACCCGACGATGTGGCCGCGCTCCTCGCGGCAGGCCTCGAACAGCGAGCCGAGGCCCTCGTTGAGCCACACCGGGCACGCCGGGAAGTCGGCCTCGACGTAGACGTGGACCATCTCGTGGACCAGCGTCCCCCCGCCGGTGGCGATGTTCATCACCAGCGCGCGGGCGTCGGGGTCGAAGTAGCCGTACGGGGTGTCCGGGGGATCGCCGGAGATCGCCCGGGCGCGGGCCTGGTAGCTCTCCGCGGTCCCCATCAGCCAGACCTCGAAGGGGCCCTGGGGGGCCTTGTCGAAGAAGTCCCTGCGCAGCAGCTTCGCCGCCCAGCGGACCGTCCCCTCGACCCGCGCCGCGACCCGCTCCGGGGCCTCGTCGCCGATCACGACGAACGGGTCCTCGACGATCACCGTGTGGTCCGCGGGGAGCGTCGCGCGCAGCTGCTCGGCGTGGTCCTCGACGGCGCCGCCGCGGGCGGTGCCCGGCGCGGCGAGCGGGGCCAGCAGGGCCGGGAGCAGCAGCAGCGGGAGCAGGCGGGTCACCTCCCGAGGGTCGCCCCCGCGGCGCACGGCGTCAATCTCCGAGGTTGTCGCCTCCCCCGACGCGGCCTAGGCTCTCGGTATGTCGCCCGGCTCCCGCGCCACCGCCCTCGCCGCTGCGCTGCTCCTGCTGGGAATCGGCCCGGCCGGCTGCCGGCGGGGCACCCCGCCGCCAACGGATGAGGCCGCGACGGCCGAGCAGCCCAGCGCGGGCGACGAGGACGCCGGGGCCGTCCCCCCCGTCGATCAGGAGAGCGACCAGTACCCCAGCGACTGAGGAGCGCGATGCACCCGATCCACCGCTCGATCCGCCACCTGCGCACCCGCTGGCGCCGCCTGCGGCGGCTGGAGCGGGTCCCGGTCGATCCCGCCATCGAGGCCTACCTCGAGGGGCTGCTGCCGCTCCCCGACGACCCGGTCCGCCACGAGATGGAGGCCCACGCGGCGCGCCACGGGTTCCCGATCGTCGGCCCGCTGGTCGGGGCGTTCCTCGAGAGCGTCGCCCGCGGCGCCGGCGCCCGCCGGGTGTTCGAGTTCGGCAGCGGCTACGGCTACTCGGCGTACTGGTTCGCGCGGGCGGTGGGCCCCGGCGGCGAGGTGGTCTGCAGCGACGGCGACCCCGCCAACGCCGCCGCCGCCGGGCGCAACCTGGCCCGCGCCGGGCTGGCCGACCGCGTCACGTTCCACACCGGGATCGCCCAGGAGGTGTTCCGCGCCACCGAGGGCGCCTTCGACGTCTGCTACAACGACGTGGACAAGGGCGACTACCCCGAGGTCTGGCGCCTGGCCCGGCAGCGGCTGCGCCCGGGGGGGCTGTACATCGCCGACAACGTGCTGTGGTACGGACAGGTCACCCGCCGCCGCCCGCGGGAGCTGCGCCGCGCGTTCGCCGGCTGGACCGAGGCGATCCGCGAGCACAACCGGCGGATCTTCGCCGACCCCGAGTACGACGCCTGGATCCAGCCGATCCGCGACGGGGTGCTCGTCGCCCGGCGCCGCGACGCGACAGAGGCCGCGGCACGGTAGAATGCGGGCACCAACACCGAGAGGGGAGCGGGCATGGCCAGGCGCGGCAGCGGAAAGATCATCGGGATCCTGGTGTTCATCGGGATCATCGTCCTGCTCAACGTGCTGAGCTACCTGTTCGGCTGGGGCTGGGTCTTCTATTGATGCCCGGACGGGGCCAGCCCGTCCTCCTCGGCGTCCCCTGGCGCTGGTTCGACCTCGGCATCGGGCTGTCGGTCCTGTCGTGGGCCGTAATGGGCCTGATCGCCGCCGATCCCGCCGACCGCTGGACCATCCCGCGGCTGGTGATCGCCGCCCTCGACCTCCTCGTCGCCGCCCTGCTGCTGACTCGCGCCGCCCCGCTGCGCTCCGGCTCCGCGGCCCAGCTCGCCGCGGCCACGCCCGCCTTCGTGATCGGCGGCGCCGCCGTCGCCCTGGCCCCGCCGCCGGGGGCCTGGCCCGTCCCCGCCGCGGCGCTGTTCGCCGCCGGCGCCATCGTGGTCGCCGTCTCGCTGGCGACCCTCGGCCGCAGCTTCGCGATCCTGCCGGCCCGCCGCGCCCTGGTGACCCGCGGCCCGTACCGCCTGATCCGCCACCCCGCCTACGCCGGCGAGCTGGCGATGGTCCTCGCCTGCGCCCTCGCCGCGCCGTCCTGGCCGGTGGCCACGCTCGCGATGATCGCCGTCCCCGCCGTGGTCGTGCGCATCGCCGTCGAGGAACGCGTGATGACCGCCGACCCGGCCCACGCGGCCTACCGCGCCCGGGTCCGCTGGCGGCTCGTGCCCGGGTTGTGGTGAGCCGGGGCTGCTACCCCTGGAACAGCAGGTAGGTCGTCTCGCCCTCGAGGCCCGCGGGCGTGTGGGTCGACCACGAGTCGACCCCCTCGATCGTGGACAGCACGTCCAGCAGATCGGGAAACCGCTCGGTCCAGAACACGCGGGCGTCCCACGAGCGGAACGTGTCGCCGGTCTCCATCGCGCCGACGATCGCCTCGTAGACCTCGGTGGAGCGCGCCAGGTCGAGGACCAGCACCTGGCGCAGCGGGCCCTCGCCGCTGGCCTCGGCGAGCCGGCGGGCGTCGGGCAGGTCGGCCATCGAGCGGCCCTTGCCCAGCGCGTCGATCACCGCCTCGGCGCCCTGCCGCTGGTTGGCCATGATCAGCCAGCCGTCGGCGACGGCGATGGACGGGGCATAGACCCCCCGGGTGATCAGGTCGCAGGTGTAGACCTCGTGCCCGGAGACGGTGGTCCTGGTCATCGGGAACGCCCCGCCGACGTCCTCGCCGGCCAGCCGCCCGGTGACCACCGCGGGCAGCCGCTCGCGGACCCGCCGCAGGGCCTCCTCGGACGCCGCCAGATCGGTGGGCCGGGTCACCACCACGCGGTCCAGCAGCGTGAAGGTCTGGTCGTACTGTCGCGCCAGCACCGCCACGGCGAAGGTGTCGCCGACCAGCGCGTCGAACTCGTCCCGCGTCAGGTCGCCGGACGCCAGCAGGTCGTGCAGCGGCGTGCGGAAGTCGTCCACCGCCTGGCCCGTGCCGCGGCCGCCGTCGAGGAACGTGGCGGCGACCTCGGCCGGGTCGGCGCCGGCCACGGCCTTGGCCACCAGCGCGTCGGCGGGCAGCGCGGCCAGCGCGTCGGTGGGCGCCGGGGCCACCGCCCCGCGGTCGCTGCCCACCACCTCGGCGGCCAGGAAGCGGTGCTCGGTGACCGCCTCGTCGCTCCACGCCACGGCCGCGCCGAACGCCTCGTAGCGCTGCAGCAGCTTGCGGTCCTTCTGCATCCAGTAGGTCCGGAAGTAGCCGTCCTCGCGCAGGCTCGAGAGGTTGAGGTAGACCAGCTGATCGCCGTCCGGCGGCAGCTGCTCGAGCACCCGCGCGAAGCCCACGTCGTCGGCCAGCGAGGGCCCGCTGCCGCCGATCCGGTCCAGCGTCGCGTGGAGCAGCCGCTCGCGATCGGTGACCACCAGGTAGCCCTCGTGGACGGCCCACGCCAGCTCGCGGTCGAGGTCCTCGTCGCGCACGATCCGGTAGGTCACGTCGGCGTAGCGCCGATCCTGGAACGAGCCCTCCATCCCGGCCAGCGCCGCGGCCAGGGCGGCCTCGCGATCGGCGTAGGCGACGTAGACGAACTCGATGGTGCCCACGTCGTAGAACGCCAGCCCGCAGGTGGAGGCCGCCAGCTCGGACAGCCCGGGGCCGTCCAGCGGCGCGCCGACCAGGCTCTCCATCTGGGTCAGCCGATCCTGGAACCGCAGCCACAGCCGCGAGCGGACGAACGCCTCGTGGTTGGCGCCCTCGGTGAACTCGAGCCAGGTGTGGGAGCGATCCAGCCGTGCCAGATCGCCCTGCAGGTCGGCGAACCCGGCGTAGAAGTTGGCCCCCGCCGGGATCAGCGCGGGGAGCTCGGTGCGGATCGCCTGCCGCGGGTCGGGCCGCGATCCGGCGGTGAGCAGCAGGCCCACGGTGCCCAGCAGGGCCGCGGCGATCAGCGTCACGCGCAGGGTCCTCATCGCTCCACCTCCTCTGTGGCGGCGGCCTCGTAGGCGTCGATCAGCTCCTGCTCGCGCTGGCGGTGGCGGTCGGCCCGCTCGGGGTCGATCTCGAGCAGCCGCCGGCGCGCCTCGATCGCCTGGGGATACAGCTCGTCGGCCACCAGCACCTCCTCGGCGCGCTCCAGATCGACCACCGTCGCGCAGCTCATCCCCGGCACCTCGGCCGCCCGCCGCCACAGCGCGGGGGCGTCCGCGGCGTAGCCCACGCGGAAGCGCAGCCGGTCGGCGTCGCAGCGCCCCGGCTGGAGGTGGTACAGCTCCTCGACCAGCGCGCGGGCCTCGTCCACCGCCTCGTCTGCCGGCCGCTCGGGGGCCAGCAGGATCTCCAGCAGCTGGACCACCGCGTCGGGGTCGTTGGGCGCGCGGCGCAGCGCCCGCCGCAGCGAGGCCTCCCCGGCCGCCGGGCGATCCAGCTGGCGCAGCAGCGCCGCCGCCAGCAGATCCGGCCGCGGGTCGTCGCCGCGCTGCTCGGCCAGCGCCGCCAGCGCCGGCGCCATCAGCTCGGCGCGCTCGGGGTGCTCGCGGTCGGTGATCCACGCCACCGCCCGCTGGCGCCCGTCCTGGTCCAGCGGATCGTCCAGTCCCCGCTCGATCAGCTCCAGCAGCGCCCGGGCCGCGCCGTCGCGGTCCCCGGCCGCCAGCGCGGCCTCGGCGCGCAGCAGCGTCGCCTCGATCTGCCCGCCCCCGGGCGCGTCGACGGTGGCGGCGACCGCGGCGGCCTCCCGGGGCCGCCCGATCGCCAGCAGCGTCCGGGCCCGGGCCAGGACCACGTCGGCTCGACCCGGGTTGCGCTCCTCGGCCAGCGCCGCGGTGGCCACCGCGGCCTGCACGTCGCCGGCGCAGGCCTCGGCCCGCGCCCGGGTCAGCAATCCCTCGTCGTCGGCCGGCAGGTACGTCAGCAGCTGCTCGGCGCGCCGGCCCCGCAGCAGGCAGGCCTCGGTCTCGCCGCCGCCGTCCTCCAGCAGGGTCCACGACGCCGTCCACAGCCCGGCCGAGGCCGGGTGCTGCGCCAGCAGCGGCTCCACCAGCGCCAGCGCCCGCTCCGGCCGCCCCGCGGCCAGCTCCAGCGCCACCCGCGGTGCCAGCGTGGCGTCGGCGTGGTCCCGGTAGCGCTCGTCCTCGAGCACCGCCAGCAGCCGGTCGGCGTCGGCCGCCGTGGGCGCCGCCTCGGCGCGCGCCAGGAGCACCAGCACCGCCGGCGCCAGCGTGACGTCCTGCAACCCCGCCGCGGTGCGGTTGTCGCCCAGCAGCGCCACCGCCTCGTCCACCGCCTCGGCGCCCCGGCCGGCGTCGACCAGGGCCTGCACCCGCATCAGCCGCCAGCGCAGCTCGTCGGGGCGCGCCCGGGCGATCCGCGCCAGCACCTCGGCCTCGCGGCCGTAGCGCTCCTCGCCGCGGGCCGCCTGGGCCAGCGAGAACAGCACCGACAGCTGCTGGGTCTCGTCCAGCTGTCCCATCACCTCGTCGAGGAACGCCTCGGCGTCGTCGGGCCGGTACGCGGCCCGCAGGTGGGCGGCGTAGTTCGCCACCGTCCACGGATCGCGCAGCACCGGGGCGACGCCGCGGTACAGCCGGCCCAGCAGGTCGTGCTCGCGGGCGTCGGCGATCCGCCGCGCGGCGTGGGACACGATCGACGCGCCCTGCCCGCCGGCGCCGGGGTCGAAGCCCCTGCGGCGGACGACCTCCTCGACCGCCAGGTCGACGGCCTCGGCGTGGCGGTCCCGCTCCCACAGCAGGTCGAACACCTCCTGCACCGCCTCGGCGTTGGGCTCGCGGGCCAGCTTGCGCCACGTCGCGCGCGCCCGGTCCCGCTGGCCGGCGTCCCACTGGATCGCCCCCCGCAGCCCGTGGTAGCGCGTCGGGTCCTCGGGGTACAGCCGCCCGGCCTGGTCCAGGCACCAGGTGGCCTGGTCGTGGTGCCCGCCCTGCAGCGCGGCGCGTGCCATCCGCTCGTAGGCCCCGGCGTTGCGCGGGTGCTGCTCCACCAGGTAGGCCAGCACCTGCTCGTCGCCGGTGCCCATCGCCCACACCTCGTGCAGCCGCAGCCGCTCCTCGTGGCTCAGCGTGTGGATCGTGTGGTGCGCCATCGCCGTGCGGGTCTGATCGGGGACCTGGGCCAGCACCGCGCTGGCGTACATCTCCCGGCCCTGCAGGTAGCCGCCGACGGTCTGGTTCCCCACCAGGAACGACGCCTCGGTGGCGGCCCGGGGCAGGTCCTCGAGCGCCACCAGCAGCTCGATGCGCTGCAGCCGCAGGTCGACGTCGGAGGGGAACGCCTCCACCGCGCGGTCGCTCATCGCCAGCGCCGCCGGCAGGTCCTCGTCCTCGATCAGGTACTGCACGGCCCAGCGGTGGATCCACAGCCGCCCGAACTCCTCGAGCAGCTCGTCCACCGCGGCCAGCGTCTGCTCGCGGGTCCCGCGGTGGGCCAGCTCCCGCAGGTAGCGGCGCTGGAAGTCGGTCTCGTCGGGCATCGCCGCGATCGCCTTGCGCAGCACCTCGGTGCTCAGCTCCAGCGAGCCCGCCTGGGCCTGATCGGCGAGCGTCGAGTGCAGGCCACGCGCGTCCTTGTAGCGCACGGTGTGGTCGTCGGCGCCGTCATGGACCCCCTCGACCCCGACCTGCTGCACCGCGGCCTCGTAGCCGCGCCAGAACCACGCGTCGTCACCCTGCCCGGCGGTGTAGCCGACGTAGCGGTACAGGCTGGTGCTGGCGTAGACCTCCGACTCCAGCCGCGCGGGGCTGCGCTGGGCGCCGGGGAGCCAGCCGTCCCACTGCTCGATGCACGCCGCCAGCGCGACCTCGAGGATCCGCTCCCGCTCGGCGCGGGCCTGCTCGTCCTCGATGCCGGCCCGGATCTGGGCGTCGAGCATCTGGAGCTGCTCGAGGTAGACGTGGTTGTGCAGCGGCCCCAGCAGGGTCTCGACGCTGCGCAGCTCGGCGGCCGCGTCGCGGAACAGGTGGCGCTGCTCGTAGTACTCCGCCAGCGACCGGTGGCCGCGGTCGTAGGCCTCGGCGTAGTGGCGCAGGTCGGACTGCAGCGCGCCGCCCCCCAGGCGCAGGATCGCGTCGGGATCGGTGGTGACGCTGGACAGCCGCTCGCGCTCCCAGGCCAGCACCGCGGCCACCGCCAGCGCGTGGTCGCTGCGCAGCTGCCCGGCCGGCACGTCGGCCGGTCGCTCGTCCACGTCGCGCCGCACCGAGCGGTAGCCCTCGTCGCCCAGCCGGCCCAGCTGGCGCCGCACCGGGGCGGGCGGCCTCAGCTTCCGGTCCGCCTCGGGATTCTCGTACGCGTCGGCGACCTTGCGCGCCGCGCGCAGCAGCTCGGCGTCCAGCGTCAGCGCGCGCAGCGCGGCGTCCTCGCGGTACAGGTGCTGCTCGCCGAACACCGCCCGGAAGCGATCCCGCAGGTGGCGATCCTCGATGATCTGCTCCTGGTGGCCCTCGAAGTCCGCCACGAGGCGGTCGCGCATCCCGGGCGCCCCGTAGATCTGCGAGAACGACGCCGACGGCGTGTCGCCGTACGCCTCGTACAGCTCCCACCACACCTCGCGGGCGTTGTCGGGCTGCCCCGCGTGCAGGTCGACCTCGACCAGCGCGGCGAGCATCCCGCGGCGCTCGGAGCGGTACCTGGCCTCCTCGCCGTAGGTGGCGTACAGGAACCGCCGGCCGATCTCGCTGGCCCACTCGTGCTCGTCGCGGTCCACCAGGATCCGGATCAGCTCGTGGTGCAGGCTGGCGCTCCTGGGTGCCAGCTCGGCGGCCTGGCCCAGGTAGCGGTAGGCCTCCTCGCGGCGTCCGGCGTCGAACGCCACCCCGGCCATCGCCTGGTAGTAGCCCCCGTCGTCGGACTCCAGGAACCGGACCCGATCCAGGTGCTCCACGGCCGGCTGCTCCTGGTCCAGCCGCAGGTACAGGTCCACCAGCTCGCGGTGCACGTCGGCGCGGTGGGGCTCGACCGCGAGCAGCTCCTCGAGCCACTCGGCCTGTTCGGCGAGATCGCCGCGGTAGGCCGCCAGGTTCGCCATCACGCGGTACCAGCGGAAGTCGGCGTGGGCCTCGCGCTGCACGTCGGCGTAGTAGGCCCGGAACTGCTCGCCGTAGCCGTTCTGCGCGGCGTAGCGCCACGCCTCGAGCAGCAGCGCCTCGTCCAGCGGGTCCTCGTTGACCATCCGCTCGTAGCAGGTCACGCCGTCGTAGACCATCCCCCGCGGGACCACGATCTCGACCAGCGCGCGGCGCAGCTCGAGCCGCATCTGGCGCCGGACGCGCTTGCCGCGGGCGGCGGGGTCCTCGCCGCCGTCCCAGCCCTCTTCGTAGCCGTAGCCGTAGCCGTAGCCGTACTCGTAGCCGTGGCCGTAGTCGTAGCCGTGGCCGTAGTCGTAGCCGTGGCCGTAGTCGTAGCCGTGGCCGTGGCCGTAGCCGTAGTCGTACTCGCCGCGGTGGAGCCAGCCGGCGTCGCCGGCGGCGAGCACCTCGCCGAACGGGTTGTAGTCGTAGCCCGGGATCGGGGCCGGCTGATCCACGAGGTGGAACCCGAACTGCGACGGGGCGGCCTGGAACATCGGCGACGGGGACGGCGACCACCCGCGGATCGCGGGGTCGACGTCGGCGATCTTGTCCACCAGCCGCACGGCGTCCTCGATCATCTGCACGGTGCCGGCCTCGTCGTCGGCGGCGAGCAGCAGCTCGGCCCGCATCCGCGCCACGTCGACGCGGTACGGGGCGCTCAGCTGGATCTGCTCCAGCAGCGCGCCGGCGGTCTCGGCGCGCCCGGCCTCGTGGTACGTCCGGGCGACGTCGACCCAGGTCGGGATCGTCTCGTACCGCAGCGGCAGATCGCGGCGGTGGAAGCCCAGCCAGCGCAGCGCGAGCTCGTCGTCGCCGGCGCGCAGCAGCGCGGCGTGCAGCGCATCCAGGCCGTGCCACGTGGCGGGCTCGTCGACCAGCGCCAGCCGCATCGTGCGCTGCTCCAGCAGCACCGCCTCGGCGGCCTCGAGGTCGCCGCGCTCGACCCGGGCCAGCGCCAGGTCGGTCAGCGCCGCGAAGCGCGCGGGGCCGTCGTGGGCATCGGCCCGCAGCCGCAGCGCGTCGTCGACGCCCTGCAGGTCGCCCCGCTTCCGCAGCAGCTCGATCAGCTCGTGGTGGAAGCCCTGGGTCGGCAGCGCCGCGTGGGCCCGGGCCAGCACCTCCGCCCGCGCCGCGTCTCGCTCGCCGCCGCGGTAGCGCCGCTCGACGAACGCCAGGTGCTGGTGCCACGCCGAGGCGTCGCTGGCGTAGGTCGCCGACAGGTCGGCGAACGTCGCCTCGGCGCGGTCGAGCTGCTCGAGCCGCTCGAACTCGCCGCCGAGCCACTCGAGGAACCGGCGGTCGCGCACGTTGCGCCGCGCGTCGTCGTAGATCGCGTAGACCTCGGGCCAGTCCTCCAGCCGCGCGCAGTAGTCGGCGTAGTTGCGGTACAGCCCCTCGTGCTCCGGCTGCGCCTTGAGCGCCCGCACGAAGGTCTTGCGGATCGTGCGGTCGAGGTCCTTGTGCCGCGCCAGGTAGATCAGGCGCACGCGGACGTCCTCGCGGACCATCGGGTCGCCCTGCTGCAGGATCGTGACGTACTCACCGACCGCCTGCTTGTAGTCGCGCTTGGACTCGTAGACCGCGGCGAGCTGCTTGGCGTGCAGGTTGCGATCGCCGAGCACCTGGCGCTCCTCCTCGAAGACCGCCACCGCGTCGTCGAACAGGAAGTAGTCCCAGCAGGCGCTGGCGACCTCGAGCCAGTTCTCGGGATCGGAGCGATCGCGCTCGATCACGTGGCGCCAGGCGCGCAGCGCAGCGTCGCCGTCCCCGGCCTCGGCGTGGACCTCGCCCAGCGTGACCCAGAACGAGGGCGGGGCGCCCTGCTGCGAGGCCGGCACCGCGCGGGAGGTGATCGTGCTGGCCGCGACGGCCTCGGCCTGGACCCCGCCGGCGAGCCAGCCCTCGCGCCGCATCTCGGCCAGCAGGGTGAACGTCTCGGCGGCGTCGGCGGTGCGCCCGAACGAGCGCTGCAGGGCGCCGACGCGCTTGAGCAGCGCGGCGTCGTCGGTCATCGTCCGCGCCGCGATCTCGTAGTGCTGCAGGGCCTCCTCGAAGTGGCTCAGGGCGTTGTACAGGTCGCCCACGTAGCGGTGCAGCACCGCGTCGTCGGGTCTGCGCGCCAGCGCCGCCTCGGCCTCGCGGATGTGCTCGACGTAGCGGTACTCGCGCCCGTAGTCGACCAGCAGCCGGCGGCGGGCCTCGGGCACCACCGCGTACTCCCGCTCGAGCAGCGCCAGCCGCGGCTCGCCCTCGCCGCGGCAGTGGTACAGCCCGTCGATGAAGCGCCACGAGTGGGGGAAGGTCTGCAGCGCCTCCTCGTACACCGCGCAGCGCCCGGCGCTGCCCCGGTGGGTGTAGGACAGCGAGGCCAGCTCGAAGTACCACTGCGGGTCGTCGGGGAACGCCTGCATCGCGTCGCGGACCACCCCCTCGGCCGCGCCGTACTGCTCCTCGCCGGCGTAGTAGTCCTCGAGCCAGTGGTACGGCTGCTGGTCGTCGGCGAACCGCTTGCGGGCCTGCAGGTAGATCTTCTCGGCGTCCCGGTCGCGGCGCATCCGCAGGTAGTGGCGGGCCAGCTTGTCGTACACCGCCATCGTGTCGTAGGTCTCGATCACCTCCTCGTAGAGCTGCTCGATCTCGCCGTAGGCGTCCTGGCGATCGCAGATCCGGACCAGCTCGTCGACCAGCGCGAGATCCCCGCCGCGCACGTCGATCTCCGCCTTGTACAGCGCCACCACGTCGTAGAACCGGGCGACTCGGTCGCGGTCGTAGAAGCTCAGCAGCGAGCGGAACGCGCGGTCGTGCTGCTGCACGCGGGTGACCTCGTCGGGGTCCACCGGCTCGTAGGGCCGCGGCGTCCCGGGTGGGGGCAGGGTCGCCTCGAAGGCCGCGCGGTAGGCCTGCTCCTCGGCGGCGTAGTGCCCCAGGCGGTTGTGGATCGCGGCCTCCTCGAAGCGGAACTCGTTGGCCTCGGGGCGATCGCCGTAGCGCTGGATGTAGCGCTCGCAGACCTCGAGCTGGCGGTCGTGGTCCTCGTAGCGGCGGTAGTAGCGCAGCAGCTCGTGGTGCGCGCGGTCGGCCTCGGCGGCGTCCGGGTGGCGCTCCACCAGGTTCCACAGCAGGTCCACCGCGAGCAGGTCGACGTAGTAGCGGTCCAGCGCCTCCTCGAGGCCGTCGAGCCGGCTCTGCAGCGGCACGTCGTTGAACAGCACGCTGAACACGCCCACCGGGACCTGCGGGGTGCGCTCGTCGAGGAACAGGTAGCCGAACGCGTTGAACGCCGAGTGGAAGCTGGCCTCCAGGTCGTAGGTCCGCTCCAGGCAGTCCACGACGCGCAGCAGCACGGCGGGCTCCAGCTCGCTGTCCGGGTACTCCACCAGGAAGCGCTGGTACAGCAGGAACGCCTCGGCGGTCTTGCCCATCCCGTACAGCAGGTCGGCCGCGGTGCGCAGCTTGGGCGCCGTGACGCCCCCGGTGTTCAGGTAGCTGCGGTAGGCCTGCTCCTCGAGCTCGCGGTCGCCGACCACCTGGTACGCCGACCCCAGCAGCAGGTAGTCCACCGCCTGGACCGGGCGCCCGAGCAGCAGGCCGCGCAGCCGATCGTCGCGGTCCGAGGCCCACCGCACGCCGGGGTCGAAGACCTCCATGTAGTCCACCAGCAGGTAGCGGAAGTCCCAGTAGTCCATCGACGAGGCCACCGCCAGGCGCAGCATCCGGTGGGCCTGCTGCTGCTGCTCCTCGCGGATCATCACCTCCAGCGCCCGGCGCAGGACCTCCACGTCGCCGGTCAGGTCGGCGTGGGTCTGGGCCACCACCAGCGCGCGGTCGGTGCGGTCCATCCGCAGCAGCTCGTCGAGGTAGCGGGAGAGCTCCTCGGCGCGGCGATCGGCCGGCGCGATCTCCAGCACCCGCTCGCGCGCCGCGAAGAACTCGTCGTAGCGCAGCTGGCGCCGGTGCAGCTCGGCGATCCGCTTCAGATCGTCCATCGCGCCGGCGGCCAGCTCCTTCTCGGCGCGGGTCAGCAGCCGGTCGGAGGGCACGTCGGCGAGGGCGCGCTCGACACGCCGCTGCCGGACCTGGATCGCCTCGTCGAGCAGCATCCGCTGCTCCAGGCGGTCGGCCAGCTGGCCCAGCTCGCGCAGCTCCAGCGCGTCGCCCCTGGCCGCGGCGACGGCGGCGGCCCTGAACGCGCGGTCGCTGTCGGCGAACTGGTGCACGCCGAGCGCCGCCTCGCCCAGCGCCCACTGCTCCAGCGGGCCGCCGAACTGGGCCGCACCGCGGGCGTCCTGGTAGCGCTGCTGGGGATCGGGGTAGGCGGTGGCGAGCACGTCGGCGATCTCGGCGGTCGCGGGCGGCGCGGGGACCGCCAGCGCCACCAGCGCCGCGAGCAGCAGGGTGCGGTGGGCCGCCATCACAGCACCTCCAGTTCCACGCGCCGGCCGGTCTCGTTGGCGGCGAAGTCGGTGGCGTGGACGAACACCGGGTAGACCCCCGGGGGCAGCGCCTCGGGCAGCTGCAGCACCCCGGTGCTGAGCTTCTCGCCGGCGTCCCAGCGGACCGGGACGCGCAGCAGCTCGCCGCCGCCGGGGCGCAGCAGGGACGCCACGATCTGCCCGGTGTCGGGTGGCGCGTCGACGCGGACCTGGACCGCCTCGCCGGCCAGCGCCCGGCCGGTGCCCAGCGCCACGTCGAGCGACGGGGGTTGGCTGTCGATCACGAACGACTTGCGCTCGCGGACCTGGCGGCCGTCGCCGTCGGTGAGGATCACGATCGCCTCGTAGTCGCCGTCCTCCATCCCCACCGGGACCAGGAAGCGGCAGGCCCACAGCCCGCGCTCGGGGTCGTACGCCGCCGGCTTGGTCTCGCCGAACGGGAACACCACCGAGACCCGCTCGGTGTCCTCGGGGGCGCGGATCGTCAGCACCGGGTCGCCGGGCTTGATCACCCGCGGCCGCAGCAGCGCCCGCGGCGCGGCGAGGAACGACGTGTAGGGCGTGACGAACTTGTAGCGCCGCGACAGCTCGACGATCTCGTCGCGCCACTCCTCGCGGTAGCCCTCGACGTGGATCCGCTCGAGCAGGTGGTCGACCCGGGCCCGGGCCCACAGCCGCGCGATGTACTCGTCGCCGTGGGGCGCGTCGGTCCACTGCACCGGGGCCTGGGCGCTGAGCGTCTGGCCGCGGATCTTGCCGGCGACCTTGACGTTGCCGCGGACGCCGCGCGCGTAGCGGCCGACGAGCAGCACGCGGCTGCCCAGGAAGGTGTCGGCCAGCGTCTCGGGGTAGGTCATCTCGGTGCGGCCCGGGATCCGCACGTGGATGTCGCTCAGCAGCGGCAGGTCGAGCTTGTCGAGGAACCGCTCCAGGCGGTACTCCAGGTCGCCGTAGCCGCGGACGTGCTCGAAGTGGCCCTGCGTGCGGGCGGCGACGTGCCGCAGCAGCGGGTCCTCGGTGCCCTGGCCGACGCTGAACGCGAACACCTGGGTGGTCGCGCCCGAGGCGTCGTGGCGCTGCATCACGCGCTGCTCCACGGCCTGCAGGTCCAGGTTGCCGATCGTCTGGTGGCCGTCGGTGACGAGCACCACCGCGCGGCTGCGCCCGCCGTTGCCGCCGGTGGCGGCCCGGTCCAGGCCGGCCAGCAGCGCGCCCTCCAGATCGGTCCCGGCCCCCAGCGGGGCGGCCAGCAGGAAGTGCTCCACGTCGGCGGCGGTGGCCTCGCCGGGGGCGCGGAACCCGCCGTCGAGGTCGTGGAGCTCGTCGGCGAACGTGATCACCGCGACGCGGTCGTCCTCGCCCAGCGAGGCGACCAGCTCGCGGGCCGCCTGGACCGATCCGGCGAGCCCCTCGCCCATCATCGAGTACGAGGTGTCGAACAGCAGCACCACGTCGTGGCCGTTCCCGGCCGCGGCGGCGCCGATCTCCGTCGACGGCAGCGCGGAGACCAGGAAGTACCCCGGCTCCTCGCGGTCCGCCTCGTGGTGGCTCAGGACCCGCAGGCCGAGCCCCTCGGTGCGGACCACGTAGTCCAGGATGAAGTCCTGGGTCGGCAGGAACGTGGTCTGCTCCACGTGCCCGGCGATGCGGGCCTCGGTGTGCTCGTCGAGGGTGACCTCGAGGGTCTCGGCCGGCAGCTGCAGCTCGGCGACCGGCAGGCTGGAGTGGACCTCGAACTGCAACCGGAAGGTGTCGATCCGGGCGCTGGGCTCCGACGCCAGCGGGAACACGTAGCGGACCCCGCCGGAGTCCACGTCGAGCAGCTGGGTGAACTCCATCTCGAGGCGCTTGGTGCCGTACGGCGGGATCGGGAACACCTGGACGGTGAAGACGTGGTCGTCCTGCTGCTCGACCAGCCCGGGGTCGATGCGGCGGCGCACGATGCTGTTGTAGATCCGGCGGGCCTCCTCGCGCTCGAGGATCACGCCGGGGATCCGGATCCCGTCGTCCCACGTGGCGAAGTCGCTGACCGCGCCACCCTCCGGCAGCGGGAAGACGTAGGTGCCCTCGAGGGTGCTGCCGGTGTGGTTGCGCAGGACCTGCGTGATCCGCGTCGTGGCGTGCTCGTCCGAGATCACGATCTCGACGTCCTCCTCGAGGATCGTGATCGAGGGGCGGCCCTCGACCGGGGGCTCGGCGTCGAGGGGCAGCAGCAGCCGCGCCGCGGAACAGGTCGGCGGCGCCGCCGTCAGGGCCACCAGGGCCACGAGACAGCAGGTGCGGATCACGTCTTGTCCTCCTACCCGGAGCAACACTCGTCGGCGCCGTCCCCGTCCCATGGCGCCGCGGGAGCCGCCATCTTACCTGGTCCCCGGGGTCCGGTGGACCCGGGCCCACGCGAGCGATAGCATCCCTGGCCGGACCCGCCGATCCCCGGGAGGACACCATGGGCCAGCGACGCGGCTTCTTCATCGACGGACGCCACGAGGACGGCGGCCGGTGGACCACGATCGCCTCGCCGTTCGACGGCGGGCCGGTGGCCGAGATCGCGCTCGGCGGCCCCGGGGACGTGGACCGCGCCATCGCCTCGGCCGTCCGCGCCGCCCCCGCGATGGCTGCACTGCAGGGCCACCAGCGGGCCGCGATCCTGGCGCGCCTGCGGACCGCCGTCGAGGCCCACCTCGACGAGTTCGCCGCGATCATCCGCGACGAGGCCGGCAAGCCGATCCGGTTCGCGCGGATCGAGGCCGAGCGGGCGCTGGACACCTTCGCCGACGCCGCCGAGGTCGGCCGCCGCGGGGCCGGGGGCGAGCTGCTCGAGCTCGACGCCTTCGCCCCGGGGGCCGGGCGCCTCGGCCTCGTGCGCCGCGTCCCGCTGGGGCCGGTCTCGGCGATCACCCCGTTCAACTTCCCGCTGAACCTGGTGGCCCACAAGGTCGCGCCGGCCATCGCCGCGGGCTGCCCGGTGGTGCTCAAGCCCGCCAGCCAGACCCCCAGCGCCGCGCTGCTGCTGGCCGAGCTCGCCGCCGGGGCGGGCCTGCCCGAGGGCGGCCTCAACGTGGTGCCCTGCTCCCGCGACGGCGCCGGGGCGTTCACCACCGACGAGCGGCTGAAGCTGCTGACCTTCACCGGCAGCCCCGAGGTCGGCTGGGCGCTCAAGGCCCGCGCCGGCCGCAAGAAGGTCGTGCTCGAGCTCGGCGGCAACGCCGCGGCCGTGATCGAGCCCGACGCCGACCTCGAGACCGCGGCCAAGAAGCTGGCGATCGGCGCGTACTACTACGCCGGGCAGTCGTGCATCAGCGTGCAACGGATCACCGTGCACCGCGACGTGGCCGACCCCTTCCGCGAGCTCCTCTTGGCGGCCGTCGAGGCGATCCCGTACGGCGACCCGTCCCACGACGGGATCGTCAGCGGACCGCTGATCACTCCCGGGGACGCGGATCGCGTGGCCTCGTGGATCGAGGCCGCCTGCGACGGCGGCGCCCGCAAGCTCACCGGCGGCGACCGCGACCGCAGCGTGATCAAGCCGTGCCTGCTCGAGGACGCCCCAGCGGACGCCGACGTCGTCGCCCGCGAGGTGTTCGGGCCGGTCGCCTGCCTGTCGACCCACGGCTCGTTCGACGAGGCCCTCGCGTTCGTCAACGCCTCGCGCTACGGCCTCCAGGCCGGGATCTTCACCAACGACGTGCGCAAGCTGACCCGCGCCCTCGACGTCCTCGAGGTCGGCGGGATCGTCCACGACGACACCCCGGCGTACCGCGTCGACCACATGCCCTACGGCGGGGTCAAGGAGTCCGGCTTCGGCCGCGAGGGCGCGCGCTACGCGGTGGAGGACATGACCGAGCCGCGGCTGCTCGTGCTGCAGACCTGATTCGCTACGGCGGGTTCGTCTCGGCCTCCACGCGATCGTCTCTCCGGCGCCGCCGCCCTCCCTGGGAATCTCGGGGGCGGGGTCCCGGACCTGTTCTCACGCCCAACCGGCCGTAGGCGCCGCGGCCTCACGGCGGGTCGCACTCGCCCTCCTCCCACTTGGGATCGCAGCCCCAGCACAGCGCCGCGCCACCGGGGGTGACGCCACAGAAGTGATACTGGTAGTCGGCTTGGGCGAAGTATCTACCGTAGGTGTTGCAGTGGGAAATCTCAGGCCAGCAGCGGAGATCGTGGCCTTCGGAAATGCCGAAGCTCCCGGTGAAGATATGGACGAATGCCGTATCGTCTGGAGGATCACACTCTGCACCACTGGTAGCGTCGCCCTGACAGCCCCAGCAGACGACGGTACCGTCCTGGCGCAGGCCACAGGTGTGGTACGACCCACAGGAGACCTCGACGAACTCCTCGCCGGGCGGGACGTCCAGTTGGCCCTCGTCGTCCGCCCCGAAGCACTCCGCCGTTCCGTCGACATGGATACCACACAGGGTTCGTCGACCGAGCGTGAGCGACTCGTACTCTCCCTGCAACGGCGAACCGCTGAGTTCACCCCAGCACACGATGGCATGGTCGGAGCGCACAGCGCAGTTGCTGTGTCGGTCGGTGGAGATATCGAGGAATGTGCCCGACGGAGTATCGGATACCTGTCCGACGTCCAGATTGCCGCCGTCGTCCAATCCCCAGCAGCGGAGTTCTCCCGAATCCAGAAGACCGCAAGCATGGTATGAGCCAGTCGAGACCTTGGTGAAGGACTCCCCTTGCGGCGGTGTGCCCCACATGGATGCTCCACCCCAGCATTCGACACTGCCATCCACGTGGAGTCCGCAGCTGAGCCACTCCCCCGCGCTGGTTTGGACCCAGTCCCCGTCGTCGTCGGAGAGGTCGTCGTCGTTCGAGTCGTCGTCCGCGGTGTCGTCGTCTCCCGCGTCGTCATCCGTGGGCTCGGTATCGTCCGGAGGGCAGCCAGAGGAGCCCAACAGCAGCGCAATCGCGGCCAGCAGGGCGCTTCGTCGCGCAATCGGCTGCGTGTGGTCGAGAGGAAGGAAGACGCCCAATCCACCCCCGTGCCGCTGCCAAGAACGGCAACCGCCCCGGCAACCATACCACCGACGTCGCCGACGAGAGAACAGGGCTCTTCCAGCCCGATCCGAAGGCTGGAATGGAGGGGCTCGGGTACCCGTGTCTGTCGTGGTGACTCACGGGATTCGGCGACAACTCGCCAGCTTCCCATCACCCCCCGGAGTTACCGCCGGAAATCGGCGGTAACCCGCTAGCTTCTCGCCAACCCACGGACTTACCGCCGCATGGGGTCGAGCCGTTGGTGAGGCAAGCGGTGAACCAGCCTCACGGAGGCAGCCGTCAGACCGATCCGCGGATCTCGCGGCGGTGTTTCTGACGGCGATCGGCGCCGCTACGGCGGGTCCAGCGGGGTGGCGTGGATCATCGCCAGCAGCACGGGGATCCCCAGCAGCATCGCCCAGCCGCAGACCGTGACCGCCAGCGGGCCCGCCTTCTGCGTCACCACCGAGGAGGCGCTCGGGATCGCCCCGACGAACTCGCCGGCGTACTCGGCCCACCAGATCAGGAACAGCCCGGCCAGGGTGAACATCGGGTTGAACGCCGGCCCCCAGCGGGGCAGCACGAAGAACAGCACGCCGAACACGACCCACACCACGGTGGCGGCGATCTTGCCGTACGTGACCTGCATCCCGGCTGCCTCCCGGGGATCCCTACCCGCCAGTGTTCCATGGATTCCATGCGCCGGGGGATCGGGCCGGGGCGCCGTCGTGCACGCCGGGCTGGTACGGATCGTGCCAAGCTACCGGGGCGGGAGGTACGCATGCGCTCGATCCTCGCCTCGCTCTTCCTCGCCCTGCTGCTGCTGGCGCCGGGCTGCGCGGAGTACATGGACCAGATCGACGACGACGACGCCGGCGACGACGACGCCGGCGACGACGACGGGATATCCGATCCGATGCTGTCGATCGACGCCACCCTGCTGGGCGCCAGCTCCGCTCCCACCGCGATCCCCGAGGGCTACCCGGAGATCGAGGTCTCCGTCGAGCTGACGATGACCAACGACTGGTTCGACGAGATCGAGGCGGTGGAGATCGACCAGGCGACGCTCCTCGTCGAGGCCACCGGGGAGCCGGTGGTCGACCTGGCGCTGACCGCCGGCGGCTGGGACGGAGTCGTGCTCAGCGGCGAGACGGTGACCGAGACGTTCACCGGGACGCTGGAGATGACCGCGCCCCCCGAGGGCGGGTACCCGTGCGGCGAGGACGTGCTCGTGACGATGAGGGTGACCTACGTCGGCGGCATGAACGAGGGCGTCTCGAGCTCGACGGTGCCGTTCGGGTGTGACGTGGACAGCTAGTCCCCTGTCTCAGGAGCCCGCGGAGACCCCGCGGTACAGCCCGCGGGACAGGTAGTCCGAGCGCAGCTCGACCGCCATCCCGCGGTCGTGGGCCACCGAGGCCCAGGCGGTGGCGGGGAGGCACAGGAAGCCCTGCGGGTACTGGCGCCGCTCGCCGTGGCCCCAGTACTCCTTGTGGTGCAGGACCGCGCTGTGGAGGGCCTCGTCGAACCCCCGCTCATCGCCCTTGAGCAGCTGCATCAGCAGGCTCATCTCGGGCAGCGCGAGGTTGAGCACCGCGTCGAAGGTGGTCTCCTCGACCTCCTCGGGATCGGCGGCGTCGAGGGCCTCGACGAGCTTGTAGAACGCCTCGTCCTCCGACCGCGGGAACCGCTGGAGCGCCTCGCAGAACACGGTGAAGTAGTCGTCCAGCGGCGTGCCGGAGTCGCGCAGCTGGTCGAGATCGACGGTGCCGAGGCGGTCGAGGCTCTCGGCGTCGCGCGCGATCAGCGCGGCGTGGAACGCGGTCTGCCAGGTCACGGCGTGGGCCACCGGGCTGGGGCCGGTGCGGCGGTAGCGGACCGGATCGCCGTCCCCGAGGGGGACCTCGAACGAGCCCTCGATGCCCGACGCGCGCAGGCAGATCGCCGTGCCGGCGTGGGCCACCAGCTGCAGCATCTGCCGCTGCACGCCCGCGTCGCGGCCGAAGATCTGCTCGTAGCCGGCGATCTCCAGGGCGTAGGTCGCCAGCCGGTGCAGCTGCGACGCCTTGCGGCGCGCCACCTTCTCCAGGACCGGCAGCTGCTCGAGATCGAACTCGAGGTTCAGCTGCGCCCCCTCCAGGTCGATCTCGTGATGGCGGATCTGGACTTCCTGGTCGTCCACCGCGGCTCCCCCCGGCGCGCTCCCGACGCTCGGTTCACTCCTCGTTCAGGATCTGATCGTACCGCGACCGGGCGCTCAGCGCCCAGTACGCCATCAGCCCGATCATCAGCAGCACGAGCAGCAGCCCGAGCGGCACGAAGATCAGCCCGACCGTCGGGGGCGTCTCCCCCTCGCGGACGTAGTAGTAGATGTCGAACAGCAGGTCGTCCACCGCCTCGAACGCCTCGAACGCCTCGACGGGCAGCGGGCGGACGGTGCCCACCACCGTGACGACCTCGCCGAACGCCCCCCGCAGATCCGCCGCGTCGAGCTCGGCCACCACCTGCGGGGCGGTGCCCTCCCAGTAGGCCCGCTCCTCGTCGAGGTGCTTCTTCAGCGCGGGGATCTCGCTGGGCGCGATCGGGTTGCTCAGCACGATGTCCTCGGGCCACGGCGGCCGCTCCTGCAGCCCACCGCTGGGCAGCCGGTCCTTCAGGACCCACACCCGCTCGGGGTGGAGCTGGCTGCGGAACCCCGGCTCCTCGCCGCCCGCGTAGGGCCGCGCGAAGCCGACGGCGTAGTTGGGCCACGCGTCCTCGAGCGTGTGCCCGAGCTGCGCGCCGTGCTTCTCGAACCTCGAGGCGAACACGTCGACGCTGTCGAAGTACTCCTTGACCCCGCGCTCGTACAGGGTCTCGTCCAGCGCCGGCTGCAGCGCGTCGCGGAACGCCGTCTCGTCCCGGACGATGGCCTCCTGCCACTGCCCCATCGGCGCGTCGTCGGCGAGCAGCAGCCCGATCTCGATCAGCCCCTCGCCGCCCGGCTCCTTGACGATGTAGCTGTAGCGGGGGTCGACCACGCCCTGGATCTGGACCTGGCCGCCCTCGGGGATCCGGTTGCGGGCCACGTCCTCGACGCTGACCACCTTGGGCTGGTGGTACTGGACCCAGATCAGGAACGGCTTGAGGAACAGGATGATCAGCACCACGCCGACGACCAGCACCAGCCCCGCGAACAGGTACTTGGCGCTGGAGTCGCGGCGCTCGTCGAGGGGCACGCTCTGCTCGGCGGCGCCCATCCCACTGCCGGCCTCGGTCATCGGTTCGCCTCCTGCGTCCCGTGATCTTCGTCCCTTTGGGCGGTGGGGATCAAACCACCCGGTGGGCCCCGTCGATCAGCTGGTTGGTCTGCCCGTCGTGGAGCGCGTACTGGAACCCCGGGCGGATCGCGAACGCGCCCACCTCGCCGTCGGCCCGCAGCGCGATGTACGCCACCTGGATCTCCGCCGCCGCGGGGTGCTTGCGCAGGATCCGGTCGACGGCGTCGGCGCACGCCTCGGTGGGGCTCATCCCGCGGCGCATGTTCTCGACCACCAGGAACGAGCCGCAGGTCTGCAGCACCTCCTCGCCGACCCCGGTGGCCCCGGCGGCGCCCACGTCGTCGTCGACGAACGAGCCGGCCCCGAGGATCGGCGAGTCCCCCACCCGCCCCGGCAGCTTCCAGGCCAGGCCCGACGTGGTGCACGCCGTGGCCAGGTGCCCGGTCTGGTCCAGCGCGCACATCGCGATCGTGTCGTGGTCCTCGGCCGGGGTGACCAGCTGCGGCGCCTGCTGCTCCCGCCTCCACTGCTCCCAGCGCTGTCGCGCCGCGTCGGTCAGCAGCTCGCGCTCGGCGAAGCCGTGCTCCAGCGCGAACGCCCTGGCGCCGGGCCCGACGAGCAGCACGTGGGGGGTGTGCTCCATCACCTTGCGCGCCACGCTGATCGGGTTCTCGATGCCCTCCAGCGAGGCCACCGAGCCCCCCGCGGCGGTGGGTCCGTCCATGATCGCCGCGTCGAGCTGCACCACCCCCGCGGCGTTGGGCATCCCGCCCAGCCCCACCGAGCGGCACTCGGGATCGCTCTCCGAGACGCGGACCCCCTGCTCCACCGCGTCCAGCGCCACGCCGCCGCCGGCCAGCACCGCCGCGGCGGCCTCGTTGGCCGCCACCCCGTGGCTCCACGTGCTGATCACCACGCGCCGCCCGGTGGCCCGCGCGATGGAACCGCCGGCCCCCGCCGCGACCGCCGCCGGCGGCGCCTCGTCCGGCGCCCCGCGGCCCGCGCCCGCGCAGCCGATCGCCCCGCCCACGACCCCGCCGAGCCCGAGGGCCACGGCGTCCCGCCTCGTGATCGTCATCGCTCCTCCAGTCTGCGGAAGGCCTCGACCTCCCCGCCCGGCGCGTCCAGCCCGGCCCCGAGGTGGGCCCGCTCGACCGCCTCGTCGTCCGCCGCCGGGGCGCGCCGGTAGAACCCCTCGGCCGCCACCGGGTCGGGCCCGTCCCCGCGCTGGTAGCGGTCCTGCCCGTCGCCGTCGAGGAACAGCCCCAGCGAGGTCCCGTCGTGGAGGTACGGGCGTGCCGGGTCGAGCCGCTCGACGAGCTCGAGCGCCCCCGCGGCACCGAACGCCTCGCCGGCGCCGGTCAGCTCGTAGCGATCGTCGCCGGCCAGGTCGACGGCCAGCGCCGTGGAGCACCCGTCCGCAACCCCCAGCACCCGCTCGCGGCCGACGTAGAGGTCGTCCCCCTCGCGGTCCAGCATCAGCACGTCGGCGTGGTCCGACCCGCAGCCCAGCGCGCAGGTCCCGGTGCCGACCGCGCGGCGCTCGTCGTTCCCCGCCTCGTCGATCGCGGCGCCGATGCAGAAGTGTGCGCCGCTGCCGTGGGAGAACGCCGCCGACTCGTAGACGTCGTCGCCCCCGGCCTCGTACAGCACCCCGGTGCCGAACCAGGTGCCGCACCCCTGCGAGAACGTGCCCGCCTCGTAGCGGTCCTCGCCGGCCAGGTCGAGCAGCAGCCCCAGCCCCCCGGCCCAGCTGTGGCCGTCGCCCCCGTCGCCACGCCGCCCCCGCCCGGCCCCCTGTGCGCTGGTGGGGTCGGGCCCGAGGCCTGCGTCGTCGCCGGACCGGCCCACGTCCCCGGACGGCCTCCCGGCCGTGTACTGGTCGTCGCCCCGTCCGTCGGCCAGCACCCCCGCGCCGCCGGAGCCCCCGAACCCCTGGCACTCGCCGTGGCACTCGTAGCGGTCGCCCCCGTCGGCGTCGGCGAGCATCCCGATCCCGAAGAACGCCGCCCCCTGGGCCGAGGTGGAGGCCTGGTAGTGGTCGTTCCCGCCCTCGTCGAACAGCAGGCCGACGCCGATCTGGGCGGCGCCCTGCGCCAGCGGCCCGTCGGCGCGGTAGATGTCGTGGCCCGCGGCGTCCCACAGCACGCCGACGCCCAGCACCCCGGCGCCCTGGGTCGGCAGCCCGAAGGGCGCCGGCTGGTAGTGGTCGTGGCCCGCCATGTCCAGCGCCACCGAGAGCGGCAGGTCGGGGTCCGGCGGAGCGCCCACCGGCATCGCGTAGGTGTCGTCCCCACCCAGGTCGATCAGCAGCAGGCAGTCCGAGCAGCCGTGCTCGTCCGCGCCGGTCCCCGCGATCACCACCCGGCCCAGCGGCGTGAGCTGCTCGTAGCGCTCGATCGCCTGGGCCTCGCGCGGGGCCTCGCCCTGCCACGCCCGCAGCCGAGCGCGCAGCGCCTCGGTGGCCACCGTGGCCTTCATCGCGCCGTACAGCAGGCTCTCGCGGTCCAGCGCGGCCATCACGTCGTCGACGGCCGGGTCGTAGCGCAGCCCGTCCCGCTGGATCGCGCCCAGATCGAGCACGCGCCACACCGCGATGCGGTCGTCCCGCGGGACGTTGCGGAACGCCAGATCGATCCAGCTCCGCGCGTCCGCCAGGTCGAGCACCGCGGCGGCGACGATCTCCTGCAGCGCGGGGTCCAGCCGGGCGGCGCGGGCCTCCTCCCCGGCCCGCCGGGAGACGTCCCCGTCGCGCCCGGGCGGGGCGCGCGCCGGCCCGGCCGCGCGGGCCTCGCGCAGCTGGCGCACCGCCTCGACCAGCGGCGCGTCCCCGAACGCGTGCGGTCGCAGCTCGATGGGGTCGTCGCGGAACCGCGACGTCAGCCGGCACACGCCCAGGTGGAACAGCAGGTGGTAGGCCGCGTCGGGGCGCGGCCCCGCGCCGGTCCCGGCGAGGGTGTCGGGGTCCAGGTACCGCCCGGCGTAGGCCGCCATCCCGGCGGACCAGTCGTAGATCCGCAGCGGCTCGGCCCACAGGTCCGCGAAGAACGGCAGCAGGTAGGGCATCTCGCCCGGCTGCGGGAAGCGCGCGTGGTACCCGCGCGGGTGCACGCCGAGCTGCGCCTCGGCGAGGCCGAGGTCGTCCAGCATCCAGGCCAGCGGGTCGGTCCCCTCGGGCAGCGCCGGGTGCGGCCCCTGGGCCCCCGCCGGAGCGGGGGTCGCGAGCCCCGCGAACGTTGCGAGCAGGACTGCGACGAGGGGGGCTCGGCGGCGTGGCATCTCCCCCTGCGTACCACGTCTCGCTCCCGCGCGCGAGCCCGCGTTGACAACGGTTGCGCCCCCCTGTACACATGCTCCGCGCGGCTCCGCGCGGGGCGGCGCCCCATCCCCCGGAGGACCAATTCCATGGAGTTCAGCTTCAGCGAAGACCAGTTGATGATGCGGGACATGGCGAAGCGCTTCGCCGAGGAGACGATCGCCCCGACCATCGAGGAGGACGAGAAGAACCACACCTTCCGTCGCGAGATCCTCCAGCAGATGGCCGACCTGGGGTTCTTCGGCGCCGTGATCCCCGAGGAGTACGGCGGCCTGGGGCTGCCCGACGGGATGCTGACCTCCATGCTGCTGACCGAGGAGATCGCCCGCGTCAGCCCGTCGTGGGGCCTGCCGTTCAACATGCAGACCCAGGGCCCGGCGCGCGCCATCCTGCGCTGGGGCAACGAGGAGCAGAAGAAGGAGTACATCCCCAAGCTGGTCAGCGCGGAGTACCTGGGCGCGTTCGCGATCACCGAGCCCAACTCCGGCTCCGACGTGGCCTCGATGAAGACCACCGCCCGCGAGGACGGCGACCACTTCGTGCTCAACGGCGCCAAGACCTGGATCAGCAACGCCCACGTGGCCGACGTGGCGCTGGTCTACGCCAAGACCGAGCCGGCGCTGCAGCACAAGGGGATGACCTGCTTCCTGGTGCACCTCAAGGACACCGAGGGCGTCACCACCCGGGCGATCGAGACCAAGCTGGGCCTGTACTGCGCCCCCACCGGCGAGATCTTCTTCGAGGAGGCGCGGGTCCACAAGGACCAGATCCTCGGGGGGCTGAACAACGGCTTCAAGGTCTGCATGACGATGCTGGACAACACCCGGCTGTCGTGCGCCTGCCGCGCCGTCGGCGTCGGCCGGGCGTGCCTCGAGGAGGCCGCCAAGTACGCCAAGGAGCGCGAGCAGTTCGGCCGGCCGATCTCCGACTACCAGATGATCCGCGCCGACATCGCCGAGATGGTGGTCCACCACCAGGCGGCGCAGCTGCTGGTCCACAAGGCGGCGTGGGAGAAGGACCAGGACCCCAACGTGCGCAACACGATGAGCGTCTCGATGGCCAAGTACTACGCCTCGGAGACGGCCAACGAGGCGGCGCACCTGTGCATGAAGATCTTCGGGTCGTTCGGGTTCAGCACCGAGTACCCGGCCGAGCGCTACCTGCGGGACGCGCGCTCGTTCCTGGTGGTCGAGGGCACCTCGAACATCCAGAAGATCATCATCTCCGGGGGCTACCTGGGGTGACGGCGCTGGCACCCCTGGCGGTCAGCGTGCTGGCCGTCGACTGGCTCGAGGCCGGGCGGGTGAGCCTGACCGGCTTCCT
This sequence comes from uncultured Rickettsiales bacterium, assembly GCA_964584075.1. Lineage (GTDB taxonomy): Bacteria > Myxococcota_A > UBA796 > UBA9615 > CAYRNR01 > CAZOYV01. Next base: position 4,915 of record CAZOYV010000058.1, on the reverse strand, counting down.
GGGGGTGTTCGTCGTGTTGACCCTGCTGTACCTGACCACCCTGCTGTTCGGCCACGCCGCCCGCTGGGTCGGCTGGTCGGGGGGCGGCGAAGACAAGAAGTCCTGAACCGAGCGACGGGGCTGCGTCCCCGCCGAGTAGGAGCGAGATACCATGGCCCAGCACGAAGTCGTGTTCCCGATGCCCGGCAAGGTCGTGTCCGTGGACGTCGCCGTCGGCGACGAGGTCGCGGACGGCGACACCATCGCCGTCTTCGAGGCGATGAAGATCGAGATGCCGCTCGCCGCCAGCGCCGCCGGCAAGGTCATCGAGATCAAGGCGTCCGCAGACGAGATGGTCGAGGCCGAGCAGGTGTTCTGCGTGATCGAGGGCTGAGCCCGCGACGCGACCGGGATCGACTTGGAGATCCTCAGCCAGGCCTTCGACTCCACCGGACTGGCCCACCTGACGTGGGGCTTGGTCGTGATGTGGCTGATCGGGCTCGGCCTGGTCTACCTCGCGATCGTCAAGGAGTACGAGCCCTACCTGCTGCTGCCGATCGGCTTCGGCGTGATCCTGGTCAACATCCCCATCGCGGGGATGCTCGACGAGGAGGGGCTGCTCCGCATCTTCTACTACGGCATCCAGTACGAGGTGATCCCGCCGCTGATCTTCCTCGGGCTGGGGGCGATGACCGACTTCGCCCCGGTGATCGCCAACCCCAAGACGCTGCTGCTCGGCGCCGGCGCGCAGTTCGGCGTCTACGTCGCGTTCTTCGGCGCGCTGGTGCTGGGGCACTTCGCCCCGGCGCTCGCGATCGGGATCCCCGAGGCGGCCGCGATCGGGATCATCGGCGGCGCGGACGGGCCGACCACGATCTTCGTGACCAACGCCCTGTGCCCCGACCTGCTGGGCGCCACCGCGGTGTCGGCCTACTCGTACATGGCGCTGGTGCCGATCATCATCCCGCCCATCGCCCGCCTGCTCACGACGAAGAAGGAGCGGGCGATCGTGATGAAGCAGCTGCGCAAGGTGTCCCGCACCGAGCTGGTGCTGTTCCCCCTGGTGGCGACGTTCATCATCTGCCTGCTGGTCCCCAAGGCCACCCCGCTGATGGGGATGTTCATGGTCGGCAACCTGTTCCGCGTCTCCGGGGTCGTCAAGCGGCTCAACCAGGCAGCGCAGAACGAGCTGATGAACATCGTGACGATCCTGCTGGGGCTGTCGATCGCGTTCAAGATGCACGCCGACTCGTTCCTGCAGTGGCGCGTGCTGCTGATCTTCGCGATGGGGCTGGTGGCGTTCGCGTTCAGCGTGCTCGGCGGGTTGATGCTGGCCAAGCTGATGAACCTGACGCTGCGCGAGGGCCACAAGATCAACCCGCTGATCGGCGCCGCCGGGCTCTCCGCGGTGCCGATGGCCGCGCGGGTGATCCAGATCGAGGGGATGAAGGCCAACCCCAAGAACTACCTGCTGATGTTCGCCATGGGGCCCAACGTCGCCGGGGTGATCGGCACCGTCGTGGCGGCGGGGCTGTTCATCGCCCTGATCGGCTGAGGCGCGCATGACCCCGCGCGTCCCGATCGAGCTGCGCAGCTGGGTCACGCCGGCCCCGGGCGCTGGACCGGGCGAGTGGCTCGCGCTGGTTGCGGTGGAGCCCACCGCGCCGCCGGCCGATCAGGAGCGGCCGCCGGTCGACCTCGTGCTCGCCGTCGACCGCTCCAGCTCGATGGTCGGCCCGCGGATCGCCGCGGCCGTCGAGGCGGTGCGCCAGATCGGGCTGCTGCTCGACGCCCGGGACCGGCTGGGGATCGTCGCGTTCGACGCACGCGCCCGGGTGGTGATGTCCCCGCAGGCCCCCGATCCGGACGCGCTGGGGCAGGCGATGCTCGACCTGACGGGCCTGGGGGTCGGCCTCGGGACCAACATCGGCGAGGGCTGGAGCAAGGCCCGCGAGCTGGCCGGCCTGGGCGGCGTCGCCGGGGCGGCGCGCACGATCCTGCTGCTCACCGACGGGCGCCCCAGCCGCGGCCGGCGCAAGGCCGCCGAGCTGGACGCGCTGGCCCGCGACGGCTACCGCGCCGGGATCGTCACCACCACCGTGGGGATGGGGCACCGCTTCGACGAGCAGCTGCTGGCCGGGATGGCCACCGCCGGGGGCGGCGCGTTCCGCTACGTGCAGTTCGACGACGACGCCGCGACCGTGGCCCGCGAGGAGGTCCAGGGCCTCACCGCGCGGGTGGCCGACGACGCGGTGCTGCACGTGGGCTTCACGGCCCGCGCCGCCAAGCGCTTCGAGCTGCTCCACGACCTGCCCAGCCGCCCCGACGGCGACGGCGCCGCGGTGGAGCTGGGGCGGCTGTTCGCCGGCACCCCGCGCCACGTGCTGGCCCGCCTGTCCAGCCGCAGGGACGTCCGCCAGCTCGGCGCCGCGGGCCTGTCCTGCCGCCGGCCCGGTGGCGAGCTCGACGAGATCGAGCCGGCGCGCATCGAGGTCCCCGGCGCCGACGAGGCGGACCGCGACGCCGCCGGGGTCGGGGCCGCCTACGTGCCCCTGCGCGTGGCCCGCTGGCAGCGCAAGATCTGGGAGTGTGGCAACGATCGGACGATGAAGCAGCTGCTGCGCGTGTTCGACGCCTCCAGCCAGGAGCTGGCCGATCTGCCCGAGGCGCTGAAGGCCTCCCCCGAGGCCCGCGAGGCGGTGGCCCGCCTCGAGGCCACCTGCAACCGGATCCTGGAGGAGGGCCGGGTCTCGGCCGACACCCGCAAGCGGCTCACCGAGGACACCCAGATCACGCTCCACGGGACCAGCATCCACCGCGCGTGGGGCAAGAAGCGATAGGACGACCGCGACGGAGGGGGCTCAGTCCCCCTGGGCGGACGGATCGTCGGGCAGCGACTCCACGAACGACAGCGCTGCCTCGCTCTCGGGGTGGGCGATCTCCGACGGCAGCAGGTCGATCAGCCGCTGCTGGTCGCCCTGGCAGTAGCGGGTGAACACGCGGCCGGGGCCGTAGACGTACTGCAGCTCCTCGCTGCCGGCGACGGCCATCACGAACGCCCAGTCCTGGTTCTTGAGCCGGTCGTCGCTCTGGCGCTCCACCTCGGCGTGGGGGATCGTGGCGTGGATCCGCGCCGGGCCCGGCAGGTGGCGGCGGAGGATCTCGGCGACCAGCAACCCGAGCGCGGCCAGCGGCGGGGTCAGGATCTCCTTGGGCTGCTCCAGCAGCTTGTCGCGCGCGACCTTGCCGCGGAACTCCATCACCACCCCGTCCAGGGTCTCCATCGCCTCGCCGGGCTCGTCCAGATCGAACGGGATCGCCCAGCACTCGGCGAGGATCCGGGCGATCCGGGGCGCCACGTGCGGGACGCCCATCGGGCGGATGTCGCCGATCGGGACCTCGACCCCGACGCGACGCAGGAAGCGACCCGCGGCGCTGTCCGACAGCGCCGTGCGCAGCTTGTCGCTGATCGGCTCGTGCGAGTAGATGTGGAACGAGGTCTCGGGGTGGTCGAGCATCACCCCGAACGCCCCGCGCAGGATCGCGGCCTCGCGCTCGGGCGTGATCTCCTGATCGGTGACCAGGACCTCGGTGTGCTGGTCGAGCCCCTCGACGACGAAGAACCACGCGAAGTCGGCGCACGGCGACGCGACGCGGCGCTCCTCCGGCGGCTCCCCGACGCGCAGCCCGGCCTCGCGGAACGCGGCCATCACCACGTCCCACTGGTTGCGATACGAGAACTTCCCCTCCGCCGGTGGAATCTCGACCTCGGGGAAGGATGCGTTCTGGACGAAGTTCATATCCAGCCCCCTGCTGTCACCCTTGCGGGCATTATGGATCGGCCGCTCGATCAGGTCACGGGCCGGTGGTACCATGCCGACGCCCCGGCGGGCGATCCGCCCCGGGGGCCGCGGGAGCGCGATGGCCTACGGCAAGCGAGGAGAGTCGCCCCCCTGGGCGCTGTACATCGGCGGCGGTGCGCTGGTGGTCGCAGTGATCGTCCTGATCGTCGTGCGCGAGACCGGGGACGGCGCCACCGACGACGGCGGCTCGGCCGACGCCGGCGACGCGCTCGCCCTGGACATCCCCGACGCCGGGGAGTACCCCGAGCCCCCCGCCGACGGAGTGTGGGACACCAAGCCGCTCAGCGAGGAGACCTACGTCCAGGTCACCGCCGAGTCGACCTGCCGCGCCCAGCGGTTCCAGGGCCCCCCCGAGGACCTGGTCCACGAGCTCAACCGGATCTACTACCACTACGACACCACCGCCGAGGACGTCGCCTGGTACGCCGCCGACCTCAACGCCGACGACGAGCGGGCGATCGAGGTCGGAGAGCGGATCGCCGGGGCGATCGAGCGGTGCCCTTGAAGGCCGCCACCGTCAGCTGGATACCGATTCGAACAGACCGCCCGAACGGCCACCGAAGCCCCAGGAGGCACGGGCTGAAGGCCGCCACCGTCAGCTGGAATCCAATTCGCACCCAGCGCCCGATCCGCCCCGAAGCCCCAGGAGGCACGGGCTGAAGGCCGCCACCGTCAGCTGGAATCCAATT
>CAZOYV010000058.1:0-284 GCA_964584075.1 uncultured Rickettsiales bacterium | reverse complement strand
CGCACCCAGCGCCCGATCCGCCCCGAAGCCCCAGGAGGCACGGGCTGAATTGCCCGATCCGCCCCCGTCGCCCCGGATCTCGGCCGCTTGCCCCATACCGCCCCCGAAGCCGTGAGCTGCCCCAGTCGCCACTCGATAGCCGGGGGACCCCTACACACGAGCAGGATCGGCTAAGGATGATCTGGCACTCCAGGTTCCGCCCAGCGGAACTTCGAGGGCCCACCACCCCCTCTGTCGCGCGCCACGAACATACTCCCGCCTGAACGCCAGTCGCGCCACGAACT
>CAZOYV010000057.1:0-34007 GCA_964584075.1 uncultured Rickettsiales bacterium | reverse complement strand
ACGATTCGACGCGGACCAGCCCCGCCGGGGTTCCGCACGTTCGCTGCACCGGCCCCTTTTCTCGACTACTTGAGCCGATCGCCGAGCTGCAGGCCGGGGGTGCTGGACTCCTCGGAGAGGGAGTCCTCGTCCTCCGCGGGGAGGGTCATGGCCGCCGGAGGGGCGGGGGCGTCGCCGACGAGCTCGACCCGCTCGGGGCCGGCGTAGCGTGCCCAGTCGCGCAGCGACGAGCGCTGCCAGTCGTGCTCGAACGAGGGCTGGACGATCAGCCGGTAGCGCTCCAGCCGGGTCGCCTCGCCGATCAGCTGGACCCAGCGCACCAGCGCCTGCAACCCGGTCCCGTCCACGTAGGTCGCGTGCCGCAGGTCGAGCTCCACGCGGTCGCGCCCGAGGCCGCTGGCGTGCATCCGGTCCACCGCCGCGTTCAGCTCGTCGGCCGGCCCGGCCTCGACGACCTGGCCGTCGATGCGGTAGCGCACCGCCCCGGGCGCCTCGTCCTGGAGGACACGATAGCTCCCGCCGTCGTGGAGGATCCGGTACATGCTGGCCCCATTGTCCGGCCTCGCGCGCCCCCGCGCAACCGCGCGCCATGCGCGGATTGACGCATCCCCCGGGGCGCCGATAAGCTGCGTGTCGTCCGGAGCGAGGCGGTCATGATCCAGCGATGTTGTGTCCTCGTCGCCGTCGCCACGCTGGCGTCGGTGACCCCGCTGTCGGCCCGCGCCGGCGGGCTGGGGGTGTTCGACGTCACCGGCTTCCACGCCGGCATCGACCCCGGCGACGCCGAGCGCGGCGGTGGCGCGTGGTTCGATCAGGGGGGCGGGATCGAGCTGCTGATCGGCCCGCGCCAGTCCCGCATCGCCGGGCGAGCGCGGGTGTTCTATCACTTCGTGACCCCGACCCTGGGCAACTCGACCCACTTCGGCGTGGCGCTGTTCGGCCTCGAGGTCCAGCTGTTGCGCGATCTGGAGAAGCCCTGGGGCTTGCACGCGCACCTGGACCTCGGCCCCGGGTTCCTCGCGGTCCAGCACGAGGAGTTCGGGATGGCCGACCTGGGGGTCGGGATCCACCGCGACCTCGCCGACCACCTGACCCTGTTCGCCGAGATCTCCGGTCAGCTGCGCTTCCGTCACCTGGTCTGGGGCGGGGCGGTGCTCACCGCGGGACTGCGGATCCCGATCGACTGAGTCCGACGTGCGCCACCTCCCCCTCCTGCTGCTCCCGCTGCTGCTCGCGTCCACCGGCTGCTTCTTCCTGCCGTTCGACGAGGACCGCCCGCAGCAGCACGGAAGCCCGTGCCAGCAGGTCAACATCATGGACGGGCTGGACGAGCACGACACCGCCGAGATCCAGGCGCTGTACGACTGCCTCAACCAGACCGGTGCGTTCGAGCCGCTGCGGCCCTCGGTCGACGAGCTGGTCTCCGGCGCCGACCGCCACGGGGAGCCGCTGGGCTACCACGCGGCCTACGTCTTCAACAACGCCGCCCGGTTCATCCCCGTCGCCGAGACCCTCTCGGCGGTGCGCCAGCTGCTACGCGAGGAGAACGCGTTCCTGATCGACGCGCTGCGGCTCGCCGCCGAGTGGACCTACGGGAGGCCGTGGCCCCAGGTGGAGGAGCTGGCCGCCAGCGGCGGGCTGCAGGACCCCGACCTGCTGGCCGACGGGCCGCTGGGCCACCTCGTCCCGGTGCTGCGGGTCTGGGCCTGGGCGATCCTCGAGGAGGACGACATCGAGGACGCCGGCGAGGTCCTCGACCACCTGCTGTCGATGCCCGAGCTGCTGGACACCCTGATCACGCTGCGCGAGCTGTTCGTCGACTACCAGGCCGGGCACAACGACCTGTTCGACCAGTTCCCCGAGAACTGGGGCACGTTCTTCATCCAGACCCACCAGCCCAGCGGCGAGAACACGCTGATCGAGGTGCTGGACCCGCTGGTCTCCCCCGGCGGCGCCGCCGACGACCCGCTGGTCGTCGAGCAGATGCTGCCGTACGTCGACCCGATGCTCGAGGACCCCGTGGTGGTCAGCCGGCTGGTGGAGGGCATCGGCGACCTGTACGACGACGGCACCCTCGACGAGCTGCCGGACCAGCTGTCGGGGCTGATGCTCGTCGACATGCACGGCGGGACCCTCGATCCCGGCGAGGAGTCGGCGTTCTCCGCGGCGCTGACCCTGCTGGACGAGGCCGACGCGCCGTTCGACTGCTTCGAGCTGATCTACACCGACAGCGTCAGCGTCTGGATCCTGCAGGAGATCGTGATCCTCGGGCTGGAGGCCGACACGGTCGCGGAGCTCGTCTCGTTCGTCGAGAACATGTACGACTGGCTGATCGAGGTCGTCGACCTGGTCTGCGAGCTGCCGCCGGTGCTCAAGACCCACTTCGACGCGATCATCCAGCTGGCCGAGTCGGGCGCGCTGCACACGCTGATCCCGCTGCTGTACGCCATCGCCGATCCGGACGTTCCGGCCCACAACTACCTGCGCGAGCTCGTCGAGATCGTGCACCTGCTGGTCGCCTTCGACCTCGTCGCGCCGGTCGAGGACCTGCTGGTCCCGACCTTCGAGCAGGACTTCATGCCCCAGGTGCTGGCCATCGTCGGCGCGTTCGTCGACCCGTCCGTGCCCCTCGCCGCCGGGGACATCTACACCCTGCTGGACGTGGCCGAGTACCTGATCACGCCGCCCCCCGAGGCGGCCCCCGGCGACTACCACAAGGCGCCGCTGATCACCGCCGCGCGGATCGTCGACGACATCGTCTCCGACCCCGCGACCTACCAGGAGCTGGACCTGTTCCTGCTGCGCTGGGGCGAGCTGCTGGTGGCCGAGGACGCGGTGACCCACGAGATCCTGTACGGCATCGAGGGGCTGCTCGATCTCGACCCCGAGCTGAAGACCCTCGACCTGCTCGGCGACATCTTCGACGACTACGACGTCTGCTACCACTGGGTGATGCTGTTCGAGAACGAGGGGTTCATGGGCGAGCTGGGCCAGGCCGGCTCACCGGGGGGGGAGGAGGTGCCGATGGCGATGCTGGGCCGCCTGATCGCCGACGGCACCACCGAGGACCTGCTGCTGCTCGTCGGCTGGGTCGTCGACGTCTTCGACACCCTGGGGATCGAGCTCTGAGAGGTTGCGATGAAGGACGTGCTCAACACCGACCTTCCGGACCGCGTCGTCGAGATCGAGCACCGCTACGGCGACCGCGTCCACCTGCTCGGCGACCTCGTGGCCCACACGATGCTGGCCGAGATGGGGAGCCCGGCGATGCCCCAGCCGCGGCTCAACCGCTGGCTGGAGCGGCTGTACGACCGCCTGCTCGACGCGGTGCTGATCGGGGAGTTCCCGCGGACCGCGCGGAGCATCCCCAGCCGGATGGAGACCCACCACCCCGGGATCAACATCGAGGGCACGTTCCTCGACCGCGGCACCAAGGTGCAGATCGCCGCGGTCGCCCGCGCCGGGACGCTGCCCGGCCACCGCTGCTTCGAGCGCCTCAACGAGCTGCTCGATGCCCAGGCGGTGCGGCTCGACCACCTGTTCATGAACCGCCACGTGACCCCCGCCGGGGAGGTGATCGGGGTGGACTACCGGGGCGGCAAGATCGGCGGACCGGTGGAGGACCGCTTCCTGCTGATCCCCGACCCGATGGGCGCCACCGGCTCGACGATGAGCTACGCCCTCGACGTCTACGAGAAGGAGGTCGGGGGCCATCAGCGCCGCTCCATCGCGATGCACCTGATCGTGACCCCCGAGTACCTCCAGGCGATGTCCGAGACCCACCCCGAGCTGGTGATCTACGCGCTGCGGCTCGACCGCGGGCTGAGCGAGCCCGAGGTGCTCGAGACCGTGCCCGGGACGTTCCCCGACCGCGAGAAGGGCCTCGACGCCCGGCACTACATCGTGCCGGGGATGGGCGGGCTCGGGGAGCTGATCAACAACGCGTTCGTTTGACGAGCCCGGCACCGCCGGCCGACGGACAGGAGGACCCGTGGAGATCGACAGGGGCAAGGTGACCCCGCTCATCAAGGAGGACGAGATCGCCCGCCGCGTCGCCGAGCTCGGCCGCGAGATCACGGCCGACTACGCCGGCAAGCAGCTAACCGTGGTGGGGATCCTCAAGGGTTCGTTCCCGTTCATGGCCGACCTGATCCGCCATATCGACCTGCCGCTGAGCTGCGACTTCATCGAGGTCTCGACCTACGCCGGGGGCACGAGCAGCAGCGGCGTGGTGCGGTTCAACAAGGACCTGAGCCACCCGATCGAGGGGCGCCACGTGCTGCTCGTCGAGGACATCGTCGACTCGGGGCTGACGATGACCTACCTGCTGCGCAACCTGCAGACCCGCCGCCCGGCCAGCATCGGGATCTGCACCCTGCTGGACAAGGCCGAGGCGCGGGAGGCCGAGGTGCCGCTGGACTACGTCGGGTTCGTGATCCCCCGCAAGTTCGTGATCGGCTACGGCCTCGACTTCGACGAGCGCTACCGCAACCTGCGCTTCGTCGGCGTCCCGTCCGTCCCCGTGGAGGAGCTGTGACATGAGTGACCGTCGCGTCGTCCACACCGAAGCCGCCCCCGCCGCCCTGGGCCCCTACTCCCAGGCCGTGGTCTGCGGCGACCTCGTCTTCACCGCGGGCCAGATCGGGATCGACCCCGCCACCGGCGAGCTCGTCGAGGGCGGGATCGCCGCCGAGACCGATCAGGTCCTGCGCAACCTCGCGGCCGTGCTCGCGGCCGCCGGCAGCGGGCTCGACCGGGTGTGCAAGACCACGGTGTTCCTGGCCGACATGGGGGAGTTCGCCGCGATGAACGAGGTCTACGCGCGCCACTTCCCGGGCGAACCGCCGGCGCGCTCCGCGGTCCAGGTCGCCGCGCTGCCCAAGGGGGTCCGCGTCGAGATCGAGTGCGTCGCCGCGCGCTGACCGACGCACCGCTTCCCGCGCATCCTCCTGCCTGCGCCGCCGCCCTCCCTGGGAATTTCGGGGGCGGGGTCCCGGACCTGTTCTCACGCCCAACCGGCCGTAGGCGCCTCGGGCTCACGCGGAGCACCATGAGATCTGGACCGTGGGAAGACCCCGTGCGGACACGCCTGCATCCCGCCGGTGGTGAGACCCTCGCTCCACGCGATCCCGATCCACCAACGGCCGCTAGTCACCTGGGTCAGAAATAACAGGCAAAAATACCGTTCCTGTGATCTACTGCCGGCATGAGTACGTCAAGACGACGGGGCCGCCCGAAGACGGAAGTCAAGCTGACCGAAGAAGAGCGTCATGAGTTGGAGCGCCTGAGCCGGCGCGCTCGAACCAACCGGCGTCTGGCCCTGCGTGCCAAGCTGGTGCTCGCCAGCGCCGACGGTGAACCGGATACCGCCGTGGCCAAGGCTCACCGCGTGAATCCAAAGACCGTCGCGACCTGGAGAGAGCGGTTCGCGGAACGCCGGCTGGAAGGACTGTACGACGAGCCGCGGCCCGGGGCTCCGCGGACCATCACCGACGAGGACGTCGAGAGGATCGTGGTCGAGACCCTGGAGACGACACCCAAGGGTCGCACGCACTGGAGTACCCGCAAGATGGCCAAGAAGGTCGGCGTCAGCCCCTCATCCGTTGGCAGGATCTGGCGTGCCCACGGGTTGAAGCCCCACATCGTGCGTGGATTCAAGCTGTCCAACGATCCGCAGTTCATCGACAAGGTCCGTGACATCGTCGGCCTGTACATGAACCCGCCCGACCATGCCGTGGTGTTCTGCTTCGACGAGAAGCCCCAGATCCAGGCTCTCGAACGTGCGCAACCGATCCTACCCATGGACCTCGGCATGCCCGAGCGCCAGACGTATAACTACCTCCGGCATGGAACCCTGGACCTGTTCAAGTGGACCAAGACCGCCGATGAGATCCTGGACAAGGTTCGTGAGTTCGGCGAGCGCACGCTCGCCGTCCACGGGGATGACGGTACTCGCAGGTAATCCATGACCCAGGTGACTAGCCGCTTCGCTCGGCCACCATCTGGAGCAGCTCGTCGCCGAAGTCGGTCTGCTGCCAGACCCGCAGGTCCTTGACCTCGGCGAGCGCGTCGCGGTCGCGGGGGCGCGCCGCGGCGATCTCCTTGAGCACGGCGTTGGGGATCACCATGCCGGGCGCCACCCCGCGGTCCCTGGCGCGCTGGTTGCGCCACCTGCGCAGCCGCTCGTAGAGCTGGACCTCGTCGGGGGACACCAGCCGCCGGCCCCCTCGGTGTTGGTCCGGACGGGAGCGCGGCAGCGGCTCGCGGTCCTTCAGGCCGCGGCGGACCGCGCCGAGCACGTCGCCGGCGTAGCGCCGCACGATGTGGTGCTTCTCGCCGAGGGCCGCGACGAGCTGGTCCCGGTCGCGGGGCGCGGCCTTGGCGATCTGCAGCAGCGGCTTGTTGGCCATCACCTTGAAGTGGGGGCGGTCCTTGCGGCGGGCGAGGTCGTCGCGCATCACGCACAGCGCGCGGAGTACGCGCTTGGCGCGTTCGTCCATCGCGCCGGCGCCGGAGATCCGCAGGAAGTCGTCGGGGACGAAGGCGTGCCCGGTCCACTCCCGCTGCTGCAGCAGCGCGCACTCCTCGAGCACCTGCGCCGCGCGGCCCGCCGCCTCGACCTCGGCCCACAGCTTCTCGCGCAGCCCCGGCAGGAAGTGGCTGTCCAGCCGCGCGTACTGCAGCGGGTCCTCGGCCAGGGGCCGCCGCGACCAGTCCATCCGCTGGTACTTCTTGTCCAGCGTGACGCCGTAGTGGCGCTGCACCAGGTCGGCGAGGCCGAGGTGCTCGTAGCCCAGCGCCTGGGCGGCGATCATCGTATCGAACACCGGGGCGATGGAGTAGCCGTGGTCCCGCTTCAGCGACGAGATGTCGTAGTCCGCGCCGTGGAACACCTTGACCACCGCGGGGTCCGCCATCACCGGCGCCAGCGGCGACAGATCCTCGATCCCGAGCGGGTCGATCACCAGGTCGACGTCGTTGCCCGTGATCTGGATCAGGCAGACCTTCTCCTGGTAGTGGAAGAAGCTGTCCGACTCGGTGTCGATCCCGATCACCGGCGCCCCGCTCAGCACGCGCAGCGCGTCCTCGAGCTCGGCCGCGGTCCTGACGTGGCGCCACTCGCCGTCGATCATCCGTCCTGCTCCGCGAGCGTCCGCACCACCACGCGCAGGGTGCGGGTCAGCCGCCCCTCGGCGGCGGTCGCGGCCTCGGTGACCTCGGCGTGGGCCAGCCCGCCCTCGGCCAGCCCGGCCGCCACGTTGGACACGAAGCTCAGCGCCACCACCTGGGCGCCGAGCGCGTGGGCGGCGAGCGCCTCGGGGACGGTGGACATCCCCACCAGGTCCGCCCCGACGGTCCGCAGCATCCGGATCTCGGCGGGCGTCTCGTAGGTCGGCCCGAGCAACGCCGCGTAGACGCCCTCCCCCACGGTCAACCCCTCGGCGGCGCAGGCCCGCCGCACCCGCTCCCGCAACGCGGCGACGTACAGGTCGGTGACGTCGCAGAACCGCTCGCCGAGCGCCGGGTCCAGCGGACCGGTCATCGGGTTGGCGCCCGTGCGGTTGATGTGGTCGCTCATCAGCACCAGGTCGCCCACCCGGAAGGCCGGGTTGATCGCGCCGGCGGCGTTGGTCAGCACCACGCGCTCGACGCCGGCCACGACCAGGCTGCGCACGGCGCGCACGACCACCGCGGCGGGGTGGCCCTCGTAGAGGTGGACCCGGCCCTGGAGCACCGCGACGTCGTGACCGTCGACGCGCCCCACGACCAGCTGTCCGGCGTGCCCCGGGACCCCCGGCGAGGGGATCCCCTCGATCTCGTCGTAGGGCACCGTCTCGGGCTGCTCCAGCCCTCCGGCGAAGGCCCCCAGGCCGCTGCCCAGCACGACGCCGACGCGGCACCCGGACAGCCGCGGGACCCGCTCCAGCAGCGCCCCGGCGATGCCCTCGATCACGGTCCCTTCGCTCATCGTTCGACCTCCACCCGCTCCAGGATCAGCGCCGGCGCCTCGACCTCCCCGTCGGGGTCCAGGTCGAGGGCCGCCTCCATCCGGGCGCTGGCCGACTCCAGCCCACGGCCGTCGCGGTGCCACAGCACCGCCCACTCGTCCCCGGCCTCCAGCGAGTCGCCGGGGCGGACGCGCAGCTCCACCGCCACCTGCGGGTCGGGGTCGCGGTCGTCCCCGGTGCGGGCGCCGCCGAGATCGGCCAGCGCCAGCCCGACCCCCATCGCGTCGACGCCGCGGACCGCCCCGCCGGTGGACACGGTCAGCGACGAGGAGGTGACCCCCACCGGCCAGTCGAAGGCCGCCAGGTCGCCGCCCTGGGCCGCCACCATCCGCGCGAAGCGCTCCCGGGGCTCGCCGCCGTCGAGCAGCGCCGCGAGGTCGACGCCGGGGACCACCGCCTCGGCCAGCGCCAGCGTGAGCGCTCGGCCGTCGGCCGGGCCGCCGCCCTCCAGCAGGTCCAGCGCCTCGCGGACCTCGGCGGCGTGCCCGATGCGATCCCCCAGCGGGGCCTGCATCGAGGTCAGCAGCGCGATCGTGCGGCACCCCACCGCGGTGCCGAGATCGACCATCACGCGGGCGAGCTCGCGCGCGTCCTCGCGTGTCTTCATGAACGCGCCGCTGCCGACCTTGACGTCGAGCACCAGCGAGTCGAGCCCCTCGGACAGCTTCTTGGACATGATGCTCGGCGCGATGTGGTCGACGGTGGGGACCGTCGCCGAGCGGTTGCGCAGGTCGTACAGCACGCGGTCGGCCGGCACCATCGTCTCGGTCTGCCCGCAGATCACGCAGCCGGCCTGCTCGATCACGGCGCGGATCGCGTCCGGGTCGAGGCGCACCTCGTACCCCGGGATCGACTCGAGCTTGTCCAGCGTCCCACCGGTGTGGCCCAGCCCGCGGCCCGAGATCATCGGCACCGCGGTCCCGGCCGCCGCCACCAGCGGCGCCCAGATCAGCGAGATCTTGTCCCCCACCCCGCCGGTGCTGTGCTTGTCGGCCACCGGCCGGCCCAGCGCGCTCCACTGCAGCGCCGTGCCGCTGCGGATCATCTCGCGGGTGTAGGCCGCGCGCTCGTCGGTGTCGAGGCCGCGCAGCATCACGGCCATCAGCCATGCGCCGATCTGGACCTCGCTGACCCGTCCGCTGGCGATCGCGGGGATGATCGTGGCCCAGTCCTCGTCGGACAGCCGGCCCCCGTCCCGCTTCTTCTCGATGGTCGGTCTCAGGTCCATCCTGCTTCCACATCCGACGGCAGCCCGCGCGGACCCACGCGACTCCCACCCGCTCATCTGCAGGGTCCAAGATAGCACAAAACCCCGGTTTCCGGGCACTTAGATGGATTGGTCCGACGACCAGACCGCTGTGCTCGATTTCCCTACTGAATCCCCATTCACCTGTGGTAGGTTGTGCGGCGAGCCGGGAGGACCACGATGAGCTCGAGAGCCACCTCTGCCTTGCCCTGGGGCCTGCTCGCCGCGCTGGCGCTGTGCCTCGGCTGCCCCGACGAGCAGGACGACGACGACGACACCTACGGCGAGGGGGGCGACGGCGAGCTCCACGCCGCGTTCGAGGCCAACCCCGACTCGATCCACGTCACCGAGTCGATCCACTTCGACGCCGGCGGCAGCGTCGACGGGGCGGGCATCGAGGCGTACTACAGCGACTGCGCGATCACCGAGTTCCAGTGGGACTTCGGGGACGGCCACATCGCCACCACCGAGCTGTACTTCGTCGACCACACCTACGACGCGGTCGGCGACTACACCGTGTCGCTGACGGTGCTGACCGAAGCCGGGGACCAGGACAGCATCGATCACCCCGTGACCGTGCTGCACCCGCTGCCGATCGTCACCGACGTCGACGTCTCGGTGGACGGCGCGGCCGTGATCGGCGAGTGGATCCGGATCCTGGGCGAGAACTTCCGCGCCGAGAACGTCCCCACCGTGATCTTCGGCGGCGGCCCCGAGGCGCTGCAGATCCAGTTCGTCGACGACACCGAGATCCGCGTGCGGGTGCCCCCGCGGGCGCCCTCGGGCACCCAGGGGATCGACATCGACTTCCCCGAGGACGACGGGGGCGACACCAGCGAGATCATCTGGATCAAGCGCTACGCGATCGCCACCGACGCGTTCCACGACGAGGTGCGGCTGCTGTCGTTCGGCGACGGGACCGAGTACCAGCTCGAGCCCCAGAGCCTCGCCGTCGAGGACGCCACGCTGGTCAAGGTCACGGGGGACGGGGCGACGGCGATCATCGGCGACGGCCGCTGGGACATCAACCTCTCCCCCACCCTGGTGTTCGTCGACCTGACCGCGGACTTCTTCCCCGCCGTGACCAACGTCACGACCGGCATCGGGGTCGGCCCGCTGTTCGACATCGCCACCGCCATCGACATCGCGGTGGTCGCCGACGCCGTCGGGCTCAACGTGATCGACCTGACCGACCCGTACAACCCGATCGATCTGGGCCGCGAGAACTACCCGTTCGAGGACCTCGCGGCCACCGACGTCGAGCTGACCCCGGACGGCGAGCTCGCCGTGGTGCTCGGAACCTTCGACGACTCGGTGCGGTTCTACGAGGTCGGCTTCTCGGGGGCCACGCTGCTGCCCCACGAGCTGACCGCCGGCGGGGGGATCCAGGACGTCCAGATCAGCGACGACGGCCAGTTCGCCTATGTGCTCAGCGGCGGGGGCGAGGGGGCGATCCCGCCGGACCTCGACCTGGGCAACACCTGCGTGACGATCGTCGACCTGGCGATGACGCCGCCGGAGGTCTTCGGCGACCAGGACTGCGTGGAGATCACCGAGCACGCCCCGATCCCGTTCGACCTGACCATCGCCCGCGACGGCACGACCTACCTCTCCAGCTTCGATCAGAACTTCGCGATCGTCAGCACCGCGTTCGGGGACATCCTCGACGATCCGCTCGACATCAACGCCTGGATCGACCTGATCGAGGCCTTCGGCGACCTGAGCTTCGGCGGCGTGGTGCAGATCGACAACCTGTTCGCCGGCCAGCCGGTGATCGGCGACAGCTGGTACCTGCCGTACGGCTTCCAGACCGGCCTCGAGGTCCGCTTCGACGAGCAGGTCTACATCGCCAGCGGGATCTACCTCGACTTCGTCGCCGACACCGAGAACCCGCTGGACATCTTCGCCGCGATCACGATGACCAACGGCATCGTGGTTTCCAACCTGGTCAACGGGCAGGTCGACGACGTGATCACCGCGATGGACCCGCTGCTGTACTACGAGGACCTGCAGATCGACTACGACTACCAGCCGCTGCTGAACCTGGTGCTGCCGCCGTACTCGTTCGGGGACGTGGCGATCCAGCCCTGAGCGGGCACGAAAAGACCCGGACCGCGGGGCCCGGGTCGTCAGTGCGATCTTTCACGATAGCCGTACCAGGAGCCCTCGTCCACCCTAAAATCGAGTAAAAAGGTCCGGGGGGTATGAAAAAAGTTCGCAGTGCCGGCGCGTGGCGCCAGCCGCGCGTGTCCCTGCCACCTCAGCGGTCGACGAAGGTGGACAGATCGCGGCTGCGCTTGACGTGCCGCAGCTTCTTCAGCGCCTTGATCTCGATCTGCCGGATCCGCTCCCGCGTCAGGTTGAACACGTTGCCGATCTCTTCCAGCGAGTAGTTGGTGCGCTCGTCGATGCCGTAGCGCATCCGCAGGACCTTCTCCTCGCGCGGCGTCAGCGTGCTCAGCGCCTGCAGGATGTGCTTGCGCAGCGCGGTCGACTCCAGCTGCTCCGACGGCAGCTCCGCGTTGGGGTTGGGGATGAACTCCCCGATCGTGGCGTCGGAGTCGTCCCCCACGGTCTGGTCCAGGCTCATCGGCTCGCGGGCGAGCTTGCGCACCTCCTCGACCTTCTCGACGTCCTCGCCGAGCCACTCGGCGATCTCCTCGGTCTTGGGCTCGCGGCCGAGCTCGTGCTCGAGGCGCTTCTGGGCCTGGGCGACCTTGTTGACGATCTCGAGCTTGTAGATCGGGATCCGGATCGTTCGAATCTGACTCTCGATCGCGCGCACGATGGACTGCCGGATCCACCACGAGGCGTACGTGCTGAACTTGAAGCCCTTGGTGTAGTCGAACTTCTCCACCGCCCGGATCAGCCCCAGGTTGCCCTCCTGGATCAGGTCACCCAGCGGCATCCCGCGGTAGCTGTACTGCTTGGCGATGCTGACCACCAGGCGCAGGTTGGCGCTGACCAGCGCCTCCTTGGCCCGCTCGGCCTCCTCGGGGGTGCCCTGCTCCATGATGCGCGCGAGGCGCACCTCGTCCTCCCGGCTGAGCAGGGGGATCGTCCCCATCCTGCGCAGGTACCGGTTGAGGATGCGTGCGCTGTCTCGGTAGCGTCCTGCCGCCATCGCGTCCTTCCAAGACCCACTAATGCCGTTGCTACATCAATGCAACCGGTGTGCCACCCGGGCAAGCCCCTCCGGGCATGCTCACCCCGGGCACCCCGATCTATCGACCCTCGACGGGCCTGATTTCTTCGATGCCGGTCTGGTCGGCGAGCCAGCTCCAGGGGTCCTGCTCCTCCTGCTCCAACACCAGCAGGGTGTCGATCAGGCACCGCAGGTCGTCGTCGCAGCGGGCGAGCAGGACCTCGAACGCCTCGTCGCCGGTGTTGTAGGTCCGGAACGTCATCAGCGTGGCGTTGTTCACCTCGCGACGCTCGAAGTAGGAGCGGAACCCGTCGAGGCGGAAGGGCGTCTCGAGGCACGCGGCGGCCGCCTCGTCCAGGATCTGCTGCTTGCGCTCGAGGACCTGGTCGCGGGGCAGCCCCGCCGCATAGAGCGCGTCGAGCTCGGCGTACAGCTCGCGGAGCAGGTCCTTGAGCAGCACGTCGTCGTGCTCGACGTCGAGGTGCCACCAGTACTGCACCACGTCCTCGGTGCGGCGGTGCTCCATGAACCGCTCCGCGGCCTCGTCGCCGACGAACCGCGCGAACGACTCGTTGAACCGCATCTCGCCGGGCAGGAACAGGGTCGCGTGGGCCGACTCGTGCAGGATCGTGTTGGCCAGGTGGCTCTCCGACCAGCGCAGCATCCCGGGCAGGATCGGGTCGTCGAACCACCCCAGCGAGGAGTAGGCCCCCACGGGCCGCGCCGACACGTCGAGCTCCATCCGCCGCAGGCGCAGCACCTCGCGCTGGGCGTCGGCGAGGCGGAAGTACCCGAGGTACGGGATCCGGCCCGTGATCGGGAACCAGTACTCCACCGGCTCGAAGCGGTCCGGCTGGCAGGCCATCACGTTGTACATCCGGCGCTCGAAGCCGTCGGCCACGGTGGTGTAGCTCTGCAGCCTCGCCAGGCCGATCTCCTCGATCCCGAAGCGCCGGATCTCCTCGACCAGCGCCAGCCGCCGTTGCTCCCGGGGTGGCAGCGTGCCGGCCGCCAGCACCTCCTCGACCGGGGTACGCCGCGCCAGCATCCCGACCTGGTAGACCGCCTGGGTCAGCAGGTAGTCGACGTGCAGCGCCGGCGCCGACGCCACCGCGACGGCCACGCAGGCCACGGCGAAGGCGATGCGGCGAGCCCCGGAGGCTCGGAGCTGGGTGGGGCGGGGGTTCACGGCTCCAGGTTGCTCGGCCCCTCCGGGGTGGCCTCCTCGTCCCGGTTGTACGGCAGGGGATGGACCACCGTGATTCGTCCGCCCACGGGCAGCGGCGCGAAGCGCCGGTCGCGGACCACGTCGTACATGCAGCTCGACAGGGTCCCGCCCCGCTCCACCGACTCCACCAGGTCGACCGACACGATCGACGAGTGGTCCTCGTCCTCGGCCGAGATCACGAACCTCGCAGTCACGGGGACGGCCTCGCCGTCGAGCTGGACCACCCACCGGTCGTAGCAGTCCTCCAGCGGGACATCGAGCTCGTCGACCATCCGTGCCACGCCGCCGGCCGACGCCACCGGAGGCTGGCCGCCGTCGTCCGTGACCGGCGCGTCCGTCCCGTCGCCTCGAATCCGGCCATCGGCTCGGGCGCCACCCGGGTCGCGGCCATGACCGCGAGCGCCGGGCAGCCGATCCGCGCCAGCGGCTCCGACGGCCTCGCCGGACGGTCCATCCTCCGCGGTGCCCGTGAGTCCGCCACGGGAGCGAATCGACACCGCCGCCACGATCAGCGCCAGCGCGGCAACCACGACCACCCCGACGATCACACCCCGATTCGGGTTCGTCCCTCGGTCTCCCTGCATCGACACGGCGCCTCCAAGCCCCCGTCCGTTGCGACAGCACGGCCCCGCCCCGGTTCCACCTCCAGCCGAGCTGCGCGTCGATGATACCGTACCGCCCGGCGCCAGACGCGACCAGGGGACGGCCGGGCCGCTTCTTGACTTGCCCCGGGGCGAATCGTAGCGTTACCAGCGCCGCAGCCGGGCCGTGGAACGGGCGGCCGATCGAGCCGGCGGATCGAGGTGGATGCGCAGCCGTGGAGTCCTTCTGGTCGACGTGGAGCTGGAGTAGCCCCGGGACGTGGATCGTCCTGGCGATCCTGGCGCTGAGCATCGTCGCGCTGGCGGTGTTCCTCGAGCGCCTGTGGGCGCTGCAGCGCGCCAAGGTGATCCCCCGCGCGTTCACCATCAAGCTGCGCGACATGGTCACGCGCGAGGAGATCCCCGAGGCGCTGACGCTGTGCAAGACCGACGACAGCCCCGTGGCGCGGATCATGCTCGCCGGACTGCGGGTGTTCGGCCAGCGGCGCGCGGTGGTCAAGGAGCACCTCGAGGAGGTCGGCCGCTTCGAGGCCGCCGACCTGATGCGCTGGACCGGCGTGATCGCCGTGGTCTCGCGCGTCACGCCGCTGATGGGGTTGTTCGGCACGGTGTGGGGCATGATCAACGTCTTCGCCGCGATCGAGGAGTTCGGCGTGGGCAACGCCGGCGCGCTCGCGGGCGGGATCGGCACCGCGCTGTACACCACCTTCGCGGGGCTGCTCGTGGCGATCCCGGCCCACCTGGGCCACGCCTACGTCACCTCTCGCGCCGACCGCCTGATCATGGAGATCGAGGAGCAGGCGCTGGAGATGCTCGACCTGCTCAAGGGGCAGGAGGAGTGAAGTTCTCCGCGCCGCGGCGCGACGGCGGGGACCTGCTCGACCTGACCCCGCTGATCGACGTGGTGTTCCTGCTGCTGATCTTCTTCATGGTCTCGACCACCTTCATCCGCGAGCCCGGCGGGATCCGCGTCGACCTGCCCCACTCCGACACCCAGGAGTTCATCCAGGAGGGCGAGGAGGTGGTGGTCAAGATCGACGGCGACGGCACGATCTACGTCGACGACGTCCCCGTCACCGAGGACGCGCTGAAGCGCGAGCTGCAGCGGGCGGTGCAGGCCGACCCCGGCACGACGGTGATCATCAAGGCCGACCGCGAGGTGGAGCACGGCCAGGTGGTCCGCGTGATGGACCTCGCCAAGCGGATCGGCCTGGTCAAGATGGCGGTGGCCACCGAGGGGACCCGCCACCAGCGGCCGGGCGGCGAGGACGTCCCCGGTCCCTGACCGCGCCACCGCGACCGAGCGCCCTCCCCCGCTTCCGCGCACCCCCGCCCGCGCGATACACTAGGACCCAACGCTGGCGTAGCCCCAACGATGTCGCAGCTCTCCTCGTCCCGGGCCTGGAGCATCCTCCGTCACGTCCTACCCGTGGCGGGGCTGATCGGGGTGTTCTGCCTGGCGTTCTTCGGGGAGCAGGGGCTGATGGCCAACCACCGGCTGCGGCAGGAGATGCTCGGGCTCCGCGGCGAGATCGACGAGCTGCAGTCGGCCAACGCGGCCCTCGAGGAGGAGATCCGCCGCCTGCGCGAGGACCCCGACGCGATCGAGGCGACGATCCGCGAGGAGATGCTGATGGTGCGGGACGGCGAGGTGGTCTACGCGTTCGAGGACGGGGAGCCGGGCACACCCGCGGAGGACCCCGACGCCACGGACGGAACGGGGGAACGGTGAACAGCACGCTGCCACTCAACGTCCAGCACGTCGTCCCCAGGATCGTCCCGCCGATCACCACCGGCCTGCTGCTGCTCTCGGTGGCGCTGGGGCAGTTCGATCCCGACGCGGTCGCGTTCCCGTTCCTGATCGTGTTCTTCCTGCCGCCGATCGGCCGGGTGGTGTGGTCGTTCACCGCGCGGCGCCCGGTGGTCTCCGGGATGATCGACCAGAAGCTGTTCGGCACCGACATCCTGCTGATCACGGTGGCCCTGCTCCAGCCCACCTCCGGGGCGGGTTCCCCGCTGGTGCTGCTGCTCTACGGCACGGCGTGCTACCTGGGGCTGCTGATGGGACCCCGGCGGGTCCTGCCCGCGATCGGCATCTCCGCCGCGGCGCTGCTGCTCAGCTCGATCTTCGGCGCCGTCGACGGCGGGGTGCTCGGGACCCTCGCCCCGCTGATCGGGATGGCCGGGTTCGCGCTGCTGCCCTCGGTGTTCTTCGGGCAGCTCCAGGAGGAGGCCGACGAGGCCAAGCAGGCGCTGGCGACGATCGAGCGCACGGCGCGCGACATCGAGCAGGACACGGAGCGCCAGCAGCGCCGGGTCCGCAGCGCCAGCCACGCCAAGGAGGACGTCGAGGCCGACCTGCGGGCGCTGACCCGCCGGCTCCAGGAGACGCTGGTGTCCACCTGCCAGGTGCTGGTCGAGGCCACGGGCGCCGACCGCTGCCTGATCTACCGCCCGACCCGCGAGGGCGACAAGCTGGGGCTGGTGGCGTCGAACCAGCAGCCGGGCGCGGTGGAGAAGGTCGTGGGCGGCGCCGAGGGGGTCTTCGGCGCGGTGCGCAAGGCCGGTGACTCGCTGATGATGGGCAAGATCCAGCACCCCTACTCCGGGCTGGTCTACACCTCGGAGCCGGACGCGGTGCACAGCGTGATGGTCGCGCCGCTGAAGCGCGACGGCGATCCGTGGGGCGTGATCGTGATGGACGCGGGACGCCCCGAGATGCTCACCGAGCGCGACCGGCGGCTGGTGGTCGGGATCGTCCCGCTGCTGCTGTCGCTGCTGCAGCAGCTGGTCGAGCTGCAGGCCTATCGCCAGGACTCCGGCGAGGACAAGCAGGCCCAGGAGACCAGCGAGGTGCTGGCCCGCCAGGCCAGCCTCGACGCCCTGGCCAGGGTGCTCGTCGAGCGCACCCACCAGATGCTCGACGCCCACGCCACGGCGCTGATCCTGCTCCAGGCCGACGCCTCGCTGAGGGTGATGCACGCGGTGGGGTTCGACAAGGACCCGGTGGGGACCCGGTTCCCGTTCGACAAGACGGTCAGCCTCGTGGCCCAGGCGATCCGCTACCAGTCGCCGCTGCTGCAGTCCGGGCTGGGCGGGCACCGCAAGCCGCCGACCCTGTTCGGCGCCGACTTCGGGTCGACCGGTCGCTTCACCGACGTGATGATCGTGCCGCTGATGACCCCGGGCTCGGAGATCGAGGAGCGGCGCTGTCTCGGGGCGCTGTGCCTCTGCCGCGGGCGCAACCAGTCGTTCCGCGACAAGGACCAGGACCGCGTGCTGATGCTGGCCAACCAGGCCGCGTCGCACCTGCTCAACCTGCGCCTGCTCGAGGACAGCCGCGCCCAGGCGGCCACCGACGGGCTGACCGGGCTGCCCAACCGCCGCTCGTTCGCCGAGAAGCTCGACGAGATGCTCCAGCGCGCGTCACGGTTCACCACCCCGGTGAGCCTGCTGATCCTCGACGTCGACCACTTCAAGAAGGTCAACGACACCTACGGCCACCCGGTCGGCGACCAGGTGCTGCGGCGCCTCGCCGCGCTGCTCCGCGAGTCGATCCGCGAGGCGGTCGACATGGCGGCGCGCTACGGCGGCGAGGAGTTCGCGATCCTGCTGGAGAACACCACCCTCGACGGCGCGATCCAGCTCGCCGAGCGGCTGCGCAAGGCGTTCGAGGAGGAGACCTTCATCCACATGGAGGGCTCCCACGCCCAGCAGTTCCGCTGCACGATGAGCCTGGGCGTCGCCTCCTACCCCGAGGCCGGGGACGCGCTGGTGCTGGTCGAGAAGGCCGACCAGGCGCTCTACGAGGCCAAGCAGACCGGCCGCAACAAGGTGATGTCGTTCAGGGGCGAGGCCAGGGGCGGCGGCGGCGACGCCCCGCTGCCGATCTGAGCGCTACTCCAGCGTGGTGAGGATGTCGTCCTCGTCGAGGCCGAGGGAGCGACCGATCTCCTCGGCCTGCTCGCGGAACAGGGTGTTGTCCGAGAAGTGGCTCAACATCGTGCGCTTGACCTGGCGGTAGAGCTCCGCCAGCGCGGCCACGTCGACCTGGAGCTTGCGCGCCCAGCGGCCGATCCGCTCGCCCTCGACCTCGCTGATCTGGCCGTCGGCCAGCGCCAGCAGGATCGACGTCCGCAGGAACAGCTCGCGCAGCTCCGGTGTGGTCAGCGGGTGGTCGCCGTCCAGGTCGAAGGTCACCGGGGCGGGCTCGAGCCCGCGCTCGAACTCCTCGATCAGCGCCAGCTCGGCGGGGTGCGTCCCGTCGGCCCGGGCCAGCTCGCGCAGGCCCGCGGCGATGAACGAGGCGGTCTCCTGGTCCAGATCGGTCGTGCGGAACAGCGGCTCCATGACAGACTCCTCGAATCCGTATCGTAATGAGGCCCGCGGCTCATTGCCAGCAGAGCATCTCCCCGGCCACGCGGCCCGCGGCCGACCCCGGGAAGCGGGCCTCCACCTCGCGCAGCAGCTCCCGGGCCCGCTCGGGGTCGGCGCCGTGATAGCCGGGCTCGAGCAGGATCTCGGCCATCCGCACCATCGCCCTGGCCGCATAGACCCCGTCCGGGTCGGCCTCGATCACGCCGCGGTAGGTCGCCAGCGCCTCGCCGTAGCGGCAGCTCGCCTGCAGCCCGAGCGCGGTGGTGAAGTGGGCCTGGACCGGGTCCCCCGGGGTCGACGGGGCCGGGGCGTCGAGGCCCTCGGCGGCGCCGGCCGGGAGGGCGGCGGAGGCGGAGTCCCCGCGCGGTGGAGCCCGCTCGCCCCGCCGTGGCGGGGTGATCCCCGCCTCGTACAGCTCGCCTTCGGGGGAGACGTAGCGCAGCGCAGGCTTGACCGCGCACCCCGCCAGGGGCAGCAGCAGCATGGCGATCAGCGGGAGCGCGCGGTGCACTCCCCTACCCTACATCGCTTGCCAAACAGGGGGTATGGCGTTATCACCGGTGCATGCCCGGCATCGGCATCGGGGAACTGGTCGTGATCTTCCTGCTGTTGCTGGTCTTCGTGGGGCCGGCGCGCCTGCCCCAGGTGGCCAGGACCCTCGGCAGGGCGATGGGAGAGGTCCGCCGGGCCACCGACGAGCTCAAGAACGCGCTGTACCTCGAGGACGTGCGCCAGCGACGGGCGGCCAGCCCACCTCGCCCCCGTGCCGGTGCGGCCCAGCCGCGGCCCCGCTCCCCGGCCGTCCGCGAGGTCGAGCTGCCCGACGAGGGGCCGCCCCGCGGCGCCGACCCCTACGAGGGCGCCAACGACGAGGCCGCGGAGATCGCCGCGGCGGGCGGCGACGGGGCGGAGCCGACCGCGCCCGCCGGGGACGGCCCCGCGGACGCAGAGGACGGGGCCAAGCCGTGAGCGACGAGGCCTCCGCTCCGGACCCCGGCCAGGAGGGCCTCGACGAGGTCGAGACCTTCCGGATGCCGCTGCTCGAGCACCTCGCCGAGCTGCGGATCCGGCTGATCAAGGCGCTGATCGCGTTCGCCGTCGCGTTCGGCATCTGCGTGGTCTTCGCCCAGGACCTGTTCACCCTGCTGATCTACCCGGCGCTGCCGTACCTGCCCGACGAGTCCAGCTTCATCTACACCAAGCTGCAGGAGGCGTTCATCACCTACCTCAAGGTGGCGCTGCTCGCGGCGGTGTTCGTCTCGTCCCCGGCGTGGTTCTACCAGGCGTGGAAGTTCGTGGCCCCGGGGCTGTACAAGAAGGAGCGGCGCCTGGTGCTGCCGTTCGTGTTCTTCAGCACCGCGCTGTTCCTCGCCGGCGGCTTCGTCTGCTACATCGCGGTGCTGCCGTGGGCCTGCAAGTTCTTCCTCGGCTACAGCGACGAGAACACCACGGCGATGCTGACGATCGGCGAGTACCTGAGCTTCGCCACGCGGCTGCTGCTGGCCTTCGGGCTGGTGTTCGAGCTGCCCCTGGCGATGATGTTCCTCGGCCGGATCGGGCTGATCCGGCCGCCGATGCTCCGCAAGGCCCGGCCGTTCGCCCTGATCGGGGCGTTCGTGCTGGCGTCCCTGATCACGCCGCCCGACATCGTGACCCAGATCTCGCTGGGGCTGCCGCTGATGGTGCTGTACGAGGTGGGCATCCTGCTGGTCCGCTGGGTCGAGCCACCCGAGGACCAGGACTACACGCTCGACGACGACGACGAGGAGCGCGCCGGCTGATCAGCGCTTGGTGCGGCGCTCGCGCCAGCTGCGCTTGCCCTTGCGCACCGACACCCGCGGGGGCTCCGGCGGGGCCTCCCCGTTCATCTCGCGGGCCATCGAGCGCAGCCGCCGCACCGGCCGGCTGAGGTGGAACGGCAGCTTGGCCGAGTGTCCGATCAGCTGCTTCAGCGCGCTGCGGCTGCGATCGATCACGACCACGTGGCGGCGCCGCAGCGACAGGAACAGGTCCTCGCCGGCGGGGGTGGCGACCATCACCGCGCCGATCTCGGCGGACAGGTGGGCGTCGGAGCCGGCCGTGACCGCCTTGTTGAACGTGGTGGCGAGCCGCATCGCCCGGCGGTTGCTGGCGTCGCTGTCCGCGCCGTTGCGCACCTCGATGGCGGACAGGTAGGCCAGGTCCTCGCGGATCGAGGCGTGCCGCTGGCGCACCGACATGATCCCGTTGCGCACCACGGCGAAGGGGTGCGCCGCCGACGTCATCCCGTCCCAGCGCGCCGCCTCGCGCAGCATGTCCCCGACCGAGATGTCGAACGGCGTGGTCGGGTGCGCGTGGCGCCGCTGGCAGGGCCGCAGCACCTCCTCGAAGAACGCCTCGAGGTCCTCGGGGAGGCGGAAGTAGGCCAGCATGTGGACGCGCTCGTAGGTCGTGACCTCGATGGCCGGGACGACCCGCTCGAACCCCTCCCGGCCCGCGGCCTCCCACGCCTCGAACGCGCCGTAGGGCACGTTGTGGTCCGCGATCGCGATCCGCAGCCCCAGCCCGCGGGCGCGCGCGACCGCCTCGGCGGGCGGGGTCAGGCCGTCGGAGGCGTTGGTGTGGACGTGCAGGTCGGACAGCGCGATGCCGCCCTCGGCGATCACCGCCCGCGCGGCGTCGTAGTGGACCAGCGGGACGATCATCTACAGGACCACGACCTCCCGGTGCTCGCCGAACACGTCGCGCATCGCGTGGGAGATCTCGCCCAGCGTGGCGCCGACGCGCAGCGCCGCGAGGATCGGCGGAAGCAGGTTGTCGGTGCCCCCGGCGGCGGCGCGCACGCCGTCCAGCGCGGCGGCCGCCTCGCGCTGCCCGCGGGCCTTCTTGAAGGCGTGGAGCCGCTCCACCTGCTCGCGCTCCACCGCGGGGTCGACGCGCAGCAGCGGCGGCGCGACGTCGTCGTCGGCCTGGTGCACGTTGACGCCCACCACCTGGCGCTCCCCGGCGTCGGTGGCGCACTGCTCGCGGTAGGCGGCCTCCTGGATCTCCTTCTGGACGTAGCCTCGCTCGATGGCGGCGGTCATCCCGCCCATCGTGTCGATCGTCTCGATGTAGGCCCGCGCCGCTCGCTCGATCTCGTCGGTCAGCGCCTCGATCGTGTACGACCCGGCGAGGGGATCGGCGACCTCGGCCACGCCGCTCTCGCTGGCGATGATCTGCTGCGTGCGCAGCGCGATCCGGACGCTGTCCTCGGTGGGCAGCGCCAGCGCCTCGTCGCGGCTGTTGGTGTGCAGCGACTGGGTCCCGCCGAGCACCGCCGAGAGCGCCTGGAGGGCGACCCGCACGATGTTGTTGTCCGGCTGCTGGGCGGTCAGCGTGCAGCCCGCGGTCTGGGTGTGGAAGCGCAGCATCATCGAGCGCTCGTCGCGCGCCCCGAAGCGCTCCTTCATGATCCGGGCCCACAGGCGCCGCGCGGCGCGGAACTTGGCGATCTCCTCGAGGAAGTGGTTGTGCGCGTTGAAGAAGAAGCTCAGCCGCGGGGCGAAGTCGTCCACCGCCAGCCCCGCCGCCGTGGCGGCCTCGACGTAGGCGATGCCGTCGGCGAGGGTGAACGCCACCTCCTGCACCGCGGTGCTGCCCGCCTCGCGGATGTGGTAGCCGCTGATCGAGATCGTGTTCCACCGGGGCACCTCGCGGTGGCAGAACGCGATCAGGTCGGTGACCAGCCGCATCGACGGACGCGGCGGGTAGATGTACGTCCCGCGCGCGATGTACTCCTTGAGCACGTCGTTCTGCACGGTGCCGCGCAGCGAGCCGCGGGCGACCCCCTGGCGCTCGCCGGTGAGGATGTACAGCGACAGCAGGATCGCCGCGGTGGCGTTGATCGTCATCGAGGTCGAGACCCGGTCGAGGGGGATGCGGTCGAACAGCACCGCCATGTCCTCGGCGGTGTCGATCGCGACCCCGACCTTGCCCACCTCGCCGGCGGCCATCGGGTCGTCGCTGTCGCGTCCCATCTGGGTCGGCAGGTCGAACGCGACGGAGAGGCCGGTCTGCCCCGCCTCGAGCAGGTAGCGGTTGCGCCGGTTGGTCTCGCGGGCCGTGCCGAACCCGGAGTACTGCCGCATCGTCCACAGCCGGCCGCGGTACATGTTGGGCCGCACGCCGCGGGTGAACGGGTACTCGCCGGGGAAGCCGAGGCGATCGAGGTAGGTCCCGTCGTCACCGGCCGGGACGTGGATCGGCGGCAGCTCGATGTCGGAGCTGGTGGCGAAGCGCTCGCGGCGCGGGGCGTGCTCGACCTCGGCCGGCTCGAGGATCTGCTCGCGCCAGCGGCGGTGCTGCTGCTCGACGGGATCGGCGTCGTGGTCTCGGCTCATGCTCCCTCCTCGCGACGCGGCCCGCGGGCCGCGGGATCCGGCATCCTACCGCACCCGCGGGACCCCCGCTCCCCCGCGTTCTACGCATCCTTGACACCCTCCGGTAGCTCTTCCATACTCGGCCCCAGCGCGTACGGGAGTTAACTTGCTGATTTCCAAGAGAATTCTTCTGATCGCGGCGGTGCTCTCGTGGCTTCCCGCAGCCGTGGCTCCAGCCCAGGAGGAGGCCGTCCCGGCCGATCTGCCGGTGGTGCAGGTCGATCTCTCCGAGGCAGAGAACCTGCTGGGGATCATCACCCACCCCCAGGTCCAGCAGCAGACCGCGGAGCGGGCGTTCCAGGACCTCGTCGCCCTCGGCCCGGAGGCGACCGACGAGCTGATCCGGATCTACCACGACGACGAGCAGACCGATCACCGCAGCTGGGTCGCCGCACGGGCGCTGGGGCACATCGGCGGGGCCGCCGCCGTCGGGGCCCTGCTCGAGGGGCTCGACCACGGCCGCTTCATCGAACGGATCGGCGCCGCCTCGGCGCTGGGGGTGATCCAGGGCGACGACGCCCGGCTGGCGCTGGAGGAGGCGCTGTTCGATCCCGGGATGGAGGTCCGCGCCACGGCCGCCGACAGCCTGGCCGTGATCGGCCACCAGGCCTCGAGCCTGCCCCTGTCGCGGGCACTGGGGCACCCCGAGAACTTCCACCGCGGCGCATCGCTCCCCGTCCGGAACCACATCGTCGTGGCCCTCGGCCGGACCGGCGGAGAGACGGCGATCGAGGCGCTGATCGGCGTGCTCGAGGAGCGCGACGAGTCCCTGCGGGCGATGGCGGTCAAGGGCCTCGAGGAGGCCACCGGCGCCAACCCCTACGGCTCCCCGGGCGACGGCAGGACCTGCAGCGATGCCGAGGTCGACGCGTGGCAGGCGTGGTGGGCCACGCACGCCCGCGCGATCGCGCCCCCCGCGGGGGAGGCCGATCCCAGCTGACCCCGGTCAGTGGACGATGCGGTAGTCGAACGACAGCGTGCAGCGACCGAGCTTGATCTGGTCGCCGGTCTTGAGCTTGGCCGTGGAGATCCGCTGGCCGTTGACGAACGTGCCGTTGGTCGAGCCCAGGTCGCGGATGTAGACCAGGTTGTCCTCGAACACCTCGACGATCGCGTGGCGCCGTGACACGTCGCTGTCGCGCACGACCAGGTCGGTGTTGAGCCGGCCCAGCAGGATCGTCTCGCTGTTGAAGCGGTAGACCAGGCCCCGGTCGGCCCCCTCGACCACCTCGAGGATGACCTCGAAGCTGCTCAGCCCGCGGTGCTCCCCGGTGGTCTCCTGGAGCGCGCCGCCGAACTGGATCTCCTCGTCCTGCTGGCGACGCGCGACCATGCCGGGGGGCTCCGGCTGGCCGGCGAGCTCCACCGTCTCGGTGGCCGCGGGCCCCAGCGCCAGGCCCGGGATGTCGTGGGTCGCCTCCTCCGCGTCCCCCAGGGGCTCCACGGGGACCGTCGCCGCGGGCTCGTCCTCGCCCTTGCCGCCCATGAACAGCATCCGGGTCTGGCCGAGGCGGATCTCGACCCCGTCGCGCAGCTCCGACTCGGGCGACAGCTGGTTGTTGACGTAGACCCCGTTGGTCGAGCCGAGGTCCATCACGAACCAGGTGTTGCGCTCGTAGCTGATGATCGCGTGGATCGAGGAGACCTCGCGGTCGGAGAGGGCGATGTCGCCCACCTGCCGGCCGATCACGGTCCGGCCTTCGCGCAGGTTGAACACCTCGCCCGCGCGATCGCCGTTGAGGAACTTCAGCTGGGCCTTCATCTGGTGCCGGATCCCCGTGCCGGGCCGCGCCGTTCTTCGGTCCCCGCGACCCAGGTCAGCGGTGAAAATCTACCGGCCAGGAGAGACCCTTGTCAAGCGGCCGAGGGGTCGGGAAAACGCCGTATTCTGGCGGAATTCCCGGCCTCGGGGGCGATCCGCCCGGCCAAGCCGGAGGCGAGAACGAGACGGGCCGCCGTGCGATGGCACGGCGGCCCGCCGAGATCGAAGGCGCCAGAAGCCCTCGCCGCTAGCGCACCCGGCGGCGCAGCAGCGCGGCGAGACCGAGCAACCCGAGCAGTGCGAGGGGCGCCGACGGCAGCGATCCGGTCACGTCGTTCTGGCAGTCGCAGCCGGTGGCGTCGTCGTCGTCATCGGCCGCGTCGTCGTCGCCGGGGATGTCGCTGTCGTCGTCGCCGGAGTCGTCGTCTCCGGAGTCGTCGTCGCCGGAGTCGTCGTCGCCGAGGCACTCCTCGTCGTCGTAGTCGGCGTCGCCGTCGCAGTCGTTGTCGATCCCGTCGTCGCAGATCTCCTCGGCGCTGGGGTTGACGCCGTCGTCCGAGTCGTCGCAGTCGTCGCCCCCGTCGCAGGCGTCGTCGTAGAACCCGTCGCCGTCGGCGTCCACGTCGTCGATCACGCCGTCGCAGTCGTTGTCGATCCCGTCACAGCTCTCGGCGTTGCCCGGCCACACGTCGGGGTTGGCGTCGTCGCAGTCCCCGTCGCAGACCGTGACCCCGTCGACGTCGGCGTCCGGGGCGTCGAGCGTCGCCGGGTCGCAGTCGTTGTCGACCTCGTCGCAGGTGATCTCCATCGCGCCGGGGTTGACGGTGGCGTCGGCGTCGTCACAGTCGCCGCTGCAGGTGTCGTAGCCGTCCATGTCGGCGTCGAGGGTGTTGAGCGTGGCGTCGGTGTCGTCGCAGTCCCCGTCGCAGACCAGCGAGCCGTCCTGGTCGGCGTCGTCCTCGTCCGCCGGGACGAACCCGTCGCAGTCGCTGTCCTTGCCGTCGCAGATCTCGGTCGCGCCGGGGTAGACGTTGATGTCGGTGTCGTCGCAGTCGCCCTGGCACGGGTTGTAGCCGTCCCCGTCCTGGTCGACGCCCACGTCCTCGTCGATCGTCCCGTCGCAGTCGTTGTCGATCTGGTCGCACTGCTCCGGCGCCGACGGGTAGGTCAGGACGTCGTTGTCGTCGCAGTCGCCCTCGCACAGCATCCAGCCGTCGCCGTCGTCGTCGACCTCGTCGGCGTTGAGGTAGCCGTCGCAGTTGTTGTCCAGCCCGTCGCAGATGTCGGCGGCGCCGGGGTGGACCGTGATCTGGGTGTCGTCGCAGTCGCCGTCGCAGATCGCGAAGCCGTCGCCGTCGCCGTCGACGAGCTCGTCGGTCAGCGGGTCGCAGTCGTTGTCGAGGCCGTCGCAGATCTCCTCGGCGCCGGGGTAGACCATGTCGTCGTCGTCGTCGCAGTCCCCGTCGCACTCGCTGTACCCGTCGCCGTCCTCGTCGGTCGACTCGTCGGTGGCCGGATCGCAGTCGTCGTCGATCCCGTTGTTGCAGATCTCCGGCATCCCGGGGTTGATCCCCGCCGCGGTCTCGTCGCAGTCCCCGTCGCAGGGGTGGTACCCGTCGTTGTCCACGTCGGTCAGGTTCAGGTCGGCGTCGGTGTCGTCGCAGTCGCCGTCGCACACCGAGTCGCCGTCGCCGTCGAGGTCCTCGTCGTCCACCGTGGTCGGGTCGCAGTCGTTGTCCACGCCGTCGCACATCTCCTCGGCGGCGCCCGGGTTGACGAACGGATCCGTGTCGTCGCAGTCGGCGCAGGCCCCGTACCCGTCGAGGTCGTCGTCCGGGGCGTCGAGGGTCAGCGGGTCACAGTCGTCGTCGATCCCGTTGCACTCCACCTCGGCCATCCCCGGGTTGACCTGGTCGTCCCCGTCGTCGCAGTCGCCGTCGCAGGTGGTGTACCCGTCGGCGTCGTCGTCGGCCTCGTCCGCGGTGGCCGGGTCGCAGTCGTTGTCGATCCCGTCGCACTCGGTCTCGGCCAGCCCCGGGTTCGCGAGCTCCTCGCCGTCGTCGCAGTCCCCGTCGCAGGTGCTCCAGCCGTCGCCGTCGCCGTCCTCCGGGGTCAGCGTGTCGTCGGCGTCGTCGCAGTCCCCGTCGCAGGTGCTGTACCCGTCGCCGTCGTCGTCGAACGGGTTCAGCGCCGGGTCGCTGTCGTCGCAGTCCGGCACCGGGTCGCAGAGGAACGAGCCGTCGCCGTCGTCGTCGACCTCGTCGGGGAACAGCGTGCCGTCGCAGTCGTTGTCCACGCCGCCGTCGCAGACCTCGGTGGCGTCGGGGTTGACCGCCGGGTCGGTGTCGTCGCAGTCGCCCTGGCAGGTGTTGTAGCCGTCCCCGTCGTTGTCGTCCGAGGTGCCCTCGTCGATGTCGCCGTCGCAGTCGTTGTCCTGCCCGTCGCACAGCTCGGTGTTGCCCGGGTAGTTGTCCGGATCGGCGTCGTCGCAGTCGCCCTCGCAGACGAACGAGCCGTCGCCGTCGGCGTCGACCTCGTCGGGCGCCAGCGCGCCGTCGCAGTCGTCGTCCACGCCCTCGTTGCAGATCTCGGCCGCGCCCGGGTTGACCGCCGCGTCGCCGTCGTTGCAGTCGCCGCCGACCGTGGCGGTGTGCGGCGCCGAGGCGACGCAGAGGCACAGCGTGTCGGCGTCGTCGCCGTAGCCGTCGCCGTCCATGTCCGCGTAGTAGTCGGTGCAGCCGTCGGCCCCGGTCTCGTCGATCTCCAGATCGCAGTCGTTGTCCTGCCCGTCGCAGACCTCGGCGTTGCCCGGGAAGTTGTTGGCGTCACCGTCGTCGCAGTCGTCGGTGCAGTAGGTGTGCCCGTCCCCGTCGTATTCCGGGTCGTCCGGCTCCCCGCCGCAGTCCTCGTCGATCCCGTTGCAGTAGATCTCGGCCGCGTCGGGGTTGATCGCCGGGTTGCCGTCGTCGCAGTCGTTCTGGCACTCGGTGTAGGTGTCGCCGTCGTTGTCGATCTCGTCGAGGCTCAGCTGCCCGTTGCAGTCGTTGTCCCGCAGGTCGCAGATCTCCGGCGCCGCCGGCCCGGCCGCGGGGTAGCTCAGCGCTTCGCCGTAGATGTTGGCCGAGTCCGGGTCCGCCGGGTTGTCGTTGCAGTCCCCGTCGCACTCCACGCGCCCGTCGCCGTCGTCGTCGACCTCGTCCGGGTGGGCGACCCCGTCGCAGTCCTCGTCGAGCCCGTCGCAGTTGAGGACCTCCGGCAGATCCGGAGCCTGCAGATCGCCGTCGGCCGCCGGATCGTCGTTGCAGTCCCCGTCGCACGTGGTCCACCCGTCCAGGTCCGCGTCGTCGAGGTTGTACCAGGCGGCGTCGGGGTCCAGCGCCGGATCGTCGCTGCAGTCCCCGTCGCACGTGGTCCACCCGTCCCCGTCCAGATCGTCGAGCTCCAGCGTCGCGTCCCCGTCGTCGCAGTCGTCGCAGAAGCAGTACCCGTCGCCGTCGCCGTCGGGCACGTCGCTGTCGTCGCAGTCGATGTCGCCGTCGCAGTCGTTGTCCAGGAAGTCGCAGATCTCGGTGTTGCCGAGGAAGTTCCAGATCGCGTTGTCGTCGCAGTCGCCCTCGCACTCCATCTGCCCGTCGCCGTCGTTGTCCTGCTCGAAGTCCGGATCGATGGCGCCGCTGCAGTCGTTGTCGAGGCCGTCGCACTGCTCGGTCATCCCGGGGTGGATCTGGGCGTTGTTGTCGTTGCAGTCGTCGTCCTGCGTGATGTACGTGCCGTCGCAGGCGATCCAGCCGTCGTTGTCCAGATCCTGCTCGTTCACCGGCAGCTGCCCGTCGCAGTTGTTGTCCTCCCCGTCGCAGATCTCGGGCGCGCCGTTGTAGGTCAGGCCGTTGGTGTCGTCGCAGTCGCCCTCGCACTCCGCCATCGCGTCGGAGTCGTCGCTGGTCTCGGTGTCGGGCACCGTGCCGTCGCAGTCGTTGTCCTCCCCGTCGCAGATCTCGCTGGCGCCGGGGTGGGTCAGGGCCGTGCTGTCGTCGCAGTCCCCGCCCTGCAGGCCGGGGCCCCCGACCCACGGCTCGCACTCGACGTACCCGTCGATATCGTCGTCGAGCTCGTCCAGCGGGACGGAGAAGTCGCAGTCGTTGTCCTCCCCGTCGCAGATCTCCTGGGCGCCGGGATAGGTCGCGTCGTTGCCGTCGTCGCAGTCGGTGTCGTCGGCGACCCGGCCCGACGGCTGCGAGCAGGCCCAGATCCAGTCGGCGGCGTCGCCGTAGCCGTCGTCGTCGGCGTCGGCGTACCAGTGCTGCCCGGTGGTGGCGTCCACGTCGCCGTCGGCGTCGTCCACCAGCCCGTCGCAGTCGTTGTCCTGGCCGTCGCAGACCTCGGTGTTGCCGGGGTAGTTGTCGGGATCACCGGGCGCGCAGTCGTCGCAGTCGCAGATCCCGTCGCCGTCGGCGTCCGGCGCGTCGCCGTCGGCGCAGTCGGTCAGCCCGTCGCAGTCGTTGTCCAGCGGGATCACCGGGTCGCAGATCTCGGGCGCACCGTCGTAGACCGTGTCGTTGGTGTCGTCGCAGTCGCCCTCGCACTCGGTCATCCCGTCGGTGTCGTCGTCGATCTCGTCGTCGGGGAGCACGCCGTCGCAGTTGTTGTCGATCCGGTCGCACAGCTCCGTGGCTCCGGGGTAGGTGTCGGCATCGGTGTCGTCGCAGTCGAAGCCGCCGATGATCGGCGGTGCGCCTCCCCAGATCGGACCGCACTCCGCGTACAGGTCGCCGTCGTGGTCGAACTCGTCGAGCGGCACCACGAAGTCGCAGTTGTTGTCCTTGCCGTCGCAGATCTCCGGGTTCCCCGGGAAGCGATCGGGATCGTTGTCGTCGCAGTCGAAGCACGCACAGATCGGATCGCCGTCGATGTTGAGGTTCGGCGCGTCGAGGTCGTCGCAGTCCGCGTCCCCGTCGCAGTCGTTGTCCACGCCGTCGCAGACCTCCGGGTTGCCCGGGTTGTTGAAGATGTTGTTGTCGTCGCAGTCGTCGCACACGCACCAGCCGTCGTTGTCCGCGTCGGGCATCTGGGGGTCGTCGCAGTCGATGTCCCCGTCGCAGTCGTTGTCCTTGCCGTCGCACAGCAGCGCGTCGTCCTCGGTGTTGGCCGGGAAGATGTCGGGATCGGCGTCGTTGCAGTCGTCGTCCGCGTTGCCCGCGACGTGGTCGGGGCCGCACTCGGTGACGCCGTCGCCGTCGTCGTCGATCTCCAGCGGGTGCAAGGCCCCGTCGCAGTCGTTGTCCACCCCGTCGCAGGGGTCCTCGACGCCGCCGGGGTACGCGGTCGGATCGCTGTCGTCGCACTCGGCGCAGGCCACGAAGCCGTCGCCGTCGGCGTCGGTGGTCTCATCGAGGGGGACGACCCCGTCGCAGTCGTTGTCGATCCCGTCGCACAGCTCGCTCATCAGGCTGCTGCGCAGCGGGTCGTTGTCGTCACAGTCACCGCCGTACGGCGCCGCGAAGTCCCCGTCGCCGTCCATGTCGCCCATCGCGATCCCGCAGACGTGGACGTCGTCGACGTAGTGGCGGTTGGTGGAGCCACCGGTGGCGCCGGTGAACCCGATCCAGCCGCCGATCGGGCTGCCCACCGCACCCCACGGATCGCCGGCCGCCTCGACGATCAGCTCGTCGTTCACGCCGTCGCCGACCCAGACCTTGACGTCCCCGGTGTTGGGCTCGAGCAGCACCGTGGCGTGGCGCCAGGTGTCGTCCTCGATCACGAACGGCGGATCGACGCTGGCGAGGTGCGCGCCGTAGCCGCCGACCCCGGCGTCCATGATCGCGACGTGGTTGCCACTCGGGTCGTCCGTGCCGTTGTCCCAGGTGTCGAACTCGACGGCGAACCCGTTGTCGAGGAAGCCGTTGTAGATCCCCAGCAGCCCGCCGGTGGGCATCCCGTCGAAGTCCGGGTGGGTCGGCTGCCGGTCCTGGAACGTGAAGGTCAGTCCGTCGGCGCCGCTGCCGCCGCCCGTCCGGTACCAGAAGTCGACGACGAAGCCGGTGCCTTCGACGCCCTGCAGGTAGTAGGCCCCGCCGGCGTTCGATCCCACGGCCTCCGTCAGGGCCAGGTAGCCGGGGCTGCCGTCGGCATCGCGGAACACGTCCCAGTCGCCGGGCAGGCCCAGGTCGAAGTCCCAGCTGTCCTCGTACCCGAGCGGCTCGGCGAAGCCGTCGCAGTCGTTGTCCAGGCCGTCACACAGCTCGACCGCGTCGGGATAGGTCGTGGGGTCCGAGTCGTCGCAGTCCTGGCCACCGCAGGCCTCGTCGGTGAAGCCGTCGTTGTCGGCGTCGGGGCACGCCACCTGGTCCCCGGCCCACTTGATGGCGTTCTCCCACAGGGAGTAGAAGTCGCCGCTGTAGGTCGATCCGTAGCTGCCGTGCGCGGAGTACGAGGGCAGCACGCTGATCCCGACGATGCGCGAGCCCAGCGACTCGTCCACCGCCACCACCGGGTCCGTGGTGCCGCTGGGGTTCGTCGTGCTCCACGCCGCCAGCAGCGTCGCGCCGGGCTCCAGCTGGGTGCCGCCGCGGTAATTGTGCGCATACAGCGAGCTCACCCCGGCGGTCACCGGGTGCGCCACGACCGACGCAGGATCGAGGGAGTCGGCGTTGTACTCGCACCCCTGCGGCGCCGGGGCCATCGGCTGGATCAGCTCGAGGTTGTTCCAGCCCGAGGCCGCGGGGTGTCCACCGGAGACGTCCTGCCAGTAGAACGTACCCAGCACCACCCCCCGGTTGCCGTCGTCGTACCAGTCGTAGACGGCGTCCCCGATCGCGTTGGAGTTGGCGAAGGTGCCGTCCTCGAACACGAGGACCACGTCGAAGCCGTCGAGGTACGCCTGGGACGGGGTCGTGTCGGCGTCCCAGTGCGAGAAGTTGATCCCGGTCATGTGCGCCGCGAAATCCGACGCCACGGTCGCCTGGTAGGAATTGCTGAGGACCAGGCACTCCACCTGGGCACTGGCCACCCTGGGCGCCACCGCGATCGACACGAGGACGAACGCGGCGGTCAGCGTCGTGGTGAGCCATTCCTGTCCGGAGAGCTTGTGGTTGTTGCGAATACTCATCGACCTTCTCTCCCTTCGCGGGATTTCCGGGATCTCGTCGTTCGAGTTCTGTGTTACCGATTCCGCCTGCGCAGCCCGAAGAGGACGAGCATCCCCAGCAGCGCCGCGATCGGTCCGGTCGCCTGCAAGCCCGCCACGTCGTTCTGGCAGTCACACCCGGTGGCGTCGTCGTCGTCGTCGTCCGCGGCGTCGTCGTCGCCCGGGATGTCGGTGTCGTCGTCGCCGCTGTCGTCGTCGCCGCTGTCGTCGTCGCCGCTGTCGTCGTCGCCCGTGCACTCGTCGTCGTCGTAGTCGGCGTCGCCGTCGCAGTCGTTGTCGACCCCGTCGTCACAGACCTCCTCGGCGTCCGGGTTGACGGAGTCGTCGGTGTCGTCGCAGTCGTCGCCGCCGTCGCAGGCGTCGTCGTAGTAGCCATCGCCGTCGGCGTCCACGTCGTCGATCACGTCGTCGCAGTCGTTGTCGATCCCGTCGCAGATCTCCTCTGCGTCCGGGTTGACGGTCGCGTCGGTGTCGTCGCAGTCGCCGTCGCAGACCGAGACCCCGTCCAGGTCCTCGTCCGGCGCGTCGAGCGTGGCCGGGTCGCAGTCGTTGTCGATCCCGTCGCAGACGGTCTCGGTGTTGCCCGGGTAGGCCAGCGCCTCGCTGTCGTCGCAGTCGCCGCTGCAGGTGTCGACCCCGTCCAGGTCCGCGTCGTCGAGGTTGAGCGTCGCGTCGGTGTCGTCGCAGTCGCCCTCGCACACCATCCACAGGTCGCCGTCGAGGTCGTCCTCGTCTGCGGGCAGCACCGTGTCGCAGTCGTTGTCCTTGCCGTCGCAGATCTCGGTGGCGCCGGGGTAGACGGTGGCGTCGGTGTCGTCGCAGTCGCCCTGGCAGGCGTTGTAGCCGTCGCCGTCGTTGTCCACGCTGGTGCCCTCGTCGATGTCGCCGTCGCAGTCGTTGTCCAGCCCGTCGCACTGCTCCGGCGCACCGGGGTAGGTCTGGACGTTGGCGTCGTCGCAGTCGTTCTCGCAGACCATCCAGCCGTCGCCGTCGTCGTCGACCTCGTCGGCGAGCAGGAACCCGTCGCAGTCGTTGTCCTGCCCGTCGCAGATCTCGCTGGCCCCGGGGTAGACCGTGTCGTCGGTGTCGTCGCAGTCGTCGTCGCAGATCGCGTAGCTGTCGCCGTCCCCGTCCACCAGCTCGTCGGTGGCCGGGTCGCAGTCGTTGTCGATCCCGTCGCAGATCTCGACGGCGTCCGGGTTGACGTCGATGTCGGCGTCGTCGCAGTCCCCGTCGCAGATCGTGAAGCCGTCCCCGTCGCCGTCCACCGTCTCGTCGGTGGCCGGGTCGCAGTCGTTGTCCACGCCGTCGCAGATCTCCTCGGCGTCCGGGTTGATCCCCGCGAGCGCGTCGTCGCAGTCGCCGGTGCAGCTGCTGAACCCGTCGCCGTCTCCGTCCGCGAGGTTGAGCGAGGCGTCGTCGTCGTCGCAGTCCCCGTCGCACAGGCTGTCGCCGTCGCCGTCGGCGTCCTCGTCGTCGGGGGTCGCCGGGTCGCAGTCGTTGTCCAGCCCGTCGCAGGTCGTCTCGCCCAGCCCCGGGTTGACCGCGTCGTTGGCGTCGTCGCAGTCGCCCTGGCACGTGGTGTAGCCGTCGGCGTCGGCGTCGGGCGCGTCCTCGGTGGCCGGGTCGCAGTCGTTGTCCAGCCCGTCGCACTCGACCTCGGCGAGGTCGGGGCTGACCTGGTCGTCGGTGTCGTCGCAGTCCCCGGCGCAGACCGACACCCCGTCGCCGTCCGCGTCGGGGTCGTCCTCGGTGGCCGGGTCGCAGTCGTTGTCGACCCCGTCGCACTGGGTCTCGGGCAGGCCCGGCGCGACCGCGTCGTCGGTGTCGTCGCAGTCCCCGTCGCACACCGTGACCCCGTCGCCGTCGGCGTCGGGATCGTCCTCGGTGGCCGGGTCGCAGTCGTTGTCGATGGTGTCGCACTCGACCTCGGCGTTGCCGGGGTAGGCCAGCGGCTCGGTGTCGTCGCAGTCGCCGCTGCAGGTGTCGACCCCGTCGCCGTCGGCGTCGTCGAGGTTCAGCGCCGCGTCCCCGTCGTCGCAGTCGTTCTCGCAGATGCGCCAGCCGTCCCCGTCGCCGTCGGACTCGTCGAAC